>NZ_CP053073.1:3600000-3958808 GCF_013003985.1 Usitatibacter palustris | reverse complement strand
GTGCGCGGAAAGTGAGGAGAGGGGGTCGGGAAAATGCGAAGAAGCGATTTGAAATTTTAGCTGGAATGGCGTCACTTATCCACAGCGACAGAAGCCCTTGAATACAATGGCGCAATGGCGCTGAAAGGCCTAATCCGCTATAATTTTGTGCTTTTCGCGCGCGGTAGCGCCTATTTAAGGATCGATATGAAACGCACCTTCCAGCCCTCGAACGCCCACAAGAAGAAGACGCATGGATTCCGTGCTCGGATGAGCACGGCCAGCGGCCGCGCGGTCCTCAACGCCCGGCGCGCCAAGGGCCGCAAGCGCGTCGCGGTCTGACACCGATGTCGCGTGGCGCGCGCAAGGAGGGCCTCTCCCGGCGCCACCGCTTCACGGCGCAGGGGTCTTTCGGCCCCGCCCTACGCAGCCCGCGCAAGGCGCGCGGCACCCGGTCGCTAGTCCACGTTCTTGCAGGTCGCCCCGGCGTCTCCCGCCTGGGCATTGCGCTGTCGCGTCGCGTGGCGCCTTCGTCCGTCCATCGCAATCGCATCAAGCGGGTTGTTCGCGAGCTCTTCCGGCGCCATGGCGCCAAGGCAGCCGGCCTCGACCTCGTGGTCGCCTTTCGCGATCGCGTCGACAAGGTCTCCTCCGGGGAACTTGCCCGCGAGATTTCCGGCCTGCTCGACCAGGCGCTGGAAAAGGCCCCCCGCTGAAATGCGTGCGGTCCTGCTGGCCCTCATCCGGGCTTATCAGTACTTGCTGAGTCCCTGGTGGGGCCGGCAATGCCGTTTCGTTCCGAGCTGCTCGAACTACGCCGTCGAGGCGATCGAGCGTCACGGCGCGGTGCGTGGATCGTGGCTTGCCACGCGCCGCATCCTCCGCTGCCACCCCTGGCATCCGGGCGGGTTCGACCCCGTCCCCTGAACTGAAGACCCGCCAACATGATGGACACCCAGCGCCTTATCGCCTTTGTCGTGTTTTCGTTCTCCGCGCTCTTGTTGTGGGATGCGTGGCAGAAGCACAACGCGCCGAAGGCGCCGCCCGCTCCGGTTTCGGCCACCGCGCCGATCGGCACGCCGACCCCTTCGACCCCGCTTTCGACTTCGCCCACCACGTCGTCCGTGCCCGGGGCTCCCGCGACGGCGCCGGTCCCCGCAGCGGCGGCAACGGTGGCCTCCGCGACCGCCGTGTCGGGCGAAGCCATCGTCGTGAAGACGGACATGTTCGAAGTCGAACTCAACACGATGGGTGGCGATATCCGGCGCGTGACGCTCCTGCGCGTCTTCTCCGCGCTCGATCGCACCAAGCCGCTCACGCTCGTGGCTCCCGATCCGAAGAATTTCTTCGTGACGCAGTCGGGCCTGCTGGGCGAGGGACTCCCGAACCACAAGGCGATGTACACCGCGTCGGCCAAGGCGTTCGCACTCGCTGATGGCCAGGACACGCTCGAGGTCACGCTCGTCGCGAAGGACGCGAACGGCGCGGAAGTCACGAAGCGTTTCGTCTTCAAGCGCGGCCGCTACGAGATCGACGTCTCGTACAGCCTGAAGAATGCGAGCGACAAGCCGCTCGCTCCCTTCGCCTACTTCCAGTTCCTGCGCGACAGCAATCCGCCGAGCCAGGAGGCCTCGCAGACCAACGCGTTCGTCGGCGTCGCGACGTTCACCGGCCCGGCCGTCTACACGGAAGCCTCGAAGTTCCACAAGGTCGACTTCAAGGACATCGAGAAGGGCAAGCAGTCCCACGACAAGAAGGCCAAGGATGGCTGGATCGCGATGATCCAGCACTACTTCGTTTCGGCGTGGGCACCGAAGGCGGGCGTGGAGCGCGAGTACTTCACCAACAAGATCGGCGACAACCTCTACACCGCCGGCGTGATTGTCCCCATGGGAGCGATCGCACCGGGCGCCAGCGCGTCGATCAACATGCCCCTTTATATCGGCCCGCAGGAAACCGACAAGCTCGAGAAGATCGCGCCCGGTCTCGAGCTCGTCGTCGATTACGGCTGGCTGCACATTCTCGCCGCGCCGCTCTTCTGGCTGCTCAAGTGGCTGCACGCGCTGCTGGGCAACTGGGGCTGGGCCATCATCGCGCTCACGGTGCTCATCAAGGCCGTGTTCTATCCGCTCAACGCCAAGGCGGGCCGCTCGATGGCGCAGATGAAGGTGCTCGCGCCGAAGATGGAGAAGCTGAAGCAGCTCTACGGTGACGACAAGCAGAAGATGAACCAGGCCATGATGGAGCTGTACAAGACCGAGAAGATGAACCCGCTCGGCGGGTGCCTTCCGATCCTCGTGCAGATCCCGGTGTTCATCGCGCTCTACTGGGTGCTGCTCGCCTCGATCGAGCTGCGCCACGCGCCATGGCTCGCGTGGATCCAGGATCTCTCCGCACCCGATCCCTACTTCGTCCTGCCCGTGATCTACGCGATCTCGATGTTCGTGCAGACCAAGGTCAATCCGCAGCCAGCCGATCCGGTGCAGGCGCGAATCATGTTGATCATGCCCATCATGTTCAGCGTGTTCTTCCTGTTCTTCCCCTCGGGCCTCGTGCTCTATTGGGTGGTCCAGAACCTGATCGGGATCGTGCAGCAGTGGCACATCAACCGCACGCTGGCCGCAGAAGCGCTGAAGAAGAACCGCCGGTAGGCGCCGGCGCCGAGACGATCGCCGCGATCGCGACGCCCGCGGGCCGCGGCGGCATCGGCGTCGTTCGCATCGCGGGCCCGCACGCGCAGGCGATCGCCAAGGCGGTGCTGGGCACCGTGCCCGAGGCGCGTCACGCAACACTTGGCGGCTTCCTCGCCGCCGACGGCGCGGTGATCGATCGCGGCCTCGCGCTTTTCTTTCCCGCACCCCACTCCTATACCGGCGACGATGTGCTCGAGCTGCAGGGCCACGGCGGTCCGGTGGTCATGCAGATGTTGCTGCGTCGCTGCGTTGATCTTGGCGCGCGCATCGCGCATCCCGGTGAATTCACGCAGCGCGCGTTCCTGAACGAGCGCATCGATCTTGCGCAAGCCGAGAGCGTCGCCGATCTCATCGATGCCTCGAGCGCGGAAGCCGCGCGCAGCGCCGCTCGCTCACTCGACGGCGAGTTCTCGCGGCGCGTCAACGCGCTCGTCGGCGCCGTCGTGGATCTGCGCATGCATGTCGAGGCGTGCATCGATTTCCCCGAGGAGGAGATCGATCCCGAGGACATCGAGGCACAGCGGCGCAAGCTCGCTGCCGCACGCGCGCAATGGAAAGCATTGCTCGCCGAGGCACGCCAGGGCGCAGTGCTGCGCGAAGGCCTCACGGTGGTTCTCATTGGTCGACCGAACGTGGGCAAGTCGAGTCTGCTCAACCGCCTTGCTGGAGAGGATCTCGCGATCGTCACGCCAATCGCGGGCACCACGCGCGATCATGTGCGCGCGACGATCAGCCTCGAGGGAGTGCCGATTCATCTCATCGATACGGCGGGACTTCGCGAGGGCGGTGACGAAGTCGAACGCATCGGCATCGCGCGCACGTGGAGCGCGGTGGAGAAAGCCGGCGCGGCGATCTTCATCACCGACGCGAGTGATGCGCCTCATTCGGATGAAGACGCGATCGTCGCGCGCTTGCCCGCGGACATGCCGCTCGTGCGCGCGCGAAACAAGATCGATCTAGCCGGTGGCGTCTCCGGCTCAGCACCGATCGGACGTGGGATCGGGCTATCGCTCTCGGCCAAGACGGGTGCCGGGGTGGACTTGCTGAGGGACTGGCTGCTACAAACAGCAGGTTGGCAGCCTCATGGGGAAGGCCTGTTCATGGCCCGCGAACGCCACCTGGTTGAGCTGGAAGCCGCGGGCCGTTACCTGGCCGAGGCGGGAAATGAATCACAAGTATTTGAATTATTTGCTGAAAATCTCCGCCTGGCGCAACAGGCGCTGGGCCGCATCACCGGAGAGGTCACTGCCGACGACCTCCTAGGCGAGATTTTCAGCCGCTTTTGCATCGGCAAATAGGGAGAGCAAGATGAAACGCAACATTCGAGTGGCAACCATCGCCGCAGTCATGCTGGCGTCCACCCTTCCGGCCTATCCGCAGGAAGCCTCGCAGCAGGTCCAACAGGCGTGCCGTCGCGTGGCGACCTACTACGCCCAGGCGATCATGCAGGCCAAGCGCGCCAACCAGGATCCGGCCTCGGCAGTCACGAAGGTCGCGGAGAGTTGGGCGGAGTCCGTCCTCAATCACATGCTGTTTGCCGCCTCCAAGTCGGACAGCATGACCGAGGCGGAGCTCGGGAGCCTCGGCTACAGCTACTGCGTCGCGCGCCGCCCCATGGGCTGAGCCCGACGTTCCACGTGAAACCAGCGTCCTGGGCTGCCAGCATCCTGGCCTTCCTGGCCGGCGGAGCATTGGCCCAGGGCGAGCCCGTCCATTTTCCCGGCGACGGCGTCGAGCTGACTGGACGCCTTTACCGCCCCACGGGCCCCGGGCCCTTCCCCGCGATCGTCCTGATGCATGGGTGCAGTGGCATGTGGCGCCAGGATGGCCGCGAGCCGACGACGGCCTATGACTTCTGGGCCGAACACTGGCGGGGACGCGGATACGTCGCGCTCCTCGTCGACAGCTTCGGGCCCCGCGGCGAGAAGGAAATCTGCACGCAGAAGAAGCGGCCCATCTCCCCCGCCCGGGACCGGCCCAAGGATGCCTATGCGAGCCTCTCCTGGCTCACACAGCGCAAGGACGTCCGCGCCGGGCATGTCCACCTCATGGGCTGGTCCAATGGCGCCATGGCGGTCCTGAACGCGATCCAGCCCGATGCTCCGGGGCGGACCAGCGACGGACCCCAGTTCCGTTCCGCGGTCGCGTTCTATCCCGGTTGCGCCCAGATCGGCTCCGACTACCGTCCCGTGGCCCCGCTCCTGATCCAGGCGGGAGCCGCCGATGACTGGACCCCTGCCCGACACTGCGAAGCCCTGGCCGCTCGCTCGAAGGACGGCAAGCCGGTAGAGATCGACGTCTACCCGGGCGCCCATCACGCTTTCGACGGCTATGGGAAGGTCCGCACGCGGTCCGACGTCAGCAATGCCGCGAGCCCGACCGGCTGGGGCGCGACGGTCGGGGCAAACCCGACGGCTCGCAACCAGGCCATCACCCGGACAACCGCCTGGGTCGCCGCCCGCGACCGCTGAATTCGCTGTTCCACGTGGAACAAAGCAGGGTCCCGGGGGGTCCTTTCCCGTAGAATTCGCGTCTTGGTTTTTCGGGCTTCCAGCGTGGATTTCCCCAGTCGTTTCGATGTGATCGTGGTGGGCGGCGGACACGCCGGCACCGAGGCGGCGCTTGCGTCTGCCCGGTCCGGCGCGCGCACGCTCCTGCTCACGCACGCGATCGAGACGCTCGGGCAGATGTCGTGCAACCCGTCGATCGGCGGAATCGGCAAGGGCCACCTGGTCCGCGAGATCGACGCGCTCGGCGGCGCCATGGCCATTGCCACCGACGAGGCCGGCATCCAGTTCCGGACCCTCAACGGGAGCAAGGGTCCCGCCGTTCGGGCAACCCGCGCCCAGGCCGACCGCGTCCTCTACCGGGCAGCCGTTCGTCGCCGCCTGGAAAACCAGCCGAACCTCTGGCTGTTCCAGCAAGCCGTGGACGACCTTATCCTCGAGGGCGATCGCATTGCCGGCGCGGTGACCTCCGCGGGCCTGCGCTTCCACGCCACCACCCTTGTCCTCACGGCGGGGACGTTCCTCGGCGGACGGATCCATGTGGGCCTCGAGAACTACGCCGCGGGCCGCGCCGGCGACCCGCCGTCCATCTCGCTTGCAGCGCGGCTTCGCGAGATGAAGCTTCCGGTTGGGCGTCTCAAGACCGGCACCCCGCCGAGAATCGATGGCCGGACGATCGACTTCTCCCGCCTCGAGGAACAACCGGGGGACCGGCCCGAGCCCGTGTTTTCCTTCCTCGGCGACCGCGCGATGCACCCGCGCCAGTTGAGCTGCTGGATCACCCACACGAACGAAAAGACCCACGACGTGATCCGCGGCGGCCTGGACCGCTCGCCCATGTTCACCGGGGTCATCGAGGGTGTGGGCCCGCGCTACTGCCCGTCGATCGAGGACAAGATTCATCGCTTCGCGGGCAAGTCGAGCCACCAGATCTTCCTCGAGCCCGAAGGGCTCGAGACCAACGAGTTCTACCCGAACGGCATTTCCACCAGCCTGCCCTTCGATGTGCAGCAGGCGCTCGTCCATTCGATTCCCGGGCTCGAGCACGCGCACATCCTTCGTCCCGGCTATGCGATCGAGTACGACTATTTCGACCCGCGCGGTCTCAAGTCGACTCTGGAGACCAAGGCGATCGCCGGACTGTTCTTCGCGGGCCAGATCAACGGCACGACGGGCTACGAAGAGGCGGCGGCCCAGGGGCTGCTCGCGGGGATCAATGCTGCATTGCTCGTACGGGGCGAGCCGGGCTGGTGCCCGCGTCGCGACGAGGCCTACCTGGGCGTCCTGGTCGACGACCTGGTGACTCGCGGCGTGGCCGAGCCCTACCGCATGTTCACCAGCCGAGCCGAGTACCGCCTCCAGCTTCGCGAGGACAATGCCGACCTGCGCCTGACCGAGACGGGCCGCAAGCTGGGTCTTGTCGACGACACCCGCTGGGGTGCGTTTTCCCGCAAGCGCGAGGCGATCACCCGCGAGACCGCGCGCCTGCGAACCCTTCACGATCCCCAGGGAAAGAGCTACTTCGAGCTCCTTCGCAGGCCCGATGTGAGCTACCACTCGCTCACTGAAATGTCTCAACAAAATCAAATAGTTGATGATTCAGCGGTCGTCGAGCAGGTCGAGATCGCCGCCAAGTATGCGGGCTACATCGAGCGCCAGAAGGACGAAGTCGCGCGCCAGGCCGCGCAGGAAAATACCCGGCTGCCGGTCGCGTTCGACTACGCGGCAGTCCGTGGCCTGTCGAAGGAAGCCGTGCAGAAACTGACCCAGCATCGACCCGAAACCATTGGCCAGGCCGCGCGCATCCAGGGCATCACTCCTGCCGCGATCTCGCTGCTCCTGGTCCACCTGAAGCGCCGCGCGGTCGCGCCGGCTGCGACTGCCACCGAGAAACTTGCATGACGCTGGAAGTACGGATTGCCGAGGGCCTTGCGGCGATGGGCCTCGCGTTGCCGGAAGGCGCGCCCGCGAAACTCGCCGAGTATCTCGAGCTCCTCGCGAAATGGAACAAGGTGCACAACCTTACCGCCGTGCGTGAACCCGAGCAGATGGTCGTGCTGCATGTGCTCGACAGCCTGTCCGTGCTTCCGCATGTCGCCAAGGCGCATTCGCTTCTCGATGTCGGATCCGGCGGAGGACTCCCGGGGATTCCGCTCGCGATCGCACGCCCCGACCTCGAGGTGACGCTGCTTGATTCGAGCCACAAGAAGGTCGCGTTCCTGCAGCAGGCGAAGTCGCAACTCAAGCTCGCGAATGTCACGCCCGTGTGCGAGCGCGTGGAATCGTGGAAGCCTGCGAAGCCTTTCGACGCCGTGGTTTCGCGCGCCTTCGCCGATCTCGCCGACTTCGTCGTGCAGGCGCATCACCTGGTCGCACCCGACGGCGAGATGCTCGCGATGAAAGGCGTCCATCCCTTCGATGAAATCGCCAAGGTCCCGGCAACGCACCGTGTGGCCGGCGTGGTCGAGCTCAGCGTGCCTTCGCTCGATGCCAAGCGGCACCTCGTGCTGTTGAAGGCCGCGTGATGGCCCGCGTCTTCGTCATCGCAAACCAGAAGGGCGGCGTGGGCAAGACCAGCGTCGCCGTGAACCTCGCTGCGAGCCTCGCCCACTACAAGCGGCGCGTGCTGCTCGTCGACCTCGATCCCCAGGGCAATGCGACAACCGGCAGCGGCGTCGACAAGTCGGGGGTGGACAAGACGGTCTATGGCGTCCTGCTCGACGAATATCCGGCGGCGCAGGCGCGCGTGACCTGCGAGGGCGGCTACGACGTGATCCCCGCGAATCGCGATCTCGCCGGAGCCGAAGTCGAGCTGATTTCGATCGAGCGGCGCGAGTACTGCCTGCGCGAAGCGCTCGCGCCGGTGCTCGCCGACTACGACTTCGTCGTGATCGATTGCCCGCCGGCATTGAACATGCTGACGGTGAACGGCTTCACGGCCGCAGACGCCGTGATCATCCCGATGCAGTGCGAGTACTACGCGCTCGAAGGCCTTTCCGACCTCGTGGGAACCCTGCGCAAGGTGCGGCAGAACCTCAACCCGGGTATCGAGATCGAGGCGCTCGTGCGCACGATGTACGACCCGCGCAGCACGCTCACGATCCAGGTCGCCGAGGAACTCAAGCGCCACTACGGCGACAAGGTGTTCGATACCGTGATTCCCCGCAACATTCGCATCGCCGAAGCGCCTTCGTTCGGCAAGCCCGTGCTGCTGCACGATCCCCTCTCCAAGGGTGCGCTGGCCCACCTCGCGTTCGCGCGCGAACTGCTGGGGCGCAACGGCATCAAGGTGGCGGCATGACGAAGCATCGCGGGCTGGGCCGCGGCCTAGACGCGCTGCTCGGCGCAAATCAGAAACCCAAGGGCGAGGAAGAGCTGGCGCAATTGCCGGTTACCGCGCTCAAGCCGGGCAAGTTCCAGCCGCGCACGCGCATGGACGACGCCTCGCTTGCGGAGCTCGCAGAGTCAATCAAGGCGCGCGGCGTGATCCAGCCGATCATCGTGCGGCCCGTCGACGATTCACAGTACGAGATCCTCGCGGGCGAGCGCCGCTGGCGGGCCGCGCGCATTGCCGGCCTCGAGCGCGTGCCCGCGATCGTGCGTTCCGTTTCCGACGACGCAGCACTCGGCATCGGCCTCATCGAGAACATCCAGCGCGAGGACCTGAGCCCCATTGAAGAGGCCAAGGGCCTGCGCCGGTTGATCGACGAGTTCCACATCACGCACGAGGAAGCGGCTCGCGCCGTGGGTCGCTCACGCGCAGCGGTCACGAACCTGTTGCGTCTGTTGGAACTCGCAGCGGCCGTCCAGGAGATGGTGCTCGATGGCCGGCTCGACATGGGTCACGCCCGCGCGCTGCTTTCGCTGGGCAAGGCCCGCCAGGTGGAGCTGGCCGAACGCATCATCGCGCTGGGACTCTCGGTCCGTGATGCCGAACGACTTGCGCAGGACGCGGGCGCCGCGCCGAAGGCCGGCGCGAAGCCGGGCCGCGCGAAGCTCGATGCCGACTCGCGGCGCCTGCAGGAGGAACTCTCCGAAGCGCTGGGCGCGACCGTGGCCCTCAAGCCGCGCCGTGGCGGACGTGGTTCCGTGGTCATCGACTACACGAACCTGGACCAGCTCCAGGGCCTCGTGCAGAGGCTCAAGCGGCGCTGAACGGTCCTTGCTGCGCCGCACTAATTTTTGACGCTCGCAGGGCGTAAAAGCTATAATCCTGCGGTTTTTGCCGCGGGTCTGCCCATGTTCGTTGGAGTCCGAAGCAGGCCCATCCGTACCGTCCTCCGGTGGCAACTCATTGCCACTGCCGCGCTCACGCTGACCGCTGCAGTGCTTTGGGGTGCGCACGGCGCTGCGTCAGCCGCGCTCGGGGGTTTGGTCAACGTCACCGCAGGCTGGGTGTCGGGGTGGATGGGAACGCGGCGAAGAATGCACGATGCCGGGGAAGCGCTCCGGACGATGCTCAGGGCCGAAGGAACGAAGATCGGCCTCATCATCGTCCAGTTCTGGCTGGTGCTCGCGAATTACAAGGAGATCGTGGTCGCGGGGTTCCTGACGACCTTTGTGCTCACGGTCTTGGTGTCCACGGCGGCGATCGCCGTGAAGGACACGCGGGGATAAGAGACTAGGAATCAGCGATGGCTGCGCAGAACCCTTCCGAATACATCGGTCACCACCTCACGTTCTTCACGAAACCCGTTGGCGAGGGCGCCTTCTGGTCGCTCAACGTCGACACGCTCATCGTGTCGATCCTGCTGGGCTTCGTGGGCCTCGGTTTCTTCTGGTGGATCGCCAAGGGCGCCACGGCCGGCATCCCGGGCAAGAAGCAGGCATTCGTGGAGCTGGTGTTCGGATTCATCGACGACCAGGTGAAGGGCATCTTCCACGGCGACCGCCACAAGTTCGTCGCACCGCTCGCGTTCACGGTGTTCGTGTGGGTCGTGCTGATGAACTCGATGGACTTCCTGCCCGTCGACATCATCGCGTGGTTCACGCACTTCGTCCCCGGAGCGGACCACGGCTTCCGCATCGTTCCGACCGCCGACGTGAATACCACGTTCGCGCTCGCGCTGTCGGTGTGGTTCCTGATGATCTTCTACGCGATCAAGGTGAAGGGCCTGGGCGGATTCATCCACGAGCTCTTCTGCGCGCCGTTCGGATCGAACCCGTTCCTCTGGCCGCTCAACTTCGTCTTCAACGTGGTCGAGTACGTCTCGAAGCCGCTGTCGCACTCGCTGCGACTCTTCGGGAACATGTACGCGGGCGAGATCATCTTCCTGCTCCTGTGGATGATGGCCACCGCCGGAATCGTCTGGGCGGGCGTCGCCATCGCCCTGGGCTGGGTCTGGGCCATGTTCCACATCCTGATCGTGCTGCTGCAGGCCTACATCTTCATGATGCTCACCGTCGTGTACATCCAGATGTCCCACGAAGGGCACTGACCTCTTTCAATCAACACAAGCCAGTCAATACCTCACCGAAAGGAAAGAACATGGACAAACTCGCACTGCTCGCCCAGATCCAGGCCTTCACCGGCATCGGCATCGGCCTCATCATCGGCCTGGGTGCGCTTGGCGCCTGCGTGGGTGTGGGCATCATGTGCAGCCGCTTCCTCGAAGGCGCGGCCCGCCAGCCCGAACTCATGCCGCAACTTCAGGCCAAGGTGTTCCTGCTGCTCGGCCTGATCGACGCCTCGTTCATCATCGGCGTGGGCCTCGCGATGTTCTTCGCGTTCGCGAACCCCCTGCTCTCCGTCATCAAGTAGAGCCCCACCCGGAAGGGACGCAACATGAATCTGACCCTGACGCTCATCGCGCAGGCCGTGGTGTTCGCGCTGTTCATCTGGGCGGTCGTCGCCTGGATCTGGCCGAGGCTGCTCGAAGCCATCGAGGCGCGCCAGAAGGCGATCGCCGACGGCTTGGCCGAAGCCGAGCGTGGCAAGAACTCGCTCGCCGAGGCGAAGAAGGAAACGGACAAGATGCTCGCCGAAGCTCGCGCCCGTGCCCAGGAGATCGTCGCGCAAGCCGAGAAGCAGGCGGCCACGCGCATCGAGGAATCCAAGAGCGCGGCGAAGACCGAAGGCGATCGTCTCCTGGCCTCCGCCAACGCGCAGATCCAGCAGGAAGTGCAGTCGGCCAAGCAGCAGCTGCGTGAGCAGGTTGCCGCCCTGGCTGTCGCTGGTGCCGAGAAGATCCTCAAGCGCGAAGTCGATGCCAAGGCACACGCCGACATGCTCGGCCAGCTGAAAGCGCAGCTCTAAGCCATGGCCGAGCTCGTCACCGTCGCGCGCCCGTACGCGGAAGCCTCGTTCAAGGCCGCGCTGGAAGGCAATGCGCTGGGCCCCGTTTCCGACGGGCTCCAGATGGTCGCTGCCATCGCCAACGACGCGCAGATGCGTTCCGTGGTCACCAACCCGCGCGTGAACAGCCAGCAGAAGAAAGAGCTGTTCGCCGCCGTGGCGGGCACGGGCCTGCACGCGAACGTGACCAACCTCGTGGCCATGCTGGTCGATAACCACCGTGAAGTGCTGCTGCCGCTGATCTCCTCGCAGTTCGAGGAATTGAAGCGCGACCACGAGCGCGTGCTGCACGCGAAGATCACCAGCGCGCAGCCGCTTACCGATGCGCAGCGTTCCGAGCTCGTCGCATCGCTCGAGCGCCAGTACGGCCGCAAGGTCGAAGCCGAAGTCGACGTCGATCCGGAGCTCCTGGGCGGTGCCCGGGTCCAGGTCGGCGACCAAGTCATCCATGCATCCGTGCGCGACGCCCTGGCCCAGATGGCCGCGGCACTCGCGCGATAAAGAAGTCTCAGGAGCCTGCAATGCAGATCAACCCGTCCGAAATCAGCGAACTGATCAAGTCGAAGATCCAGAACCTCCAGGTCGCCGCTGAAAAGCGCACTGAAGGCACCGTGATCTCCGTCACCGACGGCATTTGCCGCGTCCACGGCCTCACCGACGTGATGCAGGGAGAGATGCTCGAATTCCCCGGCGGAACGATGGGCATGGCCCTCAACCTCGAGCGCGACTCCGTCGGCGCCGTGGTGCTGGGTGCCTACGAGCACATCTCCGAAGGCGACACCGTGAAGTGCACGGGCCGCATTCTCGAAGTTCCGGTGGGCCCCGAGCTCATCGGCCGCGTCGTGAACTCGCTGGGCGAGCCGATCGACGGCAAGGGCCCGGTCAACGCGAAGATGACCGAGCCGATCGAAAAGGTCGCGCCGGGCGTGATCGCACGGAAGTCGGTTTCGCAGCCGGTCCAGACGGGCCTCAAGTCGATCGACTCGATGGTGCCGGTCGGCCGCGGCCAGCGCGAGCTGATCATCGGCGACCGCCAGACGGGCAAGACCGCCGTCGCCGTCGACGCGATCATCAACCAGAAGGGCAAGGACCTCATCTGCATCTACGTCGCCGTCGGCCAGAAGGCTTCGACGATCGCGAACGTGGTGCGCAAGCTCGAGGAATTCGGCGCGATGGAATACACCATCGTCGTCGCCGCCTCGGCCTCCGACCCGGCCGCCATGCAGTACATCGCGCCCTACTCGGGCTGCACGATGGGCGAGTACTTCCGCGACCGCGGGCAGGACGCGCTGATCATTTACGACGACTTGACCAAGCAGGCCTGGGCCTACCGCCAGATCTCGCTGCTCCTTCGCCGCCCCCCGGGCCGCGAGGCGTATCCCGGCGACGTGTTCTATCTCCACTCGCGTCTTCTCGAGCGCGCCGCGCGCGTGAACGAGGAGTACGTGGAGAAGTTCACGAAGGGCGCCGTGAAGGGCAAGACGGGTTCGCTCACCGCGCTGCCGGTCATCGAGACGCAGGCCGGCGACGTGTCGGCGTTCGTGCCGACCAACGTGATCTCGATCACGGACGGCCAGATCTTCCTGGAGACCGACCTCTTCAACGCCGGCATCCGTCCCGCCATCAACGCCGGCATCTCGGTGTCGCGAGTCGGCGGCGCCGCGCAGACCAAGATCATCAAGAAGCTCGGCGGCGGTGTCCGTCTCGCGCTCGCGCAGTACCGCGAGCTCGCGGCCTTCGCCCAGTTCGCCTCCGACCTCGACGAAGCCACCCGCAAGCAGCTCGAGCGCGGCCGCATGGTGACCGAGCTCATGAAGCAGCCGCAGTACCAGCCGCTGCAGGTCTGGGAAATGGCGCTCACGCTCTTCGCCGCGAACAACGGCTATTACGACGACGTCGAGATCAAGAAGGCACTGGCCGCGGAGCGCGCGATGCGCGAGTTCATGAAGAGCAAGTACAGCGATCTCGTGAACCGCATCGAGTCGACCAAGGATCTCACCAAGGACGACGAAGCGAAGCTCCACGAAGCAATCAAAGACTTCAAGAAGAACGCTACGTACTAGCAGCGGGAACGGGGTTGGAACGGACACTTCGTGCCGTTCAACCCCAGCGAGCAGTGAAGCACCGTAGGGCTACTTCGGGAAAATAGGCATACCCAATGGCAGGTTCGAAAGAGATTCGCACCAAGATCAAGAGCGTGCAAAACACGCGCAAGATCACCAAGGCCATGGAGATGGTCGCGGCCTCCAAGATGAGGAAGGCCCAGGAGCGCATGCGCCATGCGCGCCCCTATGGCGACAAGATCCGCAACATCGCCGCGCACCTCGCGCATGCCAACCCCGAGTACCGCCACCCGTTCCTGATCGACCGGCCTGACGCGTCCAAGGATGTCGGCGTGCTGCTCGTTACGTCGGACAAGGGCCTGTGCGGCGGCTTGAACACCAACGCGCTGCGCCTCGTCACGAACAAGACGAAGGAACTGCAGGACGCGGGCCGCAAGGTGAAGTTCACGGCGATGGGCAACAAGGGCTTCAGCTTCCTGCAGCGCTTCGGCGGCGAAATCGTGTCGCACGTCGTGGGCCTGGGCGACCGTCCGCACCTCGAGCAGCTGATCGGGCCGGTGCGGGTGCAGATCAACCTCTACAACGAGGGCAAGATCGGCGCCCTCTACATCGTCTACACGCGCTTCATCAACACGATGAAGCAGGAGCCGGTGGTCGAGCAGCTGCTGCCGCTGCCGTCCGAGCGCCTGAGCCAGGACTCGCGCGCCATCCGCAAGAACTGGGACTACGTCTACGAACCCGACGCGAAGGTGGTCCTCGACCAGCTGCTGCGCCGCTACCTCGAGGCGATCATCTTCCAGGCGCTCTCGGAGAACATCGCGAGCGAGCAATCGGCGCGCATGGTCGCGATGAAGAGCGCGAGCGACAACGCGTCGAGCGTCATCGACGACCTCACCCTCGTCTACAACAAGTCGCGACAGGCGGCGATCACGAAAGAGCTTTCGGAGATCGTCGGTGGCGCGGCGGCCGTCTAACTGAATTCAAAGCCAGGACTCACGACATGAGCACGAACCAGACCTCGGAAGGCCGCATCGTCCAGTGCATCGGCGCGGTGATCGACATCCAGTTCCCGCGCGAGGGGATGCCCAACATCTATGACGCGCTGACGCTCGTCGAGGAGGCCAACTCCTTTGCCGAGAAGGGCCTCACGTTCGAAGTCGAGCAGCAGCTCGGCGACGGCATCGTGCGCACGATCGCCCTCGGCTCGTCCGACGGCCTGCGCCGCGGCATGAAGGTGAAGGGCACCGGCGCGCCGATCATGGTGCCCGTGGGTCCCGCCACCCTCGGCCGCGTGATGGACGTGCTCGGCCGCCCGATCGACGAACGCGGCCCGGTGAACAGCGACGAACGCCGCTCGATCCACGCCGCCGCACCCAAGTTCGACCAGCTCTCGCCTTCGGTCGAACTCCTCGAGACCGGCATCAAGGTTATCGACCTCGTGGCTCCGTTCGCCAAGGGCGGCAAGGTCGGCCTCTTCGGCGGCGCCGGCGTCGGCAAGACCGTGAACATGCTCGAGCTCATCAACAACATCGCGAAGCAACATAGCGGCCTGTCGGTGTTCGCCGGCGTCGGTGAGCGCACCCGCGAAGGCAACGACTTCTACCACGAGATGAGCGACGCGAAGGTCATCGTGCAGGAAGATCTCTCGAAGTCGAAGGTCGCGATGGTGTTCGGCCAGATGAACGAGCCCCCGGGCAACCGCCTGCGCGTGGCGCTCACGGGCCTCACGATGGCCGAGCGTTTCCGCGACGAAGGCCGCGACATCCTGTTCTTCGTCGACAACATCTACCGCTTCACGCTCGCCGGCACGGAAGTGTCCGCGCTGCTGGGCCGCATGCCTTCGGCCGTGGGTTACCAGCCGACGCTCGCCGAGGAAATGGGTCGCCTGCAGGAGCGCATCACCTCCACGAAGAAGGGCTCGATCACGTCCATTCAAGCGGTCTACGTTCCCGCGGATGACTTGACCGACCCGTCGCCCGCGACGACCTTCGGCCACCTGGACGCGACGGTCGTGCTTTCGCGCGACATCGCTTCGCTCGGCATCTACCCCGCCGTGGATCCGCTCGATTCGAACTCGCGCCAGGTCGACCCGCACGTCATTGGCGAAGAGCACTACAACTGCACGCGCGCCGTGCAGGCGATCCTGCAGCGCTACAAGGAACTGCGCGACATCATCGCGATCCTGGGCATGGACGAGCTCTCGCCCGAGGACAAGCTCGCGGTCGGACGCGCGCGCAAGATCCAGCGCTTCCTCTCGCAGCCGTTCCACGTCGCCGAAGTGTTCACGGGTTCGCCCGGCAAGTACGTCACCCTCAAGGACACGATCAAGGGCTTCAACATGATCGTGAACGGCGAGTGCGACAGCCTCCCCGAGCAGGCCTTCTACATGGTCGGCGCGATCGAGGAAGCGTTCGAGAAGGCAAAGACGCTGCAGTAAGAAAGAAAAAATGGCCAAGACTATCCACGTCGACATCGTCAGCGCCGAGCAATCGATCTTCTCGGGCGAGGCCCAGATGGTCATCGCTCCGGGCGAGGCGGGCGAGCTCGGAATCCTTCCCGAGCACACGCCGCTGCTCACGCGCATCAAGCCCGGCACCGTGCGCATCGTTCCGGCCGGCGGCGGCGAAGAGGAAGTGATCTACGTCTCCGGCGGCATGATGGAAGTGCAACCCGACGTGATCACCGTGCTCGCCGACTCGTCAGTGCGCGCGCACGACCTCGACGAAGCCAAGGCGCTCGAGGCCAAGCGGGCTGCCGAAGAGGCGATGGCGAGCAAGTCCGACTCGCTCGAGATCGCCGCCGCGCAAGCCGAATTCGCGATGGCCGCCGCGCAGATCGCTGCCATCCGCAAGTTGCGGCAGAAACGCTGACGCTCCAGGTCGTCATCCTCGCGGCGGGCCAGGGCAAGCGGATGAGATCCGACCTGCCCAAGGTGCTCCATCCGCTCGCAGGGCGCCCGCTGCTTTCCCATGTGATTTCCACGGCTCGGCTGCTCTCGCCGAGCAAGCTTTGCGTCGTCGTCGGGCACGGTGCCGATCGCGTGACCCAGAACTTGGCCGATACGAACCTCGTATGGGCGGAGCAAGCCCAGCAATTGGGCACGGGCCACGCCGTGACGCAGGCCCTTCCGAAACTCGAATCCGGCGGCACCGTGCTGGTGCTCTACGGCGACGTTCCGCTCATTGGGTCCGGAACGCTCCGCGCGCTGGTCGATGCGGCTTCGCAGGGGCACCTCGCACTGCTCACCCAGGAACTCGACCAGCCCAAGGGCTACGGCCGCATCGTCCGCAATGGCGGCGGGCGCGTTGCGAGGATCGTGGAGGAGAAGGACGCGACGGAAGCCGAGCGGGCGATTCGAGAGGTCAACACCGGGATCCTCGCCGCACCCGGCGACAAGCTCGCCGCATGGCTTGCGGGCCTCGGGAATGACAACGCGCAGGGCGAGTATTATTTGACCGACATCGTGGCGGCCGCGGCTGCCGAGGGCGTACCGATCCAGGTGTGCCATCCCGCGAACGTGCACGAAGTGCTTGGCGTGAACAGCAAGGCGGAGCTCGCCGCGCTCGAACGCCACTACCAGATGAACCAGGCCGCCAAACTCCTCGACTCAGGCGTCACCCTCGCAGATCCGGCGCGCATCGACGTGCGTGGCGAGCTCACGTGCGGGCGAGATGTGTCCATCGACGTGAACTGCATCTTCGAAGGCCGCGTGATTCTCGGCGACGGGGTGAAGATCGGCGCGAACTGCATCCTGCGCGACGTCACCCTCGGCGCAGGGACGGAAGTGCGGCCCTTCTCGCTCCTCGAGGAGGCGACCGTCGGCGCGAACGCGCGCATTGGTCCTTACGCGCGGATCCGCCCGGGCACCGCACTCGAAGACGACGTGCACATCGGCAACTTCGTGGAAGTGAAGGCGAGCCGCGTGGGCCGGGGCTCGAAAGCCAACCACCTCGCCTACGTGGGGGATGCGACCGTGGGCAGCGGCGTGAACATCGGCGCGGGAACCATCACCTGCAACTACGATGGCGTGAACAAGCACCGGACGGTGATTGAAGATGACGTGCACATCGGCTCCGATGTGCAGCTGGTCGCGCCTGTCACCGTGGGCAAGGGCGCGACGATCGGCGCGGGTGCGACGATCACCAAGGACGTGCCCCCCGGGGGCCTCACGCTCACCGAGGCGAAGCAGCAGACGCGGCCGGCGTGGAAGCGGCCGACGAAGCGACCGTAGCCGAGCCGTAGCGGTCGACCAGCGCGCTCGCGCTGACCCCAATCATCAGGGCTACTCCGGTCGCGAGGATCACGCGAGCGGCCAAACCGAAAGCATTGCTGGCAACCCAGTCGCGCTCTTCCTCGGTAGGTCGCGGGTTGTGATCACGTATGTCTTCGAGCATGGGACACCTCATCCTCGCGCGTTCGATGCGCGATGGGTCCCACGATAGAGGGGTTGGTGCTTCAGGACTTGGGCAGATTCCGCGAGCCCGAAACGTAAAATTCCCGATTTGCTCGCCGGGGTTGAACGGCACGAAGTGTCCGTTCCAACCCCGTTCCCGCTGCTCACCAGCGCGCGGGCGGTTTCTTGTTGATCGTGATGATCCTGTTCTCAACCACGATATAGCCGCCGAGGGTGAGGTCCCGGAAGATCCGGCTCACCATGTCGCGCGAGGCGCCGACGCGCTCTGCGATTTCCTGCTGGGTGATCTTGTCGGGAATCTGCAGCTTCCCGTCCTTCGTTTCCACCGCCATGTTGAGCAGCAGCCGCGCCACGCGCCCGTAGACGTCGAGGAGCGCGAGGTGCTTCACGTTGTCGGTGGCGAGCCGCGCGCGGTCGATCACCTTGGCGATCATGTCGAGGGCGAAGTCGGGATTGGCCCGGATCGCCTCGCGGATGGGGTCCTTCTGGACCACCGAGAACGTCGTGGGCTCGAGCGTCATGCACGAAGCCGAGCGCGGGTTGCCGTCCATCGCCATCTCGCCCACGTACTCGCCCGGGCCATGCGTATCGAGGGTCATCTCGTGGCCCTCCTGGTCGGAGACGAAGACCTTGACCTTGCCCGTGAGGACGACGAACACCGAATCGCTCGAATCACCCTCGGTGATGAACACGGTGTTCTTGGGGTACGTGCGAACGCGCCCGAGAGCCGCGAGGCTCTTCACGAAGTTGTCCTGGATGCCGGCCAATTGGGCGGGGCTCGGCTGTTCGCCTGTCATTTTCTTGTTCCGCCGCGGATTCCAGAGGTGAGTCTAGCATCCGGCCCCTCTCACGTTAAGATGCGCGCCATGCGTGGTTTCGCCCTCGCGGCGCTCGCCCTCGTGGGACTCGCCTTCGCCTGGACGCCGGTGTCGGAGCGAATCGACCTCGCGATCCTCGACGCCGAGACCTCCTTCCTCCGCAAGTTCGCGCCCAGGCCGGCCCCCAACGACATCATCGTGATCGGGGTCGACGACGCATCCTTCAAGCTGATTCCCGAGCCGCTGGGCCTCTGGCACGAGCCGCTCGCCCGCGTGCTCGTGAAGGTGGCGGGTGCCAAGCCCCGGGCGATCGGCCTCGATGTGACGCTGCCCGACCGCTCGGGTGAAGCGATGCGTCCCGGCCTCGATCGCGTGCTGATGACGGGCCTCGTCGCCGCCAAGCAGAACGGACCGGTCGTCGTGTCCCTCACCGTGGATTCCCGGACGCGCGCCGCCAAACCCATTCACACGCCCTTCCTTGCGGTGCTTCGCGAGGAGGGACTCGGGCTGGGACTGCTCGCGCGAGATGCCGACGGCGTCGTGCGGCGCTTCTCGCTGTCGATGCCCACCGACGACTCGTCCTTTCCCACGCTGGTCGGCCGCCTCTGCCGCGCCGTATCGAAGACTTGTGACGACGGCTACATCGACTTCGCGTTGGGCCAGCCGTTTCGCTACGTGCCCTTCCACGAGGTGCTTCACTCGACGGACCCGACGTACCTGGAGAAGCTCTTCAAGGGACGCATCGTGCTCGTGGGCGAAACGCAGCGGTTCACCGACCGCATCGACGTCCCCGTGAACCTCGCCGGCTGGGAGCCGGCGTCGCGCAGCTCGCCTGGCGTGGTCGCTCACGCCGCCGCGCTCCGCACGGCGCTTCACGGAAACCCGGCGCAGGATGCGGGCCGGCCGCTGCTGCTCGTGATGGTCACCGTGTGCGCGCTTCTCTTGCTCGTGCGCGACTGGCGGATCGGCCTCGCGAGCCTCGTCCTCGCCGTCATCGCGCTTGCCGCCGGGGGCACGCTCGCGCTGCGCTCCGGGCTCGTCCTCGAGATTGCACCCGCGCTCTTCACGCTCGCCCTCGCATGGGCTTCCCGCACCGCCTACGAAGCCTGGAGCGAGCGGCGCGAGCGGCAGCGGCTGCGCACCGCGTTCGCCGGCTACGTGAGCCCAGGCGTGCTGCGCGCGATCCTCAAGGGCCAGATCACGCCCGGCCACAAGGGCGAGCGCCGCGACCTCGCGTTCATCTTCGCGGACCTGCGCGGCTCCACGGCGATGACCGCGCAGACGACGCCGGAAGAGGCGGTCGCGCTGCTCAACCGCTTCCATGAAGTGATCTCGCGGGCGATCCATCGCCACGACGGAATGCTCGACAACATCCGCGGGGACGGCGTGATGGCGGTGTTCGGCGCGCCGAAGGCGCTCGCCGACCCGGCTGCGTCAGCCTGGGCGGCGGCGCAGGACATGTTCCGGGGCCTGGAGCGCCTGAATTCGGACCTTGCCCGTGAGGGACGGCCGCCCCTGGCCATGGGCGTGGGCCTCGCCGCCGGCCCCGCCGTCATCGGCCACGTGGGTGCCCGCGACCGGTTCAATTACACGGCGATCGGCGACGCGACCAACGTGGCGGCCAAGCTCCAGGGGGAGGCCAAGCGCCTGGGGATGCGGGTGGTTACCGCGGTGCGGTTCGAGGAGGAGGGGGTCGAGCCCCTAGGCCCCATCGCCATCGACGGCCACGAGGCGGTCGAGGCCTGGGGATGGCGCTAGTTCGTCGGATATTCAGCATCCCGTTTGTGCACTTTCCGCACGATTGTTCGCTTGCCGCGGCGCAGCATGGGTTCAGATCTGTGGGTCCCCTCCTCTCCCACGGGTCTGCAGGGCGACGTGAGGCCAAGAGCATTTCGCCCATGCTTGCCTCTCCCCGGCCCCCCAGCCGGGGAGAGCATTTTGTTCTCCCGCCTCGCGATAATCCCTCCTTCGTCCGATACTCGGCAGGCCGTGCGCCGACTTTCCGGGCGCATTGATCCCGGCTCCGGCGCAACATCACTGCCATGAACCCGATCCAGAACCTGAAAGTCTTTCTCGCCGCCACCTGGGTGGCCTGCTTCGCCACGACCGCTTGGGCCGGTGACGTCCTTGTGACGGACGTGAGCGGCACGGTCACGGGCAAGGGCGCGAAGGCCGTGCGCGCGCTCGATGTCGTTCGCACTGGCGAGCGTGTGCGCCTTGCTGCCGGGGCGAAGGCTTCACTCTTCGTGGCGGAGGGCGCGCTGCTCTACACCGTGGAAGGCCCGGCTGAGATATCGAACGCAAAGACGGGCCTTGTCGCAGCGACCGGCAAACTTCCCGAGGCGATCAAACTCAACGACGCGTATCGGAAGCTTCGCGTGGATGATCCAGCCCATGTGCAGGCGACGCTCGTGATGCGCACAGTGGGAGAGGTCCGGGCGCTATCGCCTGAGGGGGTCGTTGCTCCGAGTGACGCGCGCCGCTTCGCCTGGAAAAAGGGCGCCGGGAAGTTGCGTTTCGAACTCGTCACGGATGAAGGGCGCCTCCTTCATGCCATGGAAACCGAGGACCTGGGTCTGACGCTGCCTGAGGAAGTCGTTCTCAAACCTGGACAGCGGTATGTCTGGGGCTTGAGTACCGGCAACGCCACGGTGCCGGTCGACTGGACCGAATTTGCGTTAGATCCTGCGGCTCCGCCGATTCCCGCGGTCAACTCGCCCGAACGCGTCATCCATGCTGCTTGGTTGCGATCGCGCGAGTTGCCGCGTGCCGCGGCGCGAACCGCGGAGGCCGTCAACTCTCGTTGACGGCTGTTGACGGCTCGCCGCCAGCAGCTCAGTTGTTTACGTCGACGTAGATGTTGACCTCTACCAACGGCTCCGTGCCACCACCTCCGGTACCCGTCGGGCCGCCGCTGGACATCATCCGCATGGGCGGGGTGCTCGTCTGGTCTGCGCTCTTTGCCTGCGCGTAGCGCACCGACGGCTTTCCGCTACCTTCTTTGCACTTCGCGCGGACGTGAATCGTGACGCTGATGCAATCCCCGACGACAAACTGACTCTTCTGCTCTTCGGTCCGGACGGTCCGCTGAGCGGACTTCTTGGTTCCTTTCGTTGCAGCCATGGCCTGCCTCCCTTGAGTGACAATGGGTTTGCGCGGCAGTTATACCATCCGCTTTGGCTGGGGGGCAGTAGCGGTGAAGGTCTGGCTTCGAATCATCTTGGCGTTGTCGATTGGCACGTGCTCGCTGGCGGCACGGCCGGACGAGGCGTCTGACCTTCTCGACCGTGGCAACGTCCTGGCGCGCGAAGGAAAGTACCAGGACGCCCTGGATGCAACTCAGCGAGGTTGCGAGCTGCGACGACAAGCCCTGGGGGACGATCACGAGGCCACGCATCGCTGCCGCACGGATCTTGCCCGCAGGTTCGTCGAACTGAGGAGGCCCGCCGAGGGCGAGATCGAAGCGCAGCGCTCGGCGACGAGGTTGACCGAGCTGAGAGGGGCCTCGGACCCGGGAACTCTTGAAGCGCGGCAGATCCTCGCCGTCTGCGCATTTCTCCTGGGCCGATACGGCGATGCCGAGCGAATCGCCTCGGACGTCTACGAGGCCCGTCGCGCGGCGCTCGGATCCGATCACGCCGACACGCTTTCGAGCTTGAACACGATGGCGGCCGCACTGCAGGAGCGCGGCGAATACCGTCAGGCGCGCGACCTGTTTCTGCGCCTCAGTGAAGCCTACGAGGCAACTCGCGGGCCGACAGACCGCGCCACGCTTGTTGCGCGCAATAACCTCGCCGCCTCCCACTTCTTGCTGGGCGAGTATGCGAGCGCCGAAGTCCTCTATGCCCAGGTTCATGTCGGACGCGTGGCGACGCTCGGCCCGCGCCATCCGTCGACGCTGGCTGTGATGACGAGCCTGGCGGATGCAAAGCTCGGACGCGGCCGAAGTGTGGATGCGCTCGATCACGTGCTCGCGTTGGACGCGGACTATTCGCAGGTCTTTGGAGAGAAACATCCGGAGACGTTGCGACATCGTGATTTGCTCGCGCGAATCTACGTCGACATCGGACGCTTCGACCAGGCCGCGCTGATCAGCAAAGCGGTGGTTGTCACGTCAGTCTCCGAACTTGGCCCCGCCCACCCGTCCACGATTCGTTACACCGTGAACCTGGGTCGCAGCCTCTATTACCTGCGGGACTACGCCAACGCTCTCAATGCTTACGAGGCGGCCGCCGTCACCGCGCCCAGTGCGCTTGGCCAGAAGCATCCAGTGACGCTGCAGGTCCATAGCGGTCGAGCCTATTGCCATCTGCGTCTTGAACAGCACGAGCTGGCGCTTGCGACTTTCGGCCAGGCGCTTGAGGCGAGCGAAGGCGTGCTTGCCGAGACACATCCCAACCGACTTGCATATCGCAATGGCCTGCATGAAGCGCAATTCGCATTGGGGAACAGGGAGCTCGCGCTGAGGGGCATGGAGTCCACGCTGGAACAAGCGCGCGAAGTCTTCGGGGCTCGCAACGAGAGGGTGTTCCCCTACTTGGGCACGCTTGCAAACTACCTTCTGGTTGAAGGACGACGCGATCGTGCAGAGCATCTCCTCGAGCAGTATCTGGCGATAGCCGAAGCGACTCGAGCGGAGGGATTTCTCGGCGCGGAGTTTCGACAAGGGCGTCTGGCCGTCGCATCAGAAGGCGACGAGTGGGGCCTCGGGCTCAAGGCGCTCGTGGAGTTGAGAATCGCGCGTGGCGACCTGGTCGGCGCCTTGCGCGTTTCGGAACTGCTCAAGGCGAGGACACTGGGGGAGGCCATGGATCTTCGCTCGAGAGCGGTCGCCGCCGGTCTCTCCAAGCAGGATGTCGATGACCTCAGCGAACAATTGCGCCGACTGGAGTCGTTGGAAAGCGCAGCAGCAGGCCTGACGCCCGGAAGTGTTGCAGCAATCGCCAATGCCGGCGCACGGCAGGAGGCCGAGCGCGCCGCCCATCGCGTAGCAGCGAAGAGCGGTAGAGCCGAGGTTTCCGTGACTCGCGAGGGCATTGCGCGCGACGCGGTGTTCGTCAGCTTCATCGTCAATCGCGATCGTGCGGCGGCCCTGGTGATGCGGCGATCCGGGCCCGTGAAAGGGTTCGTGTTGGGCGCGCTACCCGGCCTCGCAGGCACCATCGACGCCTATCGTCGCTGGATCGCAAGCCAAATACCTGAGCGTGAGCGTGTCTGGAGACTGCCGGATGGGAGCTACCGCTGGTCGCTCGCACAGCCCCAAGGCGCTCGCCGGGTACCGGATATTAGTGAGATGACCGATGAGCTGTCCCGTCGCCTGATAGCGCCATTGGCCGCGGAGCTTCGCAGCGTTCGTGCCTGGCAACTTTCGCCCGATGGATCACTTGCGTTGATTCCATTCGAAGCCCTTACCCTCGACGGGACTCCGGTGATTGCGCGCCACGATGTCACCTACGTCCAGTCGCTCGACGTGCTTGCAAAGCAAAGGCAACGTGCGCGCGAAGGGCCGGTTCCCGAAGGCCTGCTCGCCGTGGCAGCAGGCGAAGGTACCAACTTGCCCGCGCTACCTGGCGCCAACGCAGAGATCGATGCAGTCGCGAAGGCGCACGCGGGGCAGCGAACAGTGCTTCTGAAGGGCGCCGGCGCCACCGAGTCCGCGATCCGCGCATTGGCAAGCCGCGGCGAACTTTCGCGCTTCCGCTATCTGCACTTCGCGGCGCACGGTTTTCTGTCCACCACCCACCCGCAGCTTTCAGCCATCGTCCTTGCCGGCGACGGACGCTCGAGTGAATCCGACGGTTATCTCTCCGCTGCCGAGTGGCCAAGCCTTCGCTTGAGAAGCGAGCTCGCAGTCATCTCTTCATGCGACAGCGGCGCGGGGCGGATCGTCTCCGGTGAAGGCGTACTCGGCCTGCCCTATGCGCTGACGGTCGCAGGCAACCGGCGAACGGTGCTCTCGCTGTGGGAAGTCAACGATCGTGCCTCGGCCGAGTTCATGCCCGCCTTCCATCGACGGCTGAGGGCTGGATTGGACCCTGGCCGCGCCCTTGCGGAGACCAAGCGCCAGTTCGCGCGATCTGGATCGCCGTGGCGAGATCCGCGGCATTGGGCCCCGTTCGTGCTCTATGGGGGCTGACAGTTGCCGAAAATCATCGCGGCATAGGCGATAATCACGGCATGTGCGGCATCGTTGGCGCCATCGCAGATCGCAACATCGTTCCGGTCCTCGTCGAGGGCCTGAAGCGGCTCGAGTATCGCGGCTATGACTCCGCGGGGCTCGCCGTGCTCAATGGCGGCATCCGGCGCGTGCGCCGCGTCGGGCGCGTGGCGGAGATGGAAAGCGCCGTGCGCGCGGACAAGGTCGAGGGCATCCTCGGCATCGCGCACACCCGCTGGGCCACGCACGGCGGCGTCACCGAGCCCAATGCGCATCCGCACGTCTCGGGCGACGAGATCGCCGTGGTCCACAACGGCATCATCGAGAACCACGAGGAGCAACGCGCACGGCTGATCGCGCTCGGCTACGCCTTCGCCTCGCAAACCGACACCGAGGTGATCGCCCACCTCGTGCATCACTACTTCAAGGCGGGCAATAACCTCTTCGTCGCCACACAGAAGACGGCCTCCGATCTTCGCGGTGCCTACGCAATTGGCGTGGTTGCACTCTCGGATCCCGACACCATCGCCGGCGCCCGCATGGGCTGCCCGCTCGTCGTGGGCCTGGGCGACGGCGAGAACTTCCTCGCGTCCGATGTCTCCGCCGTGATCGCGGAGACCAAGCGCGTGATCTATCTCGAAGATGGCGACGTGGTTGCGATTCGCCGCAGCGGTGTGGAGATCGTCGATCGCGATCGCCGCCAGGTCGAGCGCAAGGTCTACATCTCCGAATTGAGCGCGGATGCCGTGGACCTCGGCGTTTATCGCCATTACATGCAGAAGGAGATCCACGAGCAGCCGCGCGCGGTCTCCGACACGATCGAAGGCGTGATCGACGGCGGCGTGGATGTTGACGGCCTCTTCGGCGCGGGCGCGATGGAGGCGTTCAAGGATCTGTCCGGCGCGCTGATCCTCGCCTCGGGCACGAGCTACTACGCAGGTCTCGTCGCGCGCTACTGGATCGAATCCCTCGCGCAGCTCCCGTGCAACGTGGAGCTCGGCCACGAATACCGCTACCGCGATTCGATTCCGGATCATCGCCAGCTCGTCGTCACGATCTCCCAGTCGGGCGAAACGCTCGACACGATGGAAGCATTGAAGCGCGCGAAGGAGCTCGGCCACGGCCGCACGCTCTCGATCTGCAACGTGCGCGAAAGCGCGATCCCGCGCGCGTCGAAGTTCGTCTTCTACACACGGGCCGGTGCGGAAATCGGCGTCGCCTCGACCAAGGCGTTCACGACACAACTCGTCTCGCTCTTCACGCTCGCGCTCGCCATCGCCAAGAGCCGCGGCCGACTCTCCGCGCAAGCCGAGCACGACGCCCTAGAGCAACTGCGCTTCGTCCCGGGTTCGATCCAGCACGCGCTCAACCTCGAACCGCAGGTGCAGGCGTGGGCCGAACGCTTCGCGCTGCGCGATCACGCGCTGTTCCTCGGCCGCGGGATGCATTACCCGGTCGCCCTCGAAGGCGCGCTGAAGCTCAAAGAGATCTCGTACATCCACGCCGAGGCGTATCCCGCGGGCGAGCTCAAGCACGGACCGCTCGCGCTCGTCGACGAGAACATGCCCGTCGTGGTGATCGCGCCCAACGACCAGCTCCTCGAGAAGGTGAAGTCGAACATGCAGGAGGTGCGCGCACGCGGTGGCGAGCTGTACGTGTTCGCCGACCTCGACAGTCACTTCACCGAGAGCGAGGGCGTGCATGTGATTCGCACGCCGCGCTATTCAGGAATCCTTTCCCCGATCGTCCACACGATCCCCGTGCAGCTCCTCGCGTATCACACGGCGTTGAAGCGCGGCACGGACGTCGACAAGCCGCGCAACCTCGCGAAGAGCGTCACCGTCGAGTAAGCCTGTCGGCGTTCGCTGACACGGCGAGGCGTGTGCCATCCCTTGTTGCCGGTCACGCCGGTTGCCACGATGGCGGATAGTCCTCCGACGGCCGCCATGAACATCTTCGCGATCGACTGGCACGCGATGTGGGTGCCAACCATGGGCCTGCTCGACATCGTGTTGCGCGGGACGGTGGTTTATTTCGCACTCTGGATCTTCTTCCGCGTGATACGCCGCGGCGCCACCAACGTCGGGGTCACGGACATCCTGCTGGTGGTGTTGATCGCCGATGCGTCGCAGCAGGCGATGGCGAGCGAATACCGGTCGATCACCGAAGGCCTCGTGCTCGTAGGCACACTCGTCTTCTGGGACATGCTCCTCGACTGGCTCTCCTTCCGCTATCGCTGGATGGAGAAGCTCATCGAGCCGCGCCCGCTGCCGCTGGTGCGCGATGGCGTGATGCTCCACCGGAACATGCGCAAGGAAATGATCACGCGAGAGGAGTTGTTTTCCCAGCTCCGGCTGCAGGGAATCGCCGACATCTCCGAGGTGAAGCTGTGCCACCTGGAGAGCAACGGACAGCTGAGCGCGATCAAGCGCAAGGGCGAACCCGCCCCGAGCAGGAAACCTCAGGGCCGCCCGGCGTAAGCCTGGTCGAAGAGCGCTTCCAGGCCCGGGTGCGCGCCGCGCAACTGGTCCACCACTTCCTTCGCCCAGTCGAAATACTCGATGCGCCGCTCCAGCGGCCAGTTGGCCGGAGGGGCGGTCAGCATGTCGCGCAGGTTGCAGATCTTGTCGGCGAGCTTCACGAGCTTCGCCTCCGGGCTGATCGTCGCGGCGTGCTCGACCTGCATGCGCTTGCGATCGGCCTTCACGAGATTCTTGTCGTCGGTGACTTCGTCCACGATCCCCGCGATGTGCGCGCCGAACTCGCGCTCGAGCTCATCGCGCGTGGTCTCGGTGTCCTCGATCGTGTCGTGGAGCAGCGCGGCCACGAGCACGTCGATGTCGGACACACCGGCCTCGACGCGCAACACCCGCGTGAGGGCGATGGGATGGTTGATGTAGGGCGAGGCCTCGGCGTCCTTGCGACGCTGGTCGCGGTGCTTGTGCGCCGCGAAATCGACCGCCTTGATCAGGAGGAAGAGCGGATCATTCATGGTGTGACGAACATGATAATCCTGGCGCCGCGAGGCGTAGGATGAACCACCCACCCGAAGGATTCCCATGACCCAGCCCGCGTTCGACATGAAGGTCCGCGACCTCGCCGAGAAGATCTACGTCAGGCTCGCCACCAATGCGGTGACCATCTCCGAAAGCGCCATGAAGATGAGCACCGATCCGACGAACCTCGCGGTAATCAGCTTCAAGCTGGCGGCGGCGTTTCATGTCGAGCAGGACCGGCTCAACGCCGAGAGCCTGCCCAAGAACCAGGACTTCAAGATCGACGTCTCCGACATCGCGGCGTGGTCGAAGTAGCGACCCGCGGTCGTCAGCGCGCGTCGCGCACGGGCGCGGACGAATTGCACACGTCCACGTGTCCCGCCGGTTCCTTCCACCAGTCGTCCTTTCGGTTGCGGCGCATCTCGACGAGCGCCTTGTACGTGGCGCTCTCGGTGCGCAGCACCTCGAGGTTCGTGCGCTTGTCCTCGGATACGTCGGCGGCAAACCGGACCGATGCGATCGGCGTGGTGTCCTCGGGCTTCTCGTAGAAGCCCAGCGGGGGCTTGGTGCCGCGCTTCAGCGACGAGAGAAGTTCGATGCCGCGGAGCACCCGCCCGACCAGCGTCACGTTGCGGTCGAGCAGCCGCGGTGCGCTGCCGATGATCGCGTAGAGCTCGGCGCCATTTCCTGAATCGAGCTCGTTCGCGCGCCCCGCGCCCACCATGCCGTAGCAGTGCACGAGCCAGGCCCGTCCGCTCTTCAGGTCGCGCGCCACGGGAAAGCCCGCGGCATAGCCCGCCTCGTCGGCGTAAGTGTCGCGATCGGGCAGCTTCGTGAACGTCGGCATCCCGGCGATCGGCCGCGTGAACTCCGCGGGCACGTTCTTCTTCGCTTCGCCCAGCGGCTTCTTCTCGGTCGCATCACCCCACTGCGCGACGTAGTTGTCCTGGAGCCGGTAGACGCTCGCCCCTTCGTCGAACCACTTCGCCTTCACCAGCGTGCGGATGTTGGCCACGTGCTGCGGCGCGAAGTCGGGCGCGAGCTCGATGACGACGCGTCCGGAGGGAAGCTCCATATAGAGCGTGCGGTCCGGATCGGGCTTGCGCCAGTCCGTCGCGGGCGAGGCCGCGAGCAGCTCTCCGGGGTTCTTCGGGGTGGCGGCAACCGCGGTTCCGGCCGCGACGGCGAAAACCAAGACAGGCAGGACCTTCATCGTTTACCCTCCGCGTGGATTGCGGCGACTGTAGCAAATCGATGCGCAAGGAGGGATCGACATGAACAGACGGATTCTGTTGACCTACGACGGCTCGCAGGCGGGCCAGAAGGCCCTGCTCGACTGCCAGGAAGTCGCGCAGATGCAGGGCGCTGAACTGTTCCTGATTGCCGTGATGCCCCAGGATTCGATCTACGTCGGCGGCGAGGGCGCGTTCTACGACCCGCAGCTGGGCGAGATCGAGCGCAAGAAGTACGAGGGCATCCTCGCCGAAGGACTGCGGCGGCTATCGGAGCTGGGCCTGAACGCCAAGGGCGAGCTCGTGGTGGGCCACCCGGTCGAAGCGATCGTCGACTATGCGAAGCGCGTGAACGTCGACCTCATCGTGGCGGGCCACAAGCACCTCGACAGCTGGGCCAAGCGCTGGTGGAGCGGCTCGGTATCGAAGTCACTGATCGAGCACTCGCACTGCAGCGTGCTCGTGGTGATCACTCGCTAGCGCTGGGAGCGCCCGCCGCCGTTCCCGCCGCTGTATCGGCCGCCACCGCCGTTGGAGGCAGTCTGGTAGCCCCCGTTGCCGCGGCTGTATCCCTGCTGCCCACCGCGGCTGTATCCCTGCTGCCCACCGCGGCTATATCCCTGCTGTCCGCCACGGCTGTAGCCCTGTTGCCCACCGCGGCTATATCCGTTGCCGTTGTTGTGGGCGTAGCCACCATGGCCGTTGCCATTGCCGTGGCCGTAGTAACCGTGGCCGTGGTTGTAGCCGTACCCGTATCCACGCTTGTAGTAGCCACCACCATAGCCATACCCGTAACCGTAGACCGGACGGTAGTACGGCGCCGGATAGTAGGAGTTGCCGTAGTAGACAGGCGCGGGGTAGTAGGCGGGCGGTGCGTAGTACGAGGGCGCGTAAGCCGCGGGCGGCGCGTAGTAGGCCGGCGGGGGCGCGTAGCCGTAGGAGGGATAAGACGCGCACGCCGTAGACCCGATGAGACCGCCGAGGAACGCGCCGGCGACCGCGCCGGGCGGGCCTCCCGCAATCGCGCCGACCGTGCCGCCGAACAGGGCGCCCGCCACGGGGTCCGGACACGGGTAGTAAGCCTGCGCATCCACGGTAAAGATTGCCGTCGAGCTGAGCACCGCAACCGCGAGAATTCGCTTCGTCATCGCCATCTCCTCCGACGAGGGGGTGAATTCATTGTGGCAGGTCAACCGGCAGGTGCCGAGAAGCGTTTTCCTGCCTTCATGCCGCATTGGAAACTGACATGGTCAAACTCGTCGGACGCAGCGGGCAGCTTTCGCTCGGAAAGAAATATTCGGGCCAGTACTACGACGTGGAGCTTCTCACCGACGGGGCGATCCTCCTGCGTCCGGTGACGATCGTCGCCAAGCCCATCGATCGCGAGGCGATCGCATCACTCCTGCAGGCCGCAAAAAGCAGCCCCTGACTACCCTGACTACAATGCAGGCTCGTCCTACAAGGAAAGCCCGCATTGTCGTCGCAAGCCTCGCCGGCTGAAGCACCCGGAGTCGATTCCCCGTACGCCTGGTCCCGCCTGATGGTCACGCTCGCGCTGATGACGATCGGCGCGAGCGGCATGTACATCGTTCCCGTGGTGCTGCCCGTCGTGCAGGCGGACTTCGGCATCGCGCGCGCGGACGCGGCATTGCCCTATTCGATGCTCATGCTCGGTTGGGGCGTGGGCGGCATGTTGGCGGGGCGCCTCGCCGATCGCTTCGGCATCCTCGTCCCGCTCGTCATCGGCGCGATCTCCATGGGCGCGGGCTACGCGATCTCGGCGTACGCGCCCAACATTCTCGTCTTCGGGCTCGCGCACGGATTCCTCATCGGTCTCTTCGGAGGCTCGTCGACGTTCGCGCCGCTCATGGCCGACACCACGCTCTGGTTCGAGAAGCGCCGCGGCATGGCGGTCGCGATCTGCGCGAGCGGCAACTACCTGGGCGGCACGATCTGGCCGCCGGTGGTGCAGTACTTCGTGGAGACGTTGGGTTGGCGGCAGACCTACATCGGCATGGCGATCTTCTGCGGCATCACGATGTTCCTGCTGGCGCTGTGCATGCGCCGCCGGCCGCCGTTGATCATCGCGTCGAGGTCGGCTTCCGGCGCCGTGATGAGCAACGAGCGCCCGTTCGGCATGAGCCAGCCCGCGGCGTTGGCGTTGCTGATGATCGCGGGCGTGGCCTGTTGCGTCGCGATGTCGATGCCGCAGGTGCACATCGTCGCGTACTGCGGCGACCTCGGTTACGGCGCGGCGCGCGGCGCGGAGATGCTCTCGATCATGCTGGGCTTCGGGATCGTGAGCCGGCTCTTCTTCGGTTGGTTGTGCGACCGCATTGGCGGATTGCTCACGCTGCTCACCGGATCGTTCCTGCAGATGGTGGCGCTGTTCCTGTTCCTGCCGTTCGACGGGCTGGTGCCGCTCTACGTGATCTCCGCGCTCTTCGGGCTCTTCCAGGGCGGCATCGTGCCGGCGTACGCGATCATCGTGCGCGAGCACTTCCCTGCGGCGAAGGTCGGTGCGACCGTGGGCACGGTGATCATGTGCACGCTCGCGGGCATGGCGCTGGGCGGCTGGATGTCGGGCAAGGTCTTCGACCTCACGGGCTCGTACCAAGCCGCCTTCATCAACGGCATCCTGTGGAACTGGCTCAACCTCGCGATCGCGGGCTTCCTCTTCTGGCGCGTGCGCGGCCTGCGCCTCGCGCGCGCCTAGCGACTCACCACCCGATCGCCTTCGGCAGCCAAAGGGCGAGTTGCGGGAAGAAGAAGACCAGCGTCACGGCCAGCACCTGCATCAGGATGAACGGAACCACGCCCCGGTAGATGTGCTTCGTCTTGATTTCCGGCGGCGCGACCCCGCGCAGGAAGAAGAGCGCCCAGCCGAAGGGCGGCGTGAGGAACGAGGTCTGCAGGTTCACGCAGATGAGCATCGCGAGCCACACGAGATCCACGTTCTGCGCGACGAACACCGGCAGGAAGAGCGGCACGGCGATATAGCTGATCTCGATCCACTCGATGAAGAAGCCCAGGACGAAGATCAGCGCCATCAGGAACCAGATGTCGGCGGCGAGCCCGCCCGGCAGCCAGTCGAACATCGCGGAGATGAGCCCCTCGCCATGCAGGCCACGGAAGGCGATCGAGAACACCTGCGCGCAGATGAGGATGAACATCATCATCGCGGTGATGCGCGTGGTCTGCTGGCAGGTCTCGCGCAGCACCTTCCATGACATGCGCCCCGCGAAAGCGGTGACGACGATCGCGCCGAGCGCGCCCATCGACGCGGCCTCCGTCGGTGCGGCTACGCCGCCGATGATCGAACCCAGAACGGACATCACCAGCAACACCGGCGGCACCACGACCTTGAAGAAGCGGATCCACAACTGGCGGCGCGACACGGCATCGCGTTCCGCGCGCGGAATCGGCGGCACCTTGTCGGGCCAGATCATGCCGACGATGACGATGTAGATGCAGTAGATCGCCGCGAGCAGCATCCCCGGAATCACCGCGGCCGCGAAGAGCGTGCCCACCGAGAGCTGCAGGATGTCGGAAAGAAGGATCAGGATCAGCGAGGGCGGGATGATCTGGCCCAGCGTGCCTGACGCGCAGATCGCGCCGCAGGCGATCCCCGGATCGTAGCCGCGCTTCAGAAGCGTAGGCAGCGTGAGCAGGCCCAGCGTGATGACCGTCGCACCCACGATCCCCGTCGTGGCGCCCATGAGCACGCCCACGCCGATGATTCCCAACGCCATGCCGCCGCGAAGGCCGCCGGCGATGTGGCCCACGACATCGAGCAGGTCATCGGCGAGCCGCGACTTCTCCAGCATCACTCCCATGAACACGAACAGGGGTATCGCGAGCCATTGGTAGTTGGCCACCACGCCATAGATGCGCAGGGGAAGGAGATTGAAGAGCCCGGTACCGAACCCCAGCGCGCCGAAGACGAAGCCCACGGTCGCCAACGTGAGGGCAACGGGCATGCCGGCCAGGAGCAGCACGAAAAACGAAACGAGCATCCCGATGCACAGCCACTCCAGACCGGTCATGCAGCGCTCCGGAACTGGGCCCAGCTCTTCAGGATTTCCGCGAAGCTCTGCAGCGCGAGCAGGACGAAGCCCAGGGGGATGAGGCCCTTCAGCACCCAGCGATGGGTGAGTCCGCCGGGGTCGGCGGATTTCTCGTCGATCACGTACGCCTGCTGCACGTATTTGATCGACAGCCAGATGATCGCGAGCGAGATCAAGAGGCACAGGAGCGCCGACACGATGTTCACCAACGCCTTGTTGCGCGGCGTGAAGTGCGTGTAGAGGACGTCGACGCGCACGTGCTCGCCCTTGAGCAACGCGTACGCAATACCGAAGACGATGAGCGGCGTGAGCAGATGCCACTCGAGCTCCTGCGACCACACTGACCCGTAGCTGAACAAATAACGCAGCACGACGTTGGTTGCCATCAGCAGCACGATGGCGAGAGCGAGCCACGACGTGGCCCGCCCCACGAGGTCGACGAAGCGCTCGATGCGCTCGATCACGACTGCAGGATCTTCTGGTGGTAGACCTCTTCGCTGTAGCCCGCCCACGCCTTGTACTTGGCCATGTACGCCATGTACGAGTCGTGGACCTTCTTCGTGAGCGGATCCTTGATGCCTTCGGCGAGGACCTTGTTCGTCGCTTCGCGCAGCGCCTTCACCACTTCATCGGGCAGCGGCCGCGCGATCACGCCCTGGTTCTTCACCAGGTCTTCCATCGCCTCGGCGTTGGTACGCTGGCACCAGCCTTCGCTGATCACGTTGCACGCAGCGGCCGCGTTCTCGACGATCGACTGGAGGTCCTTCGGAAGCTTGTCCCACGCGGCCTTGTTGATGAGCAGCTCGGAAACCGTGGCGGGCTCGTGCCACCCGGTCGTGTAGTAGTACTTCGCAGCCTTCTGCAATCCCAGGCGCCGGTCCTGGTACGGGCCGACGAATTCCGCCGCGTCGATCACCCCGCGCTCGAGCGCGGGAAAGATCTCGCCACCGGGCAGCAGCTTCACATCGACGCCGAGCGAGGCGTACACCTTGCCCGCGAGGCCGGGGATGCGCATCTTGAGGCCCTTGAAGTCGGCGACGGTCTTGATCTCCTTCTTGAACCACCCGGTCATCTGCACGCCGGTGTTGCCGCAAGGGAAGGCGATCATCCCGAAGGGCGCGTACACCTCGTGCCAGAGCTTGATGCCGTCGCCGTCGTAGAACCAGCCGTTGATGCCCTGGAAGTTGAGGCCGAAAGGCACGGCGGTGAAGTACTGCGCGGCGAAGGTCTTGCCCGTCCAGAAGTAGCTGTTGGCGTGGTTCATCTCGACCGTGCCCGCGCGCACGGCATCGAAGCCTTCGAGCGCCGGGATCAACTCGCCCGCGCCGTAGACGCTGATCTTGAGTCGGCCGTTGGACATCGCCTCGATGCGCTTGGCCAGGTCGGTGGCCGAGCCCGGCCCGTCCATGTAGAACGGAGCCCCCTTCCCGTAGGCGCTCGTCATTTTCCAATTGAAGGTCTGCTGGGCCTTCGCGATCATCGGGAAGCCGAGGGTTCCGGCCGCGACGCCGGCGGCCGAGCCGGCGGTGAGGAATTTCCTGCGGGATGCGCTCATGGCTAGTCTCCTTCGTGGATGGTGAGGCGTATTAGCAAAGGTCGTTCCTACCCTGCTTGCCCGAGAGACGGATCGATTGTGCACCACCGAAGTGCGCCCCATGCCCCTGCGCCCTAGAATGGAATCGATGGATACCCCTACCCCCCTGCAAGGCCTGAAAGTCGTCGAGCTCGGCACGCTGATCGCCGGCCCATATTGCGCGCGGCTCCTGGCCGAATTCGGCGCGGAAGTCATCAAAGTGGAAACTCCCGGGGAGGGAGACCCCCTGCGCAAGTGGAGGAAGCTCCACGACGGCAATTCCCTCTGGTGGTACGCCCAGGCGAGAAACAAGAAGTCCGTCGCGGTGAACCTCAAGGCGCCCGAGGGCCAGCAGATCGTGCGCGAGCTCGTGGCCAAGGCCGACATCGTGGTCGAGAACTTCCGGCCGGGCACGCTCGAGAAGTGGAACCTCGGCTACGAGGCGCTCGCGAAGGACAACCCCGGGCTGATCATGGTGAGGCTCTCCGGGTTCGGGCAGACGGGTCCGTACAAGGACCAGCCGGGGTTTGGCGCGATCGGCGAATCGATGGGCGGCATGCGCTACATCACGGGCTATCCGGATCGCGCGCCGGTGCGCGTGGGTATCTCGATCGGCGATTCACTGGCCGCGATGTTCGGCGTGATCGGCGCGCTCACGGCGCTGCATCACCGCGGCACGAGCGGCAAAGGACAGGTTGTCGATGTCGCGCTCTACGAGGCGGTCTTCGCGATGATGGAGTCGATGCTGCCCGAGTACGGGTACGACGCGAGTGTCCGCGAGCGGACGGGTGCGTCGCTGCCGGGCATCGTGCCGTCGAACACGTACAAGTGCGGCGACGGCAAGTTCGTCGTGATCGGCGCGAACGCCGATTCGATCTTCAAGCGGATGATGAAATCGATCGGCCGCGCGGACCTTGCCGATGACCCGACACTCGCCGACAACGCCGGGCGCGTGAAGCGCACCGAGGAGCTCGATCGCGCGATCGGAGAATGGACCGCCACCGTGACGCTCGAGGAAGCGCTCGCGGTGCTCGCAAAGGCCGAGGTACCCAGCGGCAGGATCTACTCGATTGCCGACATCGCGGCCGATCTCCACTTCCAGGCGCGCGGGATGATCGAGCGCCACAAGCTCGGTGATCGTGACCTGCTGCTGCCCGGGGTCGTGCCGAAGCTTTCGGCGACACCGGGACGCACGCAGTGGATCGGCCCCAAGCTCGGCGAGCACACGGACGCGGTGCTACGATCCCTCGGATACCCGGACGAGAAAATCACCAAGCTCCGGGAGGGAGGCATCATCTGATGCGCGAGCTGGACGAAATCCGTCTGCGCTTCCTGTACTTCTTCCGGAACCCCGAGGAGTTCCCGGCGCAGCTCACCCTCTGGTGGGGTGCGCTCAGCGCTGAAGTGCGTCTCGCGGTCGTGGGTCTTCTCGTCGTGGGCGCGCTCTACATCCTCGCCTACCTGCGCCCGGCCATCGGTTCCTTCCTCGCCGTGATCCTTCCGTACGGCTGGCTCAACACCGATGGGATGCGCAAGTTTTTCTTCCGCGGCACCGCGGCGGAATTCGAGAAGAGCTGGAAGAAATCCGGGCAGCCCACGCGCAATCGCGCGCGCTATCTCGCCGACGCGTTCTACTACTGGGGTCCCGTGCTGATCGTGTTCGGCGCGCTGGCGATGTCGTTCATCGCCTTCGGCGGGCACCCGCGCATGGTCGTGCAGTTCGACGCGAAATAAATGGAGTCTGACCCATTTATTTCAGCCCGAGTTGCGCAGTCCCGCCGCGAGGCCGTTGATCGTGAGGTGGATGCCGCGCTTCACCTTCACTTCGGTCGCCCCCGCGCGATAGCGCTTGAGGAGCTCCACCTGCAGGTGGTTGAGCGGATCGAGGTACGGGAAGCGATTGCGGATCGAGCGCGCGAGGGCCGGGTTCGATTCGAGGAATCCGATGCTGCCGGTGATCGTGAAGAACGCGCGCACCGTCGCGTCGAGCTCCGTGCGGATGCGCGAGAAGATCGCGTCGGCGAGCACCGGATCGGGTACCAGGTCCTTGTAGCGCGCGGCGACCGATAGGTCCGCCTTGGCGAGCAGCATCTCCAAGTTGGAAAGCATCGCGCGGAAGAACGGCCACGTGCGCCACATCTCCGCGAGCACGGCCTGCCCTTCGGGGCCGCGCCGGCCGAGGAAGGAATCGACCGCGGAGCCCAGGCCATACCAGCCGGGAAGCATCACGCGGCACTGCGCCCACGAGAACACCCACGGAATCGCGCGCAGGTCCTCGATCCGTTCGGAAGGCTTGCGCGACGCCGGACGTGAACCGATGTTGAGCTCGGCGATCTCGCGAATGGGCGTGGTTGCGCGGAAGAAATCGACGAAGCCCGGCGTTTCGTACACGAGGTCGCGATAGGCCGCGTACGCGGTGGCCGAAAGCTCGTCCATCACCGCGTGGTAGTCGCTGTGCTCGGCGCGAGGCGCGGTGTCCAGGGTCGCGCGTACCGTCGCGGCGAGCAGGGCTTCGAGGTTGCGCCGGCCGATGTCGCGATTCGAATACTTGCTCGCGATGACTTCGCCTTGCTCGGTGAGGCGCAGCTCGCCCTGCACGCTGCCCGGAGGCTGCGCGAGGATCGCGTCGTAGCTCGGGCCGCCGCCGCGCCCGACCGTGCCGCCGCGTCCGTGGAAGAAGCGCAGGCGCACGCCGGCTTCGCGGAACACTTCCACGAGCGCGACTTCGGCCTTGTAGAGCTCCCAGTTCGACGTGAGGTAGCCGCCGTCCTTGTTGCTGTCCGAGTAACCCAGCATCACTTCCTGCACGCCGCCGAGCGAGGCGACGATCGAGCGTGCCTCGGGCAGCGCGAACCATTCGCGCATCGTCTCCGGCGCGCGGCGCAAGTCCGCGATGGTCTCGAAGAGCGGCACGATCTGCAGGCGCGACGTGGGTTTCTCGCCGGGCGTGACCAGCCCCGCTTCCTTGAGCAGCACGGCGACTTCGAGCATGTCCGAGACACTCTCGGCCTTCGAGATCACGTGCTGGCGGATCGCGGCCGCTCCCATGCGCCGGTGCGTGGTTGCCGCGGTCTCGAGGATCGCGAGCTCGCCGCGCGCGAGCTCGGAGTAATCGACGAACAGCGAGCGCAGCATGCGCGGCGACGAGAGCTCCTCGCGCAGGATCCGTTGGCGCACATCCTCGCCCGCGCCGGCGTAGTCGTTCTCGACGTTGGCGCCGCGCAGCAGCTCCACCATCACTTCTTCGTGCACCGCGGAGTTCTGCCGCAGGTCCACGGTCGCGAGGTGGAAACCGAACACGCGCAGGGCCGAGCGCAACCGGCGCAGGCGTCCGTCGGCGAGCAGCGCGCCGTTGTTGCCCCGCAGGCTCGCGTCGATGATGTCGAGGTCCGCGGCGAAGGCCTGCGGATCGGAATAGGGTTCGACCGCGCCGACCGCCGTACGCGAGGCCACCTGCAGCCCGAGTGCGTCGGCGGTCGCGACGAGGCGCGCATACACGCCGGTCAGTGCCCGGCGATACGGCTCATCCTGCCGATGGGGGCTGCGGTCGGGCGAGGTCTCGGCGAGGCGTTCGAGCGCGGGGGTCATGCGCGCGAGCAGGCGCGACACCGGCAGCTCCGCGCCGAGCGCGTGCACTTCGGCCAGGTAGTGATCGAACGCCGTCTGCCCCTGGCGCCGGAAGGCCTGTTCGAGCGTCTCGGCGGTGACGAAGGGGTTGCCGTCGCGATCGCCGCCGACCCAGCTTCCGACGCTGAGCACCGGCGGCAGTTGCGGCCGCGCGCCATCGCCCGGCAACTCGGCGATCGCATCCTCGACGTCTGCCTGCAGCGCGGGCAGCTCCGAGATGAACGTGTAACCGAAGAAGGCGAGCGCGTTCTCGATCTCGTCGCGCACCGCGAGCTTCACGGGGCGCAGCATCCGCGTCTGCCAGAGGCTCGCGATCAGGCGGCGAAGCTCGATCTCCGCGGCGGTGCGTTCCTCGGACAGGGTGCCCGGGGCGTCGCGGCGGGCGAGCCAGTCGGCGATGGCGAGCTGGGCGTCGAGCGTGCTCTTGCGCTGGACTTCGGTCGGGTGCGCGGTGAGCACCGCGGCGACATGGACCTTGGAGAGCGTGGCGATCGAGTCCTCGCGCCGCGTGCCCCGCGACTTCGCTTCCCGGAAGAAGCCCCGCAGGGTCGAGGCGAGGGGCTCCATGCCGTCCTGGCGGTGCTGCCGCTGGCGCCGGAGGTGGTGCCGGTCCTCGGCGATGTTGGCGAGCAGGGAGAAATAGCTGAAGGCGCGGACCACGAGCACCGCCTGCTCGTCGGTCAGGGCGTCGAGGGTGCGGGCGAGCGACTTCCGGGACTCCACGTCCTCGAGCCGCCGGCTCGCCACGGCGAGCTTGCGGATGGTCTCGATCAGGTCGAAGGTGAATTCCCCCTCGTGGTCGCGGATCGTGTCGCCGAGGATCCGGCCGAGCAGGCGGATGTCCTCGCCGAGGGAGGCGTCCTTGTCGCGGGCGGGCGTGTCCATAGGGTAGAGGATAGTAGAATTCGCCCATGCGCCTGTACATCAACGACGTCGCGGTCCGCGACGGCTTCCAGATCGAGAAGACCTTCATCCCGACGAAGACGAAGGTCGAGGTGATCGACCAGCTCTCGCGCACGGGCCTGCACAAGATCGAAGTGACCTCGTTCGTGAGCGCCAAGGCGGTGCCCGCACTCGCCGATGCCAACGAAGTCCTGTCCGCGATCGAGCGGGTTCCGGGTGTGCTCTACGTGGTGCTCGTGCCCAACATCCGCGGCGTGCAGAACGCCGCGGCGACCGCGAAGAAGCCCGACGAGGTGAACGGCGTGATGTCGGCGTCCGAAACCCACAACCGGGCCAACATCAACCGCACGCACGAGCAGTCGCTCGCCGAGCTGCCGACCATGGTGAAGGTCGCGCACGAGGCGGGCATGAAGATCAGCATGAGTCTCTCGACCACCTTCGGCTGCCCGTTCGAGGGCCACGTCGCGGAGGATGTCGTGCTGCGCTTCGTCGAGGCGTATCGCAACGCCGGGGTCGATGCCATCTCGCTCGCCGACACGACGGGCATGGCCAATCCTCGGCAAGTGGAAGACCTCACGCGCAAGGTGCTCGAGCGCTTCCCCGCACCCGACGAAACCTTCTACACGCTGCACTTCCACAACACGCGCGGCATGGGGCTCGCGAATGTCGTCGCCGGCATCGCGGCGGGCGTGCGCTCGTTCGACGGCTCGATCTCCGGCCTCGGCGGTTGCCCCTTCGCGCCGGGCGCGACGGGCAACATCTGCACCGAGGACATGGTGAACATGCTCGAGGACATGGGCTACGACACGCGCGTGGATCTCGCCAAGCTGCTCGCCGTCGCGCGCAACATTCCGGCCATCGTCGGCCACGAAGTCCCGGGCCAGGTGATGAAGGCGGGTGTCACGATGCACCTGCACGACCTGCCCGAATACCTGAGGACCTGACTTGATGCACCGCTGGCTCGCAGTACCGATGTTCCTCGCGGCCAGTTCAGCGGCCGCAGGCGATTTCTCCTCGATCACCAATCTCACGCAGGACCAGTTCCGCCGCCTTTCCGAAGACCTCGGTGCCGCTGCCGCGTACAAGGGTGTCGCGCCCGCCACGCCGCTGGGCCTCGTCGGGTTCGACCTGGGCTTCGTACTGACCTCCACGAACGTCGAGAACTCGAGCCTCTTCGCGCTCGCCGGTGAAGGCAGCCAGTCGGAAATCCTGGTTCCCAAGCTGCAGATCCACAAGGGCCTGATGGCGGGCCTCGACATCGGCGCCTTCATCGGCGCGATGCCCGACCTCGGCGCCACGGTCTACGGGGCGGACCTCAGCTGGGCGTTCGTCGATGACACGCTCACCACGCCGGCCGTTGCCGCGCGCGTCTCGGGTTCGATCACCAATGGATTGGGCATCGATGTCGCGACCGTCGCGCTCGACGCGATGATCTCGAAGAAGTTCGCGATGGTCACGCCGTATGTGGGCGCGGGCGTCGTGCGCGTGCAAAGCAAGGCCGACGGCGGGTTCTCCGAGGAGAAGTTCAACCAGGGCCGGGTCTTCGCCGGCCTCAACGTGAACCTGTCGGTCATCAACCTCGCCTTCGAAGCCGAGAAAATGGGGGACAACACCTCGCTCTCGGCAAAGCTCGGCTGGCGGTTCTAGCAGAAACCTTTCGACTCTCAGGAGGAGCGAATGAAGCGCATCTTTCAGGTGATGGCCGCGGCCATCGTCGGTGTCGCCCTTGCGGCGACGTCGTGGGCCCAGGCGCCCGAAAAGAAGAAGGTCTCGATCGCGGTGGGCGGCAAGAACCTCTTCTACTACCTGCCGCTCACGGTGGCCGAGCGCAAGGGCTACTTCAAGGACGAGGGTCTCGAGGTCGAGATCGCCGATTTCGCCGGCGGCGCGCGCGCGTTGCAGGCGATGGTGGGCGGCTCCGCGGACATGGTGTCGGGCGCCTACGAGCACACGATCAACATGGTCGCGAAGAAGCAGCCGATCAAGGCGGTCGTGCTGCAGGCGAAGTACAGCTCGATGGTCCTGATCCTTCCAAAGGACAAGGCGGCGAAGTACAAGTCCGCGAAGGACCTCAAGGGCGCGAAGGTCGGCGTCACGGCGCCGGGCTCTTCCACCAACATGTTCATCAACAACCTGCTCGTGCGCGGCGGGCTCAAGCCCACCGATGTCTCGATCGTCGGTGTCGGCACGGGTGCGGCCGCTTTCGCGGCGATGGACAAGGGCGAGCTCGACGCGATGGTGAACCTCGATCCCGTCATCTCGCAGCTCGAGGCCACCGGCAAGTTCGTGGCCGTCGCCGACAGCCGCACCGAGAAGGGAATGCAGGAGATCTACGGCGGTGATTACCACGCCTCGGTGATCTACATCACCGACGAGTACATCAAGAAGAACCCGAACACCGTTCAAGCGGTCGTGAATGCGATGGTGCGCGCGGACCGGTGGATCGCGAAGGCCACGCCGCAGGAGATCGTCGACCTCATGCCCGCGGAGTACAAGGCCGGCAACCCGTCGCTCTACAAGGACGCGTTGCTCAAGAACATGATCGGCTTCTCCGAGGACGGGATGATGTCGCTCAAGGCCGCCGAGAACGTCTACAAGATCCTCGTGCAGTTCGAGCCCTCGGTGATGGCCGCGGGCAAGATGGATCTCAACCAGACTTTCGATAATTCGTTCGTCAAGAAGGCGGCGGCGAAATACAAATAGCCACTGTCATCCTGAGGGAGCGCGAGCGACCGAAGGACCTGCTGTGACCGCTGCCGTCGACCTCGACCGCATCACCTGCACCTTCGCCGCGAAGGGCGGGGGCTCGTACACGGCGGTGAAGGACGTCTCGCTCTCGATTGCCGAGGGCGAGTTCGTGAGCGTCGTCGGTCCCACCGGTTGCGGCAAGTCCACGCTCCTCAACGTGGTCGCCGGGTTGCTGCGGCCCTCATCGGGCACGACGTCGGTCTTCGGTGAGACGCTCGCGGGCATCAATCGCCACGCGGGCTACATGTTCCAGTCCGAAGCGCTGATGCCGTGGCGAAGCTGCCTCGACAACGTGACGGCAGGCCTGCAATTTCGCGGCGAGGATGCCGCGGTCGCGCGCGAGAAAGGCGAGGCCTGGCTCGCGCGCGTGGGCCTCGCGGGCTTCGGCGATCGCTACCCGCACCAGCTCTCGGGCGGCATGAGGAAGCGCACGTCGCTCGCGCAGATGCTGATCCTCGATCCGAAGATCCTCCTGATGGACGAGCCGTTCTCCGCGCTCGACATCCAGACGCGCGTGCTCATGGAAAACGAGCTGCTGGAGTTGTGGAGCGCGAACCGGAAGAGCGTGATCTTCATCACGCACGATCTCGAGGAGGCGATCTCGCTCTCCGACCGTGTCGTGATTCTCTCCGCGGGCCCCGCATCGCATCCGATCGGCGAGTTCGCGATCGATCTCCCGCGCCCGCGCGACGTCGCCGAGATCCGCCACAGCCCGCGCTTCATCGAGTTGCACGACCGCATCTGGCACGCGATGAAGGAAGAAGTCCTCAAGGGCTACCAGCAGACGCGCAACAAGGTGGTCGCATGAAGAAGCACCTGTGGATCTGGCAGATCGTGATGCTGTTCGCGATCTTCGGGCTCTGGCAGCTGCTCACGCATCCCGACCTGGTCCCGCCGTTCATGTGGGAGAACCCGAACCGCGCCGCCTTCTTCTTCGGCGAGCCGTGGAAGATGCTGCAGGTGATCTGGGCGTGGTTCACCGACGGAACGATCTATCCGCACCTGTGGGTAACGCTGCAGGAAACGGCGCTCGCCTTCGTGATCGGCTCGGTGCTGGGCCTCGTCGTCGGGCTGTGGCTGGGCCTCTCGCCCACCGCCTCCGCGCTCTTCGATCCCTACATCACCGCGATGAATGCGATGCCGCGCGTGGTCCTCGCGCCCATCTTCATGGTGTGGTTCGGCCTGGGCATCTGGTCGAAGGTCGCGCTCGGCGTGACGCTCGTGTTCTTCATCGTGTTCTTCAACGTCTACCAGGGCGTGAAGGAAGTGAGCCCCGTCGTGCTCAACAACGCGACCATGCTCGGCGCCACGCGCCGGCAGCTGCTTCGCTTCGTGTACCTGCCCTCCGCGACGTCATGGGTGTTCTCGAGCTTGCACACCTCGGTGGGCATGGCATTCGTCGGCGCGGTCGTCGGCGAGTACCTCGGTTCAGCGAAGGGCGTGGGCTATCTCATTCACCAGGCCGAGGGCGCGTTCGACATCAACACGGTGTTCGCGGGGATCTTCGTGCTGACGGCCTTCGCGCTCGTGCTCGACTTCGCCGTCACGCGCGTCGAGCGGCGCCTGCTCGTCTGGCGCCCGACCCAGGGCGAGACCGAACAGCTCTAGTGCCCCGCGCGGGGCTTGCGTCCCGCGCGCGAGAACACGGCATCGAAGAGCGCGTTGGGCAGGATCGTGAGCAGGCGCGCGACGATCGCCATCTGCCAGGGGATCACCGCGAGGCTCGTGCCCGAGTCGATCGCGCGGCCGCAGCGCGTCACGAACTTCTCGACGGGCATGAGGAAAGGCATCGGGTAGGGATTCTTCTCCGTCATCGGGGTCTCGATGTAGCCCGGGCAGATCGTCACGACCTTCACGCCCGTGCCGCGCAGCTCGAGGCGCTGGGCTTCGCAGAAACGGATGGCCGCGGCCTTCGAAGCGCTATAGGCACCCGCACCCGGAAACCCGCGATAGCCCGCGACCGACGCGATGCCCACCAGCGTGCCCGAGCCGCGCGCGCGCATCGGCTCGATGAACGGATGGAACGCGTTCACGATGCCCATCACGTTGATGTCCATGATCTGCCGGAAGGTATCGACGTCGCTCTCGTTCTCCACGAGCGTGCCGTGCGAGATACCGGCGTTGGCGATCACGATGTCGGGCAGCCCCTGGCGCGCGGTGAAATCCTCCGCGGCGGCTTTCACCGCGGCGAGGTCGCGCACGTCACAGGGGTAGACCTCGACAGCTACGCCGAGGGACGACTTCAGGTTGGCGAGGAAGTCGGCGCGCCGGGCCAGCAGGCCAAGACTCGCGCCGCGGCTCGCGTAGTAGCGAGCCAGCGCCTCACCGATACCGCTCGAGGCACCGGTGAGGAAGACGCGCACGCGGCGCTACTTCTTGACGCCTGCGGGCTTGGTGGCCGACGCCGACGCAGGTGCGGCAGCGGCGGCGTTTTCCTTGCGCGACAACGCGACGAGCTCGTCCACGACCGCGAACACGCGGGCGTTGTCGCCCTTCGTGAGCGAGTTGGACGTCATGTACTTGCCGTTCACGAAGATCATCGGCACGCCGTCGACCTTGTACGCGGCCGTCATCTGCGCGGCACGGTTGAGCTTGGTCACCACCGAGAAGGACTTCTCCACCTCGAGGAACTTCGCGACATCCACGCCCTGCTTGGCGAGCCACTCGTCGCGCACCTTGCGGTTGGTGAGGATCACGTTGTCCTGGTGGATCGCGTCGAAGACCTTCTTGTGCATCTTGTCGAGCTGGCCCATCGCCTCGAGCGTGTAGAAGATCACCGCGGTCTGCTTCCATCCTTCGTTGGGGATGGCCGGGACGCGCTTGAACACCACGTCCTTGGGCAGGTTGGCGGCCCACTTCTCGACGAAGGGCTCGAGCTTGTAGCAGTGGCCGCAGCCGTACCAGAAGAACTCGGTGACCTCGACCTTGTCGCCACCTTCGGTGGGCTGGGACGGGTTGAGGACGGTGTATTCCGTCTGGGCGATGGCGGTGCCGGCCGAGAAGGCGAAGGCGCCGAGGGCAATTGCGAGGATTTTGCGCAGGGACATGGTGGAGTTCCTTATTCTTTCTTGGCTTCGTCGGTGCGAATGATGGCTGCGCCGACCCCGTTCTGGGACAGTGCCGACTTGATTCGGTTCGCGGACTCGAGACTTTGGTAGGGGCCGAGGCGGACCCGGTACAGCGTGCCCTTGTCGGGCACCGTGACGGGTTTCACGGACGCTTCCAGACCTACTAACGCAATCTTGGCCTTCAGGTTGTCAGCTTCGGTTTCCGAAGCGAACGCGCCGGCCTGCAGCCAGTAGATTTCGCCGGCGAAAGCCTTGGGCGAGGAGGGCGACGAGCCCGGCTTCGCGGCCGCCGCCGGCGGGGGCGGAGCGGCCTTCGCGGCCTTCACTTCCTTGTCCGTGACTTCCTTTTCGCCCGGGAGGATCTGGTAGAACTCGAAGCGCGGCCGCTCGTTCTTGGTCGGGGTCTTGGCCGCCGCGGTGGCCTCGGGCTTGGTCTTGTCCTTCTCCGCGCCCTTCGATTTCTCCGCGGCCTTCTCGATCGCCTTGGTGACCTCGGGCGGGGGCGGCGGCTGGGTCGCGCCGATCTTGGGCAGCGGCTCGATCGCCTTGCCCTTGTCGACGAAAGGGTTGGAAAGGCGGTTCAACCACAACGCCACCGAGAGCGCGATGATGATGCCCATCAGCAACCCGATGATGATTCCGAGCAGCATCGGGTGCGCGAGACGGCTCTCTCGCGGCGATGAATTTTCTTTTGCGTAATCCTTGGGCATTACATCCTCTCGGGTGCAGAGACACCGAGTGCGGCCAATCCGTTCGCGAGGACCTGTCTGGTCGCGGCGACGAGTGAAAGCCGCGCGAGCTTCACTTTCTCGTCCTCGACAAGAAAGCGCTCCGCATTGTAGTAAGTATGGAGCCGTGCCGCCACGTCGTCATGGAGGAAGTACGTGAGCAGGTGCGGCGCGAACTCGCGCGCCGAGTACGCCACGATCTCCGGGAACTCCGCGAGCTTCTGCGCGAGCGCCACTTCATAGGGGGACTCGAGCGGCGTGAGGTCCACGTTCGCGAGCGAGGCCACGTCGCCTCCCCATTCGCGCAACACGCTGCACACACGCGCGTGCGCGTACTGGACGTAGTACGCAGGGTTCTCGTCGCTCTTGCTCTTCGCGAGCTCGATGTCGAACATGAGCTCCGATTCCGTCGTGCGCATGAGGAAGAAGTAGCGCACGGCGTCGCGGCCGACTTCATCGACGAGGTCGCGCACCGTCACGTAGTCGCCGGCGCGCTTGGACATCTTCACTTCCTCGCCGCCGCGCATCACCTTCACCATCTTGTGGAGCACGTAGTCGGGGTAGCCCTTGGGCACGCCGATCTCGAGCGCCTGCAGGCCCGCGCGCACGCGCGTGACGGTCGAATGGTGGTCCGAACCCTGCACGTTCACGACGTGCTCGAAGCCGCGGCGATACTTGTCGAGGTGATAGGCGACGTCGGGCACGAAGTACGTGTACGTGCCGTCGCCCTTGCGCATCACGCGGTCCTTGTCGTCGCCGAAGTCCGTGGTGCGCAGCCACTGCGCGCCTTCCGACTCGTAGCTGTGGCCGGCCTTGGTAAGCAAATTCACCGTCTCGTCGACCTTGCCGTCGGTGTAGAGCGAGCTTTCCAGGAAGTACGAATCGAACTTCACGCCGAAGGCCTGGAGATCGAGGTCCTGTTCCTTGCGCAGGTACTGCACGGCGTACTGGCGGATCTGGTCGAGGTCGTTGCCATGCGCATCACCGAAATGCGCGCCGGCGTATTCCCGCGCGATGTCGCGGATGTATTCGCCGTTGTAGCCGTCCTTGGGCATCTCGACCGACTCGCCGCGCTCCTGCTTGATGCGCGCCTGCACGGAGAGCGCGAGGTTCGCGATCTGGTTGCCCGCGTCGTTGTAGTAGAACTCGCGCGTGACGCTCCAGCCTTCCCACTCGAGCAGGGTGGCAATGGCGTCGCCCAGGGCCGCCTGCCGGCCGTGGCCCACGTGCAGCGGCCCCGTGGGATTGGCGGAGACGAACTCCACCATGATCTTCTTGCCGCCGGCGAGGTTGGTGCGGCCGAAGTCCTTGCCTTTCGCATGCACCTGGCTCACGACCGCGAAGCGCGAGCCCTTCGCGAGCGTGAAATTGATGAAGCCCGGGCCGGCGATCTCCGTGCGCTCGATCTCCGGCGCCTGGCCGAGGGCGGCGACGATGGCCTCGGCCGCTTCGCGCGGTTTCCTGCCCACGCGCTTGGAAAGCTGCAGGGCCACGTTGCAGGAAAAGTCCCCGTGCGCGGCGTTCTTCGGACGATCGAGGTCGATCGCGACTTCCCCCGCATCGGGAAAGGCTTTGCGAACGGCGGCGTCGATCAGGGAGGCGAGGCGGGACTTCGGATCGGGGGACACGGCTCTGGAGGGCAGCGAAAACGCCCTATTATACGGACGCCTGACAGCCCGAAGCTGTCATCCTGAGCGCGCGAAGGACCTGCTTCTCCCCGTGAACAAAGTCACCTACTGGCTCACCCGTTGGCGTGAATCGGCCGATCCCCATGTCGGCCTCGATTCGCTGCTGGCGCGCGCCCATCCCGAGGCGCCGGCCGAAGAACGCCTCGAGTGGCTCTACGACCTGGGGGCCTGGCTGCGCTCGGATGTCCGGCGCGATGGCGAGGCGCCCGCGACCTCCGCGCAGGCGATCCGCCTCAAGCACCTGCTCTCGATGCTCGAGCGCGACCCGGCGCGCAAGCTCGCCTTCGCCACGGCGCTGCGGACGACGCTCGCGGAGAACGACGCCTTCGACCTGCTCACCGAAACGGGGCTGCCGCGCGAATCGGGTTTCCTCGGCGAGTTCACCAACCGCATGCTGGTGAAGTTCCTGCCCGAGCCGCCGCCCGAGGATCTCGCGGAGCTCTTTCCGCAGATCTTCCCGGACCGCGACGCCGCGGCGAACTTCGAATCGATCGACGAGAGCATCTGGCTCGGCGCGCTCGACCTGCTCTCGCACGGCGATGAGCCTTCGGATGTCCGTGGCTATCGCGCCCGCATCGCCGCGGCGGCCGAGCGTGCATTGGGGGCGCTTGCGATGAACGTCGCCGGGGCGACGCAGGCTTCCGCGCTTCGCCGCCGCATGGAGGAAGCCCCCGGAGACGACCTGCCGACGGCGCGCCTGCCCTTCGCGGTCGAGAATTTCCTGGTGGCCAAGCGCGCGGGCGACGCCGAGGGCCTCGCGCGGGAACACGAGAATCTCAAGCGGGAACTGGGGGCGTCGCTCCTCGCCGTCGAAAGCGGTTACCAGCACCTCGACCGCAAGGGCGTGAGCATCGGCATCGTCTACCAGTTCGAACGCGTGCGCGCCCAGGTGCAGCGGATCGGCGAGCTCGCGGACCTCGTGGCCGATCCGGCGCGCGGCCGCCCGGCGCTGCGATTCTTCCTCGCGAGCCTCATCCGCGACGTGCACGACCACCTCAGCGTCCGTGCCTTGTTGCGGCAGAATTTCTCGCTGCTCTCGCGCAAGATCGTGGAGCGCAGCGCCGAGACCGGCGAGCACTACATCGCCCACGACCGCGCCGAGTACTTCGACATGTTCAAGCGCGCGCTCGGCGGCGGCGCGTTCACCGCGTTCACGGTCTACATCAAGTTCCTCACCTCGCACTTGAAGCTACCCGCGTTCTTCGACGGCCTGCTCGCTTCGATGAACTATTCGATCAGCTTCGTCGCGATCCAGCTGTGCGGCTTCACGCTCGCCACCAAGCAGCCCGCCATGACGGCGCCCGCGCTCGCGCGAAAGATGCAGGGCGTGGACGACCCGAAGAAGATGGACGCGCTGGTCGACGAGGTGGCCGACCTCGTGCGCTCGCAGTCCGCGGCGATCTTCGGCAACCTCCTCGCGGTCGCGCCCGTTGCAGTCGCGATCTACTACCTGCTCACGAGCGTGGTGGGACTGGCGCCGGTCGATCCGGAGAAGGCGTTGAAGGTGATGGACTCGCTCTCGATCTGGGGGCCGACGCTGCTCTTCGCGGCGTTCACCGGCGTGCTCCTGTGGTTCTCGAGCGTGGTCGCGGGGTGGGTGGAGAACTGGTTCGTCTATCGCGAGCTGGGCCCGGCCATCGAGCACCATCGCCGGCTGCGCTACGTGTTCGGGCCGAGCGGTGCTCGGCGCATCGCGCGTTTCTTCGAGCACGAGATCGCGGGCTTCGCGAGCAACGTGAGCCTGGGATTCATGCTCGGCAGCATTCCCGTGATCCTGCTCTTCTACGGGGTTCCGCTCGAGGTGCGGCACGTGACGCTGTCGACCGGGCAGCTCGCCTCCGCGGTTTCGGCGCTCGGGGTCGAGTCGATGTTGCGGCCGGGGTTCTGGCTGGCGGTCGCCGGTATCGCGGGCATCGGCACGCTGAACCTCGGCGTGAGCTTCGCGCTCGCGCTCAACGTCGCCATCCGGGCGCGCGGCATCTCGGGGGTGACGCGCTGGCGGGTGTATCGCGCCATCATCCGGCGCATGATTTCGCGGCCGGCGACCTTCCTTTTTCCGCCTAGAGCTCCTGCGGATCCACGTCCAGGGTCCACCTGACGCGCCGCTCGGCCTTCGCGTCGAGCGCGGACTTCCATTCACGCAGGAACGGCTGCAGGGCCGCGCGCGACTTGGCGCGCACCAGTAGCTGCGCGCGCTCGAAGCCAGCCTTGCGTGCCATGCGCGCGGGCACCGGATCGAAGATCTCGACGCGCGAGGCGAAGCGCTTGGCCAGCCGCGCGGCCGATTCCAGGAACTCCTCGGCCTCGCCCGCCTTCTTCGATTCCGCGCGCAGTAGCGCGAGGTGCGCGTACGGAGGGAACCCCGCGGCGCGGCGCTCGGTGAGCGTCTCTTCGGCGAACGCCGCGAAATCGTTGCGGGCCACGGCCGCGTAGAGCGGATGCGTGGGGAAATCGGTCTGGATCAGGACTTCGCCCGCGAGCGCGGCGCGGCCCGCGCGCCCGCCGACCTGCACGAGCTGCGCGAACAATCGCTCGGAAGCGCGGAAGTCCGCGCTGAACAGCGCGCTGTCGCTGTCGAGCGCCACGACGAGGGTGAGTCCCGGGTAATCGTGGCCCTTCGCGAGCATCTGCGTGCCCACGAGAATGTCGACCTCGGATGCATGCACCCGATCGAGAACCTCCTTCAGCGCGCCCTTGCGGGCGGTCGAATCGCGATCGACGCGCGCGATGCGCGCTTTCGGGAACAGCGCCTGCAGCGATTCTTCGACGCGCTGCGTCCCCTGCCCCACGGGCGCGAGATCCATGCCGCCACATTTCGGGCATCGCGGCGGCACGCGGCCGAGGAACCCGCAATGGTGGCAGCGCATCTCGCCCGAATTGAGATGCAGGACGAGGTTCGCGCTGCAGCGCTTGCAGGTCGAATGCCACGCGCAATCGCGGCAATAGAGCACCGGAGCGAAGCCGCGGCGATTGACGAAGATGAGGCTCTGTTCACCGCGCTCGAGCCGCGCGGCCACGGCGTCGCGCATGGCGCGTGAAATCCCGTCGACGGGCTTGTCGACGCGTGTGTCGATCATGCGCACGACGGGAAGTGCGGCACCGGTCGCGCGCTGCGCGAGCTTCGCGTGCGCATAGCGCTTGTCGCGCGCGTTCGTGTAGCTCTCCAGCGAGGGCGTGGCCGAGCCCAGGATGACGGGGATGCCCAGCGACTGCGCCCGGCGCACCGCGACGTCGCGGGCGGAGTAGCGCAGCCCCTCCTGCTGCTTGTACGAGGCGTCGTGCTCTTCATCGACGATGATGAGGCCCAGGTCCGCGAACGGAGAGAGCACGGCAAGGCGCGTTCCGAGCACGATGCGCGCGGTGCCCGACTGCGCCGCGAGCCACGCCTGCGCGCGCTCGCCCTCGGAGCGATGGCTGTGCGCGGCGATGACGGCCTCGCCGGGGAAGCGGCCGCGCACTCGCGACTCCAGCTGCGGCGTGAGTCCGATCTCGGGAACGAGGTACAGCGCCTGCCGGCCGCGTGCGAGGGCCTCGGCGATCGCGCGCAGGTACACCTCGGTCTTGCCGCTTCCGGTGATGCCCTCGAGCAGCACGGGATGGAATCGATCGAAGGATGCGAGCACGGTGGCGAGCGCCGCTTCCTGCTCGGCCGTTGGCGGCGGACCCTCGGCGATCGGTCCGCGCGCGGTGGCGGGAGCGGCCGGTGCCAGCTTGCGTCGACGCGCTTGCCGCAGCCGTGGCGGCAGGCTCGCCGCGATCACCTCGCCCAACGGGCGCAGGTAGTAGTTGGCGCAGAAGCGGTAGAGATCGAGCTCGTCGCGGCCCAATGGCGCCACGTCCGCGACCACGCTTTCGATGTCGCGCAGCTTCTCGGGGGCGATCTCGCTGCGGGCGATGCGTCCCGTGACCACGCCCACCTTGCGAGTGCGCCCGAAGGGCACGACGACGAGGTTTCCGACCTCCGGATCGAGCCCCTCGGGAACGCGGAAATCGAAGGTCGCCACGAGGGGAACATCGAGGCAAACCTGGACGATCCGGCGCTCATTTCCCACTGGATTTCCTGCTGTGGATAAACCTGTGAATACCTGCTCGCCCCGGGAAAAGCGCCCCGGAACGCGCCCGGGCGGGCGCCGTCATGCGGCACCGCAACACAGGGCAAGTCTCTGATTGGCAAGCGATTAATGGCATTTGCTTGCATGTCGCATCGTAAAACGCGCCGGACGGGCGAGAACGAGACTTGTGTGAATAAGCAATCACTACTGAGCAAATATTTTTCTTGACACCACCTATCGCGAAGCGACGCCCGGGGAGGCGGCGTGCACCGCTTCCACGAGGGCTGCAACGTGCTCTGGAGGCGTGTGCTGCGAGATGCCGTGGCCCAGGTTGAAAACGTGGCCGGGGCCTTTTCCGAAGCGCCCGAGAATGCGCTTCGCCTCGGCCTGGATGGAGGCCGGGGAGCCGAAGAGCGCCATCGGATCCATGTTGCCCTGCAGGGCGACGCGGTTACCCACGCGTTCGCGTGCGCGGCCGATGTCGGTCGTCCAATCGACGCCCAGCGCGTCGGCGCCGCTATCGGCCATCGCCTCGAGCCATTGGCCGCCGCCCTTGGTGAAGAGGATCCGCGGGATCACGCGGCCCTCGGGCTCGCGCGTGAGGCCCGCGAGGATCTTGCGCGAGTAGGCGAGCGAGAACTCTTCGTACGCCGCGTGCGAAAGCGTTCCGCCCCACGTGTCGAAGATCATCACCGCCTGCGCGCCCGCATCGATCTGCGCGTTGAGATAGGCGGTGACGGCGCGCGCATTCACTTCGAGCATGCGATGGAGCAGATCGGGCCGCGCGTAGAGCATCGACTTCACGAGACGGAAGTCGTCGCTGCCGCCGCCTTCGATCATGTAGCACGCGAGCGTGAACGGGCTGCCCGAGAAACCGATCAACGGGACCTTGCCCGCGAGTTCGCGGCGCGTGAGCGAGATCGCGTCGAAGACATAGCGCAGCTTCTCGAGATCGGGGTCGGCGAGCTTCGCGATGTCGGCTTCGGTGCGCGCGGGCCGCTCGAACTTCGGCCCCTCGCCATCGGCGAAGTAGAGGCCGAGCCCCATCGCATCGGGCACGGTGAGGATGTCGGAGAAGATGATCGCCGCATCGAGCGGAAAACGCGCGAGCGGCTGGAGCGTGACTTCGCAGGCGAGTTCAGGCGTCTGGGCGAGCTTGAGGAAGCTCCCCGCCTTCTTTCGCGTGGCGTTGTACTCCGGGAGGTAGCGCCCCGCCTGCCGCATGATCCAGATCGGCGTGTACGGCGTGGGCTGGCGCAGCAAGGCGCGGAGGAAAGTGTCATTCATAAGCGCTGTCATCCTGAGGGGGGGCAGCCCCCGAAGGACCTGCTGTTGATTGCCAGTTTACAGATGCCGGTCGAGGAACCGCGTGATCGCCGGCATGTACGCGGGATCGAGCTCGAGGTCGTTGTGGCCGCGGCCTTTGAGCAGGACCTTTTCCGCGGGGCCTCCCCAGAGCGACGCGAGCTTTTCGGAATGCGCGGGGCCGATGATGGTGTCGGCACTGCCGTAGACGAACAACGCGGGCATCATGAGCTTCGGTGCGAGCGCTGCCGAATCGAACGGGTGCTTGATCAGCAGGCCGATCGGGAACCACGGGTAGTGCGCTTTCGCCACTTCGCGAATGCTGTCGTAGGCCGAGGTGAGCACCACGCACTTCACGCTTCGCTTGGCCGCCACATGGACCGCCACGCCCGTGCCGAGGCTGCGGCCGTGCACGGCGATGCGCGACGCGTCGATGTCCGTGCGCTTCGCGGCCCAGTCGTAGAGCTCGATCGCGTCGCCGAGCAGGGCCGCCTCGCCGGGCTTGCCTTCGCTCTCGCCATAACCGCGGTAGTTCACGAGTAGCATCGCGCGCGCGCCGAACTGATCGGCCGCCGGTGCGGAGGCCGTGAGCTCCTCCGCGTTGCCGCCATACGAGATCAACAGGGGATGCGGGCCCGACGTCGCCGGCTTGAGCAGGACGCCCGCGAGCTTCGTGCCGTCCTGGGTGGTGAAGCGCACCTCCTCGAGGATCCAGCCGGGAGGAGGGCGTGGCTTGCCGTACAGGGGCTGCGGATGGAAGAGAAGGCTCTCCTGCGCGAACCAGAGCAGGCCGGCGACGCCGAGGTAGCCCGCGGCGGCCGTGAGCGCGAGGGACTTGAGCACGGAGCCCCTAGCGGGGCAGGTCGGAGGCGCCCATGAGGAAGGCGTCGACCTCGCGCGCGGCCTGGCGGCCCTCGCGAATGGCCCAGACCACGAGCGACTGGCCGCGGCGCATGTCGCCCGCCGCGAACACCTTCGGGACCGACGTGGCGTAGCAGCCCGCGCCATCGGTGGTGGCCTTCACGTTGCCGCGCGCGTCCTTCGCGACGCCGAGCTCCGTGATCATGCCTTCGTGCACGGGATGGACGTAGCCCATCGCGAGCAGCACGAGGTCGGCGGGCAGCGTGAACTCCGAGCCGGGGACTTCCTTCATGCTCATCGCGCCCTTCGCGTCCTTCACCCATTCGACCTTGCAGGCGGTGAGGCTCTCGATCTTGCCGTTCTTGCCCTGGAGCGATTTGGTGGTGACCGCGAAATCGCGTTGCGCGCCTTCCTCGTGCGACGAGGACGTGCGCAGCTTCATCGGCCAGTAGGGCCACGTGAGCGGCTTGTCTTCTTGATCGGGCGGCTGCGGGAGTAGCTCGAAGTTCATGACCGACTTGGCGCCCTGGCGGATCGAGGTGCCGATGCAGTCGCTGCCGGTGTCACCGCCGCCGATCACGATCACGTGCTTGCCGGTGGCGAGGATCTGGTTCGCGACCTTGTCGCCCGCGACCTTCTTGTTCTGCAGCGGGAGGAAGTCCATCGCGAAGTGCACGCCGGAGAGCTCGCGGCCGGGCACGGGGAGATCGCGCGGCTTCTCGGAGCCGCCGGTGAGCACCACCGCATCGAAATCGGCGAGGAGCTTCGCGGCGGGGAGGTTCACGCCGACGTGCGAGTTGACGGCGAAGGTGACGCCCTCGGCCGCCATTTGCTCGCAGCGCTTGTCGATGAGGGTCTTCTCCATCTTGAAGTCGGGAATGCCGTAGCGAAGCAGGCCCCCGATGCGGTCGGCCTTCTCGAACAGCGTGACCGCGTGGCCGGCGCGCGCGAGCTGCTGGGCGCACGACATGCCCGCGGGCCCGGAGCCGACGACCGCGACCTTCTTGCCGGTCTTCACCGCGGCGAGCTGCGGCCCGATCCAGCCTTCGGCCCAGCCCTTGTCGACGATCGCCTGTTCGATCGACTTGATCGCCACCGGGTCGTTGTTGATGTTGAGCACGCACGCCGCTTCGCACGGCGCCGGGCACACGCGGCCCGTGAACTCGGGGAAGTTGTTCGTGGAGTGCAGGATCTCGAGCGCCTCGCGCCAGTTGCCGCGATACACGAGGTCGTTCCAGTCCGGAATGATGTTGTTGACCGGGCAGCCCGTCTGGCAGAAGGGAATGCCGCAGTCCATGCAGCGCGCGCCCTGCTGGCTCATCTCCAGGTCGCCCAGCGGCCGGACGAATTCCTTGTAGACCTTCACGCGCTCCGTGACCGGCGCGTATCCCCGGTCCTTGCGCGCGATTTCCATGAAGCCGGTGATCTTGCCCATCAGTCGTTCGCCCTGACTTCGTTGGAGGTAAGCGGTTGCCCGCGCTTGGCTTGCTCCGCGGACATCTCCGCCAGGGCCCGCTTGTATTCGATCGGCATCACCTTCACGAACTTCGGCAGGTACGCCGTCCAGTTTTCGAGGACGCGCCGCGCCCGCTCGCTGCCCGTGAAGAGCAGGTGGCGCTGGATGAGGGCTTTCAGCGTCGCGTCGTCGTGGCCGCCCATGTGGTCGATGCTCACCTTGCCGTGGGTCTCGAGCTCGCCGTTGCCGCCCGATTCGATCGCCGCGTGGTCTTCCTCGGGGATGGGCTCGAGCTCGACCATCGACAGGTTGCAGCGCTGCGCGAAATCGCCTTCTTCGTCGAGCACGTACGCGATGCCGCCCGACATGCCGGCGGCAAAGTTGCGTCCCGCCTTGCCGAGCACGACGACGGTGCCGCCCGTCATGTATTCGCAGCCGTGGTCGCCCACGCCTTCGACGACCGCGGTGGCACCTGAATTGCGAACGCAGAAACGCTCGCCGGCCACACCGCGGAAATAAGCTTCGCCCGTGATCGCGCCGTACATCACCGTGTTGCCGATGATGATGTTCTCCTCGGGAATGATCGGGCATTCCTTGGGCGGATAGACGATGACGCGCCCGCCCGAGAGGCCCTTGCCGACGTAGTCGTTGCCGTCACCCTCGAGTTCGAAGGTGATGCCGTGCGCGAGCCAGCCGCCGAAGGTCTGCCCCGCGGTGCCCTTGAACTTCACGTGGATCGAGTCGTCGGGAAGGCCCGCGTGGCCGTAGCGGCGCGCGACCTCGCCCGAGAGCATCGCGCCCACGGTGCGGTTGCGGTTCTGGATGCGGCTCTCGAACTGCACCGGCTTCTTCGAATCGAGCGCGGCCTTTGCTTTCGCCATAAGCTCGTGGTCGAGCGCCTTGTCGAGGCCGTGGTTCTGCTTCTCGGTCTGGTGGATCCCGACCTCGGGGCCGACGTCCGGGCGGTGGAAGAGCTTGCTGAAATCCAGGCCCTTCGCCTTCCAGTGGTTGATGCCGGGCGCCAGATCGAGGCGATCGGCGCGGCCGACCATCTCGGCGAACGAGCGGAAGCCGAGCTTCGCCATGTGCTCGCGCACTTCCTCGGCGACGAAGAAGAAGTAGTTGATGACGTGCTCGGGCTTGCCCGTGAATTTCTTGATGAGCTCCGGATCCTGCGTGGCCACGCCGACCGGGCACGTGTTCAGGTGGCACTTCCTCATCATGATGCAGCCTTCGACCACGAGCGGCGCCGTGGCGAAGCCGAACTCGTCCGCACCCAGGAGCGCGCCGATCACGACGTCGCGGCCGGTCTTCATCTGGCCGTCGGCCTGCACGCTGATGCGGCTGCGCAGCTTGTTGAGCACCAGCGTCTGCTGGGTTTCCGCGAGCCCGATTTCCCACGGGCTGCCGGCGTACTTCACCGAAGAGAGCGGCGAGGCGCCCGTGCCGCCGTCGTGGCCCGAGATCGTGACGTGGTCGGCCTTGGCCTTGGCAACGCCCGCGGCCACCGTGCCCACGCCAATCTCGGAGACCAGCTTCACCGAGACGCGCGCGGCCGGGTTCACGTTCTTGAGGTCGTGGATGAGTTGCGCGAGATCCTCGATCGAATAGATGTCGTGGTGCGGCGGCGGCGAGATGAGGCCCACGCCGGGCACCGTGTGGCGGACCTTCGCGATGTACTTCGAGACCTTGTGGCCGGGAAGCTGGCCGCCTTCGCCGGGCTTCGCGCCCTGCGCCATCTTGATCTGCAGGTCGTCGGCGTTCACGAGGTACTCGGCCGTGACGCCGAAGCGGCCCGCGGCCACCTGCTTGATCGCCGAGCGCATGGAATCGCCGTTGGCGAGCGGGATGTAGCGCGTCGGATCCTCGCCGCCTTCGCCGGTGTTCGACTTGCCGCCCATGCGATTCATCGCGATGGCGAGCGTGGAGTGCGCTTCGTGCGAAATGGAGCCCAGCGACATGGCGCCGGTGGCGAAGCGCTTCACGATGTCCTTGGCCGGCTCGACTTCCTCGAGCGGCACGGGCTTGTCGGATTCAAGGATCCGGAAGAGCCCGCGCAGGGTCATCAACTTCTGCGTCTGGTCGTTGATGAGCTTCGAGTACTCCTTGTACGTCGCGAAGTTGTTCGCGCGCGTGGCGTGCTGGAGCTTCGCGATCGTGTCGGGCGTCCACATGTGCGCTTCGCCGCGGATGCGGTAGGCGTAGTCGCCGCCGGCATCGAGCTGGCTCGCGTAGAGCGGCGCGTCCGAATAGGCGAGCGTGTGCAGTCGCACGGTTTCCGTGGCGACTTCCGCGAGGCCGATGCCCTCGACGGCCGTCGAGGTGCCCGTGAAGTACTTGTCGATGAATTTCGTGTTGAGGCCCACGGCCTCGAAGATCTGCGCGCCGCAGTACGACTGGTACGTGGAGATGCCCATCTTGGACATCACCTTCAGCAGCCCCTTGCCGATCGCCTTGATGTAGCGCTTGACCAGCTCCTTGTCGTCGACCTTCTGCGGGAGCGCGTCCTTGATGTCGAGAAGCGTGGCGAACGCGAGGTTCGGGTGGATCGCTTCCGCGCCGAAGCCCGCGAGGCAGGCGAAGTGGTGCACCTCGCGCGCCGAACCGGTTTCCACGACGAGGCCGCAACGCGTGCGCAGGCCCGCGCGCACGAGGTGGTGATGGACTGCGGCGGTGCCGAGGAGCGCGGGAATCGCGATCTTCGTCTCGGCCAGTTCGCGGTCGGTGAGGATGATGATGTTGACGCCCTTCTTCACGGCGTCCTCGGCATCGGCGCACATGCGCGCGAGCGCGGGCTCCATGCCTTCGGTTCCCCACTCGGCCGGATAGCACATCGAGAGCACTTCGCTCTTGAAGTGGCCGTTGGTGAACTCGTCGGCACGGCGCAGCTTCTCCATGTCCTCGAACGTGAGGATGGGCTGCGAGACCTCCAGGCGCATCACCGGCTCGGTGGAATCGGGCGAGAGCAGGTTGGGGCGCGGGCCGATGAACGACACGAGCGACATCACGAGTTGCTCGCGGATCGGATCGATCGGCGGGTTCGTCACCTGCGCGAAGAGTTGGCGGAAGTAGCTGTAGAGCGGGCGCGCGCGATCCGAAAGGACCGCGACGGGCGTGTCATCGCCCATCGAGCCCAGCGCCTCTTCGCCGGCGGTGGCCATCGGCGTGAGGAGCAGCTTCAGGTCTTCCTGCGTGTAGCCGAAGGCCTGCTGGCGGTCGAGAAGCTTGTCGGTATCCGGCGTTGGGATGTCTTCCGGCATCGGAATGTCCTCGAGCCGGATCTGCGTGCGGTCGAGCCAGTCCTGGTACGGGCGCTGCGCGGCGAGGTCGCGCTTGAGCTCCTCGTCGGAGACGATGCGGCCGTGCTCGATGTCGACGAGCAGCATCTTGCCCGGCTGCAGGCGCCACTTGCGGACGATCTTTTCCTGCGGGATGTCGAGCACGCCCATTTCCGACGACATGACGATGAGGTCGTCGTCGGTGATGAAGTAGCGCGCGGGGCGAAGGCCGTTGCGGTCGAGCGTGGCGCCGATGAACTTGCCGTCGGTGAATGCCACCGCGGCAGGGCCGTCCCACGGCTCCATCAACGCCGCGTGGTACTCGTAGAACGCGCGGCGGCGCGCATCCATCAGCGGGTTGCCCGCCCACGCCTCGGGAATCATCAGCATCATCGCGTGCGCGATCGGATAGCCGCCCATGAGCAGCAGCTCGAGCGCGTTGTCGAACGACGCGGAGTCCGACTGGCCGTCGTAGATCAGCGGCCAGATCTTGTCGAGGTCCTCGCCGAGCAGCTTCGAGTGGATCGTCGCCTGGCGCGAACGGATCCAGTTGAGGTTGCCCTGGAGCGTGTTGATCTCGCCGTTGTGCGCGATGAAGCGGAACGGATGCGCGAGGTCCCACGTCGGGAACGTGTTCGTCGAGAAGCGCTGGTGCGCAAGGCACAGCGCCGAGGTGAAGCGCTTGTCGTGGAGATCCGTGTAGAACTCGCCCACCTGGTGAGCGAGCAGCATCCCCTTGTAGACGATCGTGCGGTGCGAGAACGACGGCACGTAGAAATCGCCCGCGTTCGCGAGGCCCAGCGCGCGGATCGCGTGGCCGAGCGACTTGCGAATGATGTAGAGCTTGCGTTCGAAGGCGTCGCGATCGAGCTGCTTGCGGCCCGCACCCACGAACACCTGGCGGATCACGGGCATCGTGGCGAGCGCGGTGGGGCCGAGGCTTGCGGTGGAGATGGGTACGTCGCGCCACCCGAGCAACTGCTGGCCTTCATTGGCGATCGCGCGCTCGATTTCGCGAATGCACGCATCGCGCGCCGCGGGATTGCGCGGCAGGAACACCATGCCCACGCCGTACGCGCCGGCCTTGGGCAGCTTCACGCCTTGCCTGGCCATTTCCTCGCGGAAAAAGGCATCCGGAATCTGGATCAGTACACCCGCGCCGTCCCCATGCAGCGGATCCGCACCCGTCGCACCGCGGTGCGTGAGGTTGTTCAGGATCGTGAGGCCCTTTTCCACGATGTCGTGCGACTTCTTGCCCTTGATGTGCGCGACAAAGCCCACGCCGCAGGCATCGCGCTCGTGGCGCGGGTCGTAGAGACCCTGTTTCGGCGGCAAGCCGGCTCTCTGGCCCATTGCGGGAAGTCCTAGACGAACGGAGGGGGGAAATCATCGTATCGCAGCACTTATCGCACCGCAACAAAAGCGGAATTCCGAGCCCATTCCGGGGCTTGCGGTTAGAATCTCGAACCATGATCGCCCTCGCCCGTCGCCTCGTCGCCGCACCCCTCGTACTGATCGCCGCCTGCAGCGGAAACGTGGATCCCTCGCCCAATGTGACGGACCCCACGCGCATCACCGTGTTGCCTGCGACGGCGACGCTCTACTCGGGATTGCCCACGACGTTCGTGCTCTCTGGCGGAACGGGCTCGTACATCGTGACCTCGAGCAACCAGGCGGTGCTGCCGATCGCAGGCAACGTGCTGACGAAGTCTTTCGTCGCGATCCCGAGCCCCGTGATCGCCGAGACGCCGGTCACGCTTACCGTTCGCGATACGGGCACTGCGCCCGTGATCACGGCCGCGCTCACGGTGCGGCCGGGAACGGTTGCCAACACGATCACCATCACGCCGACCCCGAGCAACGACCCGACCAATAATCCGGATTGCCGTCCAGCCGTGTGCACCGGCTCCGATGCCGAGGCCTCGGTGGTCATCTCGCAGGGTGGCGTTCCGCTCGCAGCGCGCGGCGTGAAATTTGAAGTCGTCACGGGCGATTTCCGCTTCATCACCTCGCCGGCAGGCGCGGTTGAAGTGCTTGGCATCGAAGTGACCACGACGACCGACGAGACCGGCAAGGCGCGCGCGCGCTTCCGCACGACAGCACTCGCGCAGACGCAGACGGCAACGCTGCGGATCACCGACCTGGGCTCGGGCGCGTATCAGCTCGCGAGCTTCACGATTGCGCAATTCACGGGCAATTCGAGCGTCTTCTTCGTGACACCCCCGGGCGTGACCTTCGGTGGCCCGCGCCTCGGCGCATGCGCGAGCGGCGTGCAGGCAGAGTTCACCATCCACGGCGGCACGCCGCCCTACACGATCTCCGGAAACTCCTCGGCTTTTACCGTCGCGCCGACGACCGTCACCGCCAGCGAAGGCCGTTTCAACGTCTTCGCGTCCGGAATCTGCGCGCCTACGCCCGGTTTGAGCATCGCGATTACCGATGCAGCCGGCCGAACCACCACCGTGACCGTCGTGAACCAGGAAGGCACCACGGCCGCCCCGGTGCTCGTCGTCGCGCCCACGGAAGTCACGCTCACCAGCTGCACGGAGTTCGCCAACGTGGCCGTAGCCGGCGGCGTTGGAACGATCCGGGCGTTCGCCAATACAGGGTCGCTGTCGGTCAATACCGGCACAAATGTCGTATCGATTCAACGGGTTCGGGGGACACAACCCCCTCTGCCGGTACCGCCCTCCACGGTATCCCCGGCGGCCGTTTCGGTGACGGACGGCCAGTCCGCAGCCCAAGTCGTGGTGAACTTTTCGGGGCTGGCGGCAGGAACCTGTCCTTAGGGCGACTTGAGTGCGGCGCAGCATTGGGGTCGGTCCGACACCACGGGCCAACGCGTCTGCCCCTTGCGTCAAACTGAAAGTTGCGCTTTAATAAACCACGATAACCCGCTAATTTTTGAAGACTAATCAAAAATTCCGCAGCGGCGCCCAAACAAAGGGGAAGCAATCGTGAATGCAAAAGCCCTAGGTAATACCCCCATGAAGCTCGTCGCCGCCGTTTTGGCGGTGGCGTCGTCTGTGCTCCTCGCGTCCTGCGGCGGAGGTGGCGCTGCCACCACCCAGGAAGGCGGCATCCTGCGCATTCAGCCGGATCCGGGCACGTTCTACGCCGGCGTCCCGAACGAGATCCTTATCTCGGGCGGCCGCATGCCCTACACGATGAGCTCGAGCGACCCGACGGTCCTGGCAATTCCGGCCACGGTCAACTCGGGGTCCATCATGGTCATCCCGAACAACCCCGGCGTCGTCGATCCCGGCCTGCAGCCCAATGAGGTCCCGCGCCGCACCGTCACGGTCGCCGCGCGCGACGTGAACGGCCTGTTCTACGACGCTGCGATTGCAGTGCTGCAGAACTTCCTCACGGGCTACGGCAGCAGCATCGTGTCGACCTGCCCGGCGCCTTCCGCGGGCGCCGCCGTCCAGGCCTGCCCGGGTCGCGAATCGATCATCACGGCGGTTCCCGTTTCCCAGGGGACGCTCTATGGCCTGCGCACCATGCGCTTCGAGGTCATCCGTGGCAGCTTCCAGTTCGTGGTTCCCGAGACGCCCTCGAATCCGACGCGCGTCCTGGTGAACCAGTACACGATTCCGACGGATCACGAAGGCAAGGCGATCGCGCGCATCTACGTTGCGCCGAACGCCGGCACGCAGCTCGCCACGTTCCGCCTGACCGATGTGCAGTCGGGCGTTTACGTCGACACGATCTTCACCATCTCGCAAGCCGCGGGCACCATCGTCGCCATCCCGTCGGAGCTGGAGTTCACGGCCGCGCTCGCGACTCGCTGCGGAACGGGAAGCTCCCAGGTCTACATCTTTGACGGCATCCCGCCCTACACGGCCACGAGCACCAGCATCCACGTGAGCGTCTTCCCGAATTCGCCCAACACGAATCCGGGCGTCTTCACGGTTGCGGCGACCAACGACAGCGTGTGCGGAACGTTCCCCGTGATCTTCCAGGATGCAACGGGGGCCCGAGTGACCGTCGTGGTCACGACGTCAGCCGGCTCCGGAACGCTGCCGGCGATGACGATCGCGCCGACGGCCCACACGATCGGATGCGCTTCCTCGGCCAGCTCCACGATCATCGGCGGCGCGGGCGGTTACAGCGTCAACTCCTCCGATCCGTCACGCGTCACGGCGGTGGTGTCGGGCAACACGATCACCTTCACGCGCACCGGCGGCCCGCTGGGTTCCGGGGGCAACGTCTCGATCCCGGTGACCGTGACCGATGGCACGACGTTGACGACGGTCACGGTGACCGTGCCGGCGACCTGCACCTGATCGGTACGGCACGTTCGCAAACGGGCATCTTTCGGGATGCCCGTTTCATTTCTGGCCCTGCATGCCCACGCAACTTCCCTTCCGCAGCGTGCTCACCGGTGCCTCGGGCTTCGTGGGCCGCAGGCTCGGCGTTGCCGCGGGGTCTACTCCTGAACGCCTGAAGCTCTCCGGGGACGATTGGCAGGCGAGGCTTGCCGCTGTCGCCTGGCGCGATGCCGTCGTCTTCCATCTCGCGGCGCGCGTGCATGAACCCGGCAACGAGGACCTCGCCGTTTTCGAGCGCGACAACACCGAGAAGACACGCGCGCTGGCGCAGGCCGCGGGCCAGGGAGGCGCGCGCCGCCTGGTGTTCGTGAGCACGATCAAGGTGAACGGTGAGGACTCTTCCGCAGGGCCGTTCCGGTCCGACGATGCAGCGAAACCTGCGGGCGCTTATGCGACGTCCAAGTGGCGTGCAGAGCTCGCCCTGGCGGAAGTCGCGCGCGCCACCGGCCTGGAGGTCGCCGTGGTTCGTGCGCCGCTCGTGATGGGTCCGGGTGCCGCGGGCAACCTGGCCGCGCTGATGGCGCTTGCCGACTCGCCCTGGCCCCTCCCTTTCGCATCGATCGAGAACGGTCGCGCGATGATCGATGTCGATGATCTTGTGCGCCTCCTTCTCACCTGCGCGGCCCACCCGGCTGCGCCGGGCCGGACCTGGCTTTGCGCCGGACCGCGGCCCGTCTCCACGCCCGCGCTCGTCAGCGCGTTGCGTGCGGCCCTCCGGCGTCCGCGTCGCCTGTTCCGCATGCCTGCAGGTTCACTGGTTACCCTTGCATCCCTGGGTGGGCAGGGCGAACGCATGCGGCGGCTCGTCGAATCGCTCGAGGTCGATGACGCGGCCACGAGCCGTGACCTCGGCTGGCGTGCCCAGATCGCGCTGGAGGCCTCGGCCGCGAAGATGGCGCAGCACTGGAGGGCGAGATGAGCGCCACCTGGGTCATCGCCGTCGTGGGGCCCGCGCTGGTCGCCATCATGGCGATCGCGATCCTTCGCCGCACGGCGCTCGCGGAACGCATTTCCGACCGGCCCAACGCGCGCTCCCTGCACTCGACGCCGACGCCGCGCCTCGGCGGGCTGGGCATGGCCGTCGCCGTGCTCCCCGTCGCGATGGCTTGCGCCGACAGCCTGACCGGAACGCTCCTGGTCTGCGCCGCGGCGCTGGTCCTCGTGTCATTCGCCGATGACCTTCGCAGCCTCCCCATCCTTGTGAGGCTCTCCGCGCATTTCGCCGCGGCCGCCGTAGCCGTGTGGACCATCGCGCCCGCGATACCGGTCGCCCTGGCGGCACTCGCCGTGATCGCGATCGTGTGGTGCGCGAACCTCTACAACTTCATGGACGGGGCCGACGGCCTCGCGGGCGGCATGACCGCCATCGGCTTCGGTGCGCTCGCGTGGGCCGCGCACGGCGCGGGCGCTGAATCGCTGGCGCTGGTTTGCGGCGCCATCGCCTGCGCTGCCGCCGGATTCCTCGTCTTCAACTTTCCGCCCGCGCGCGTCTTCATGGGGGATGCGGGTTCGGTGCCGCTGGGCTTTCTCGCCGGCGCCTTCGGCCTGTACGGCTGGTCCATCGCGGCCTGGCCCGCGTGGTTTGCCGCAGTCGTCTTCGCGCCATTCATCGCCGATGCCACGGTCACGATCGCGCGGCGCGCACTGCGGCGAGAGCGCATCTGGGAAGCCCATCGCAGCCACTACTACCAGCGGCTGGTCCTTTCGGGATGGAGTCCGCGGCGTCTCGCCCTCTCGGCGTGGGCGCTCATGCTCGCGTGCGCGCTGGCCGCGGCAGTCGCGCTTCGCGCAGGCGAAATGGTGCAGTGCGCTATAATTCTTGGCCTGTTGGTGGCCTTCGCAATCGCGTTCGTGGCCATCGATGTCCGATTGGCGCGCGGTCGCGTGAGCAACAACAACAACTCTCACAGGATGCCGTGATGCAATCACTTCGCGCGGATGGCCGCGCCTTTGCAGCCGCACTGCACGACGGAATTGCCGTCGCGCTCGCCGGCCTGCTTGCCGCAATCCTGGTCGCGAACCAACCGCTCTCGTCCGAGGCCCTCGACCGCCTGGCGACGGCGCTCGCGGTCGCGCTGCCGTTGCAGATCGGCGTGAATCTCCTCTTCGGCGTGTACCAGGGCATCTGGCGCTACACGAGCCTGCCCGACATCCAGCGCGTGATCTTCGCGGTGGTCTCGGGCACCGTGGTGGTTTCCGGCGCGCTCAGCATCGTCGGGCTCGACCCGAACCTCGGCCACCGCGAGTACGTTCTCTATCCGGTCTTCCTCGCGATGCTCATGGCCGGATCGCGCATGGCCTATCGCTCGTTCATGGAGTGGAGCCTCTACGGGCGCGGCGGCGAAGTGGGCCTGCCGGTCGTGGTCCTGGGCGCGGGCGATGCGGCGGTTGGATTGGTGAAGGAACTCGGGCGCAGCCAGGAATGGCGTGTCGTCGGTTTGCTCGACGATGACACGAGCAAGCGAGGCCGCTTGCTGCAGGGCGTTCGCGTGCTCGGTCCTGTCGAGGACCTGCCGCGCTTCGCGCAGCGCCTGAAGGTGCGCCACGCGATCATCGCGATGCCCTCGGTGGCCTACCAGGTACGCCGGCGCGTGGTCGAGATCTGCAAGCAGGCGCGCGTCTCGGTGATGACGGTGCCCACGCTCAACACGGTCGTTGGCGGCAAGGTGACTGCGGCTCGCGTGCGCAAGGTCGCGGTCGAGGACTTGATGAAGCGCGATCCGGTGACGCTCGACGACGCCGGCCTGCACGACCTGCTCTCCGGCCAGGTGGTGATGGTCACGGGCGCCGGTGGTTCGATCGGCGCGGAACTGTGCCGCCAGATTGCCGCCTTCCAGCCCGCGATGCTCGTGCTCTTCGACCAGAGCGAGTACGCCATGTACCGCATCGACGAAGCCTTGCGCGAGAGCTTCCCCGAGATTCCCGTGGTGAGCGCGATCGGCGACGTGAAGAATGCCAAGCGCGTGGCGCAGGTGATGCACCAGTACTCGCCTGCTCACGTGTTCCATGCCGCGGCGTACAAGCATGTGCCGTTGATGGAAGAAGCGAACGCGTGGGAGGCCGTGCAGAACAACGTGCTCGGCACCTACGTCGTCGCGCGCGCGGCGATCGACTTCAAGGTGAAGAAGTTCGTGTTCGTCTCCACGGACAAGGCGGTGAATCCCACCAACGTGATGGGCGCGACCAAGCGGCTCGCGGAGATGGTGTGCCAGGCGCTGCAGACCACGAGCACCACGCGCTTCGAGATGGTCCGCTTCGGCAACGTGCTGGGCAGCGCGGGCAGCGTGATCCCGAAGTTCCAGGAGCAGATCGACCGCGGCGGGCCCGTGACGGTCACGCACCCGGAGATGGTTCGCTACTTCATGTCGATCCCCGAGGCTGCGCAGCTCGTGCTGCAGGCCGGGTGCATGGGACTGGGCGGCGAAATCTTCGTGATGGACATGGGCGAGCCGGTGAAGATCGTCGACCTCGCGCGCGACATGATCCGCCTCTCCGAGCTCTCCGAGAGCGAGATCCGCATCGTCTACACGGGCCTGCGCCCCGGCGAGAAGTTGTTCGAGGAGCTGCTGGCCGACGACGAGCACACACGGCCCACGCCGCACCCGAAGCTGCGCATCGCGAAGGCGCGTGAAGTCGCGGAGGGATGGCTCGATGGCCTGCTCGCGTGGCTCAACACCGATCGCGTGCCGACCGATTCCGAAGTGCGGCGCGACCTCAAGCGCTGGGTTCCGGAATTCCAGACGGGCCAGCGCCCGCGGCTCAAGTCCGTGCCGGCGAAATCGTCGGGCTGAAGATTTCCTCGCAGGCGCGCAGGGTTTCCTCGAGGGTCACGTCGCGCACGTTGCGCGAAGCCGGCTGCAGAACGCGATAGGGCACGCCCCACGGGCGCCAGCTCGCCGCGTCCGACTCCCCGAAGAAGCACACGACCGGCAGGCCCAGCGCCGCGGCAAGGTGCATCGCACCGCCATCGCTGCAAACCATCGCATCGCATTGCGCGAGTCCCGCGATGAGCTCGCCGAGCTCGCGCGTCTCGCAGGGTTCGACCGGAATTCCTTTCGCGGCCTCGAGAATGCGCCGTGCCTTCTGGTCGTCGCCGGGATGGCGGGGATCGTCCTCCGTGCCGGGCGACCAGAACAGCCGCAGCTTCGCCGCGAATCGCTCGTGCAGCGCGCGCATCAACGGCGCGAAACGCTCCTCGGGCCAGCGGCTGCTCGCCTTGCGCGCGCTCACGTGCACGGCGATCGTGGCCGGGCCTGCGCGTCGCTCGCGCTTCGCGGCGATGTGCAATGCGGGTGGCGCGTCGTAGATGCCCAGTGGCGTGAGGATGCGGAACGTCTCCTCCACCTGGTGGCGGCCGACGTTGGGCACGAACTCCACGGGCTCGTCCACGCCGGCGACGTTCTGCCCTGGCGCCACGAATGCGGCGATGTGTGCGGGTGCGAGCCATCGCGCAAACTGGATCTCGCGTGGCCGATAACCGGGTGTGGCCACCAGCACATGGTCGTAGTGTTCGCCGCGCAACGACATCAGCTGGCGCAAGCGCGACCACGCACCCGAGATCGCACCGCCTTCGTCGCGATGCTTGCCCTTGGTGTAGCTGTGGACACGATCGACGTGGGGATGGCCCGCGAGCACGGGCGCGTTGTAGCTGTTCACGAAGGCGTCGATGCGCGCCTCGGGAAAGTGCGCGCGCAGCGCCGCGAACACGGGCGTGGTGAGCACGAGGTCACCGATGTTGTCGCGGCGGACGACGAGGATCTTCAAAGGGGAATTTTGTGGCGCGCCCGAGACGATTCGAACGTCCGACCCCTGCCTTCGGAGGGCAGTACTCTATCCAGCTGAGCTACGGGCGCGTATCTATCGGATTCTAAACGTTTTACAGGACCATCGTCCAACGATTCGCTATAATTTGGGCCGCACGCCAACGCTAGAGGAAGCCATGTCCGAGCATCACGATCCTATCCAGGACAACATCGAAACCCACCCCGTGAAGCTTGCCATCGGCATCGTGATCGGCGCGGTCGCGCTGATCATCGGGATCATCCTGCTTGCGCAGTTCGCCGTGAATGCCTATGGCGGCCGCTCGCTGAAGGACGACGCCGCGATGAAGCCCGACCAGGTCGCCAAGCGCCTCGCGCCCATCGCGAGCCTCGCGGTCGATCCGAATGCGCCGCCGCCCGCGGCCGCACCCGCCGCTGCGCCCGCGCCCGGGGCCGTGGCTGCGGTCGCGATTCCGCCGCCCGCTGCCGCGAAAGCCGGCGGTGCCGCCAGCGGCAAGGCGACCTACGACACCGCATGCACGGCCTGCCACGGCGCCGGCATTGCGGGCGCCCCGAAGTTCGGCGACAAGGCCGCCTGGGCCCCGCGCATCAAGACCGGCACGGAAGCGCTGTACGCGAGCGTGCTCAAGGGCAAGGGCGCGATGCCGCCCAAGGGTGGCAACACCGCGCTCTCCGATGCGGACGTGAAGGCGGCCGTCGACTACATGGTCGCCAGCGCGAAGTAGGCTCCCCTGGCCGATTACGCGATCGGCGACCTGCAGGGCTGTTTCGAACCGCTCGAGCGCCTGCTCGAGCGCGTCGCCTTCGATCCTGCGCGCGACCGCCTCTGGTTCGTCGGCGACCTCGTCAATCGCGGTCCGGACTCGCTCGCCTGCCTTCGCTTCGTGAAGTCGCTGGGCGACCGGGCAGTCACCGTCCTGGGCAACCATGACCTGCACCTCGTGTGCGTGGCCGAGGGCGTCGAGAAGCGGCGTTCGCGCGACACGCTCGACGATGTTCTCGCAGCGCCCGATCGCGATGAGTTGATCACCTGGTTGCGCCACCGTCCCCTCATGCATGTGGAGGGCGACATGGCGCTCGTCCATGCAGGTCTGCTACCCGAGTGGTCGATCGCGAAGGCGCGCGCGCTCGCCTCCGAGGTCGAGGCCGCGCTGCGCGCGCCTTCCTATCGCGCGCTGCTCGAGCGCATGTACGGCGACAAACCCGATCGCTGGAGCGACAAGCTCGAGGGCCTCGACCGGCTGCGCGTGATCATCAACGCGATGACGCGGCTTCGCGTCCTCGACGACGAAGGCGCGATGGTGCTCAAGTTCAAGGGCGAGCCCGGCGACGTGCACGAAGCGTGGACGCCGTGGTTCGATATGCCCGGGCGCAAGAGTCGCGACCACACCATCATCTGCGGTCACTGGTCCGCGCTTGGGTTGCGCGTGGAGGCGGGCCTCGCGTCCCTCGACAGCGGATGTGTCTGGGGCCGGAGCCTTACGGCGTTCCGGCTGCAGGATCGGGCGGTGTTCGCCGTGCGCTGTCCGGAGTCGGGAGGTCGAGAAGACTAGCGATGCGCGCTTCGACGAGGCGCGTGACGTCGCGCCGCGCGAGGCCCTCGCAGGCGATCGGCTCGCCGAACCGCACGCGCACCACGATCTTCTTCTGCCGCGCGATGAGTCCCATCGATTGCGCGAACGTGATTTCGCCCACGAATCCCATCGGCCGGCACAGCGTTCCATCGGGGTGCTCGTAGCGAAGCGCGACGGGAATCACGCGCGCGCCGTTCGCGACCGCCGGCTCGAAGAGCGAGCTGTGGAAAGGCAACAACTTGTCGCCCACGGTCGTCGTGCCCTCGGGAAACAGGCCCACGCAATCGCCCTTCGCGAACACATCGTGGACCATGTCGTTGATGCGCGCGGTGTCGTGGCGGCGAGCGCGGCGGATGAACAGCGTTCCGGCGCGCTCGCAGATCCAGCCGACGACCGGCCAGTCGCGGATCTCGCTCTTCGCGATGAAGCGCGTCGGCCGCACCGAGGAGATCGCGAAGATGTCGATCCACGAGATGTGGTTCGACGCGAACATCACCGCCGCGCCGGGAATGGCATGCGGGGCCTCGCCTTCGATGCGGGATTCGATCGCGAGAATGTGCAGGACCTTTGCGGACCACCAGCCATAGACCGCGCGCTGCCGGCCCTGCGAGAGGCGCAGGTAGCCGAAGCGCAGGATCACGAAAGCGGTCGCGACGTGAGCGAGGATGCGCGACCAGCGGACGAAGCGGACGAGGCGATTCGTCCTGGGGTGGGTCATGGTTCCGGAAGCGGTGGGCGACTCCGGGCCATTCTCCCATGCCGTCAGGTCATGCAGCGGCGGATTCACCCATGAAGCGCGCGGCGTAGCGCTGCGCGAAGCGCTCGAGGGGGAGCAACACGAAGAGGTCGGCGGTATTGAAGTCCGGATCCCACGCGGGCTCACCGCAAATCGAGGCCCCGGCGCGGATGTAGCCCTTGATGAGGGGCGGAAGCTTCACGTCGCGCGCGGGCTCGAGCGCATCGAGTGGCAACGGGACGCGCGGGAACACGCGCCACTCCGCAGGTGCTGCATGTGCGGCGGCGAGTTGCGCGTAGATGGCCGCGGCGTTTCGCCCGCCGTCGGCGAGCCCGATCGACGCGCACCCCGCGAGATAGCGATGGCCACGCGTCGTCATGTATTCGCAGATCCCCGACCAGAGCATCGAGATCACTCGCCCGCCGCGGTGTTCGGGGTGGACGCACGAGCGGCCCACTTCCACCAGGTCACTGCGAATGCCGTCAAGCCTCGCGAGATCGAACTCGGACTCCGAATAGAGGCGGCCCGCGGCGCGGGCCGCGGCCGGAGGCAGGAGGCGATAGGTTCCGACGACTTCCTGCCGCCCGGCGTCGCGGACGATGAGGTGATCGCAGAAGGGGTCGAACGCGTCGCTGTCGAGGCCCGTCGATTCGCTTTCGAGGCGAGCACCGAGCTCTTCGGAAAAGATGCGATAGCGCAGTTGCTGCGCTTCGATCACTTCGCCGGGGGTCTTGGCGAGCGCGACCTGCAGGCGCCTGGGGCTTTCGTGATCGGCGATGCGCGGCTGGGTCTGCATCCGTGCCCTCGTTGTAAAAAATAACGAGGGCAGGCTAAGCGGGCGGGGTGACCCGCCCGTGACTGTCACATGAAGGTTTCTTGAATCAGCGCGTGACGCGCGAGATGCCGTTGGCCTGTTGCAGGATGCGAACGCGGTCGCCGGAGCGGAAATTCTCGTCGGCTTCCTGCGTGATCGCGACGTACTTGCCCGAGTCGAGGAGGATCGTGATCTCGAGGCCGGTGCGCTGTGTTGCGTCCTGCTCGATGGCCTGGCCAAGGAGGCCACCAGCAACCGCGCCAAGGACCGCGCCGACTGCCTGGCCCGAGCCACCGCCGACGTGGCTGCCGGCGATGCCGCCGACGATGGCACCCGACACGCCGCCCACGCCGCTGTTGGGGTTGTCGATGCGCACGAGGCGCACGGATTCCACGACTCCGAATCGCACGCTCTGCTCAGCGCGCACGCCGTAGGCCGTGTAATCGCCGCTGCCCTGCCGCGGATAGGCGCAGCCGCCGACGGCGAGCGCGCACACGACCAAAGCCAACGTCTTCCTGGTGTTCATGACCATCTCCCTAGAGCGATTCACCAAACTCCTCTTTGAACTTCGCCGCGATCTTCTCGAGCGTCGGCTGGTGGTTCTGGCCGCCGCGATGGGCGATCTTGAAGGCTCCCAGCACCGACGCGAGCCGGGCCGATTTGCCCCAGTCCCAGCCCTTCGCAAGGCCATGCAGCAGGCCGGCGCGGTAGGCATCCCCGCAGCCTGTCGGATCGACGACTCCATCCGGCCTAACGCACGGGATCTCTATCTGTTGACCGCCGGTATGGACGATCGATCCCTCGGCGCCCCGGGTGACCACGACGGCCTCCACCATCGTCGCGAGCTCAGCCACCTTCTTGCCCGTCCTTTCCTCGACGATCTGGGCCTCGTAATCGTTCACCGTGAGGGCCTTGGCGGGCGCGATCAGCTCCAGGAGGTCCGCGCCCGAGAACATGGGCAGGCCCTGGCCCGGATCGAACAGGTACGGTACGCCGGCTTTCGCGAATCCGCGCGAGTGCTCGAACATCCCGTCCCGGCCGTCGGGGGAGACGATGCCGAGCGTCGCCTCCGGCGCGTCGGCGATCTTGTTCAGGTGCGAGAACATCATCGCCCCCGGATGGAAGGCGGTGATCTGGTTGTCCTCGAGGTCGGTGGTGATGAAGGCCTGGGCGGTGAACTGGTCGTCGACGCGGCGCACGTGCCGGTCCGTCAGGCCCAACTCCTTGAGGCGCTTGCCATAGGGCTTGAAGTCGTGGCCCACGGTGGCCATGATCGCCGGCTGGTCACCCAGCAGCCACAGGTTGTAGGCGATGTTGCCCGCGCACCCCCCGAAGTACCGGTGCATCTGCGGGACCATGAAGGACACGTTCAGGATGTGAATCCTGTCCGGGAGGATGTGCTTCCGGAACTGGCCCTCGAACACCATGATGGTGTCGTAGGCGAGGGAACCGCAGACCACGATCGTCATCGAGCAAGCCTCAAGCTGTTTTTGCGAGGCAGAGTCTACCTTGGAGCAAGCACTCACCTAACCAGACGTGCGGCGCCTCAGCGCCGACAAGCGGCGTTGACCCTCTTGTCGCCTTCCGGCAACATCGCGAGCGTAGGACCAGTATTGATGTAGGTATCAGGTTGTCGCCAGTACGACCGATACCACCCGTGGCGCACACGAAACACCTGAAACAGGGCAAACCCATCGAAAGGTGGGGGCGCAAAGTCACCGGTCTAAAGGGTGCCGTTCAAAGGCCCTACGACAGCGGGATTGCCAGAGATTCGTGGGATCGGCCCCCGGCCGATCGCTCCACCGTCGCCCATCCGGGCGGCCTCTCGCCATCCCCGACTTCGCGTTCCTCCCCGGTTTGGGCGACCCCAAGGGGCTGCGACCATGGCGAACGCGACGAACGGCAAAGTGGTGTCGCTGGGAGATCACTCCCGGGCACGCTCACGACTCTCACCGCAGGAGACCGCGGGCGTCCTCAAGGATTGCCGCGAGCTCGCGCTCGACCGCATCGCATCGTCGCTCTCGGGAATGTTCGACCGCATCGAAGACGACCTCTTCGAGATGGCCGAGAAGTCGCACGATCGCGAAGCCCAGAACGTCTACCTCGATGCGCGCGCCGTCGCGCGCGAAAAGCGCCCGACCATCGAAGCCGCATTCCGGCGCCAGTTCGTCGAATTCTTCAATCGCAAGGTGCGCGGCGAAAGTGCGGCCGCGACATCGTCGCAAATGGGTGAGCTTTCGCTCGTCGGCGACGAGGATCTCGAGGGCACGCTTGCCGCCTCCGAGATGGCGCGCAAGATGTCCAACTCGTGCGAGAGCGAGCTCTTCGCGCTCTCGCAGCGCTTCGGCTTCCTCATGGACCGGCCCGAGCTCAAGGACGACGCGAATCCGCTTTCACCCGCGACGTTCTGCGCGGCCCTCAAGGACGCGTGTGGCCAGGTCGAGGCCGGCTTCAAGGTTCGGATGGCGCTGATGCGCCAGTTCGAAAGCTACGTGACGGCCGATCTGCACAACGTCTACCACGACCTCAACGCGCATCTCGTGCAGCGCCAGATCCTGCCGGAGATCCGTCCCGTGGCGCGCAAGAACGCGCCTTCGGCGCAGCGCCCCAAGGGCGCGAGCGGCGCGCCTGGAGCGACTGGTGGTTCCGCCGGAGGCAGGAGCGGAGCCCCCGCCGCACCCGGATCCGATGTCGATGTCTTTCGCAGTCTTGCCCAGTTTCTAGGTTCTCAGCCTCAGGGAGGCTTGAGCGGCCCCGCCGCGGGAGCACCCTCCGCCGCCGGAGCCGGTAACGGGACCCTGGTGTGGCCTACGATCCCAGGCGTGGCCGCGCCCCAGGCGTTCGTTACCGAGCTCACGCGCATGCATCGCGATGGTGGCGAGGTGGCCGTACCCGCGGGGGGCGAGGCGCTGGTCGTCAACGTCCTTCGTGCACTGAAGGTCGCTCCGGGCAGCGCTTCGCTCACCTCGATCGACTCGATGACGATCGACGTCGTCGCGATGATCTTCGACTACATCTTCGACGACCCGCAGATCCCGGGGAACGTGAAGGCGATCCTCTCGCGCCTGCAGATCCCGACGCTCAAGGTGGCCCTGCTCGACAAGGAATTCTTCTCGTCGAAGGAGCATCCGACGCGCCGCCTGATCGACCGCCTCGCGGAAGCGGCGATGGGCCTCGACGAGCGCAGCGCGAAGGGCGCGGCCTCGGTCGACATGATCGAAGCCACGGTCCACACGGTGCTCACGGAGTTCGACACCGACGTCACGCTCTTCGTGCGCCTCATCTCCGAGGTCGACGCGTTCATCGAGAACCAGCGCAAGACCGAAGAGCTCATCGTCGAGCGTTCGTCGCGCTACATCGAGGAACGCGAGCGCCAGGAAATCGCGCGCCTCACCGCCGAGGACGAAGTGGCCCGCCGCCTGGAAGTGCGCGCGTGGGTTCCCGCGCCGGTGCGCGAGATGCTCAACACCCATTGGGTCCGCGCGCTCGCGAACGTGCACCTCACGGAGGGCGAGGGATCGCCCCCGTGGCAGTCGCTGCTGCACACGCTCGAGGATCTGCTCTGGAGCGTCGAGCCCAAGGCGGCGGCCGATGACCGCAAGCGCCTGGTCACGATGCTGCCGTCGATGCTCAAGCAGCTGCAGGAAGGCATGCTGCGCGCCGACACGCCGATCGAGGGGCGCGACCTCTTCCTGGGTTCGCTCGTCGATTGCCACGCCAATGCCGTGAGGGCGGGGTTGCGTGGAATGGCGATCGTTCCGGATGGGCCGTCAGCGGCACCGGAGCTTCCGGTTGCGCCGAGTATCGAGCGCACCGTCCTCCCCGCGGGCGGCGTGCAGGTCCAGGAGATTCGCCTCAATACGCCGCGCACGAAGGGCATGGTGCGCAACGTCTTCACGCGCACGGGTGTGTGGACCAACCTGCCGCGCGGAACCTGGGTCGAGTTCATGCCGCTGGGCGCACCGGTGATTCGCGCGCGCCTCACCTGGATCAGCCCGGCGAAGGGCGTCTACCTGTTCACGAATGCGAACGAGTCGGAGAGCGCGATCTCGATTTCACCCGAGGCGCTCGCCGAGCAGCTTCGCCAGGGCGAGGCACGCATCATCGACACCGGCCCGCTGGTCGGTCGCGCCGTGGATTCGATGCTCGAGAACGCCCGCGCGGCCTGAAGCCGGTTTCGCTACGGGTAGAAGAGCTGCAGCTCGTAGCCCGTGGCCTTGATGCGCGGCGTCTCGAGGCGCAACTGGATTGCGAGCTCGGAGCCCGCGGACATCGCCTCGCTCGGTGCGGGCGCGCGGCCCAGGTAGTCGACGGGCCGCAAGATGCGTCGCGCGGCCGCCTGTCCCGAAAGATCCGTGAGCGTGAGCTCGATGTGCGGGAATTCCTGCGACACCGGCGCGAGGTTGCGGATGCGTGCGCCGAGCGCGATCTCCTGCGGACGGCCGGGAACCTCGAGCAGTTCGGAGTCCTCGAGCTTCAGGCGCGCGGCGTCATTCACCCACGGCACCGAACAACCGGCTGACGCGCAAACCGATTCGAGGAACGGCCGCGAAACCGGATAGGCCTGCGCGAGCTCCGAACGGAAGGCATAGGCGAGCTGTACCACGAGCAACACCGCCATCAGGGCGCAGCCGAAGACCCACGCGCGCGACGGACGCGGCGGCGGCGCGGGTTCCTCGAAGATCAATGGCGACACCGGCGGCTGTACCCGGGGGCGCTCGGCCGCGGGTTCCGCCGCCGCGGCCGGCGTGCGCGCGACCTCATCGGCGACTTCGGGAACGCCCTCGTCGGGAAGATCGGCAATCGGAGCCGCTCCGGAGGGGAGTGCTTCGCCGTGCGCGCCTCCAGCGGCGGCCGCGGCACGCGCCGCGAGGATCCGCGTGCCGGTGTCATCGTCCGGGAAACGCTCGAGCGCCTCGAAGCCGCTGAACACGGTCTGGCAACTTCCACAGCGCACCTGCCCCTGCCGCAGGTTCAACTGCTGCGGCGTCACGCGAAAGCGCGCGAGGCAATGCGTGCAGGTGGTGATCAGCATCCGGCTTTCCTCGTTCCTGCGAGCAACACCCAGCCCTCCTCTTCACCTTCGACCGCGAGATCGCTCCAGGGTGCATAGGCGAGCGTCACCTCATCGACCTGCGAAGCGAGGATGCCCGACAGTGCGATGTGGCCTCCGGGAGCGGTGTGCGTTGCGAGCAAGGGGGCCAGCATTCGAAGGGGATTGGCGAGGATGTTGGCGACCGTGATCCGGTATTGCGCAGCGAGCGTCTTGTCGGCGGGCACGAGTTCGAGCGTCACGCCGTTTCGCGCCGCATTGTAGCGTGCGGTTTCGAGCGCGGCCGGATCGATGTCGACACCCATGGCGCTACCCGCACCCAGCTTGAGCGCGGCGATCGCGAGGATCCCCGAGCCGCAACCGTAGTCGAGCACGTTGTCGCCCGCGCTCACCGTGCGCTCGAGAAACCCGAGCACCAGGCGCGTCGTGGGATGGCTGCCCGTTCCGAAGGCCGCGCCTGGATCGAGCACGATGTTCACGCCGCTCGCATCGGGTGCCTCGTGCCACGTGGGGACGATCCAGAGTTTCGTGCCGGCGCGGATCGGTTCGAACTGGCGCTGCGTTTCGGCGACCCAGTCCGCGTCCTCGAGGCGATCGAGCGAGGCGGCCGACAGCGTCGGAACGCCACTCTCGTCGAGCGCGGCATCGATCGCCGCGGCGGCATTCGCGTCGCCCGCAAACAGCGCACCGACGCAGCAACGCGCCCAGACCGACGCTTCGGAGCCCGGTTCGCCGAAGACGGCGGACTCCTCGGGAGTGCCCGCGTCGGCATCGGTGAGTTCGGTGGAAAGCGCGCCCGCGCCCTCGAGCGCCTCGGCGAGCTGCTGGGCATGGCGGCCTTCGACAACCAGCCGCACGCGTTGCCAGGCCATGGTCAGTCGACCCCCGGGCCTACGAGTCCGTCTGGATGGACTTGAGCGCCGCCATCTTTTCCTCCAGGTAATGGATGGACGCGCCCCCGCGGACGAAGGCGGCATCGTTCATCAATTCCTGGTGGAGGGCGATGTTGGTCTGGATGCCCTCGATCACCATCTCCGAGAGCGCAACCTTCATGCGCGCGATCGCCTGCTCGCGCGTGTCGCCGTACGCGATCAACTTGCCGATGAGCGAGTCGTAGTGCGGCGGCACGTAGTAGTTGGCATAGACGTGCGAGTCGTAGCGGATGCCCGGACCGCCCGCGACGTGGTACTGCGTGATGCGTCCCGGGGAGGGCACGAACGTGTAGGCGTTCTCGGCGTTGATGCGGCATTCGATCGCGTGCCCGCGCTTCACGATGTCGCGTTGCCGGTAGCGAAGCTTGAGGCCCGCGGCCACGCGGATCTGCTCCTGCACGATGTCCACGCCCGTGATCATTTCGGTCACCGGGTGCTCGACCTGCACGCGGGTGTTCATCTCGATGAAGTAGAACTCGTCGTTCTCGTAGAGGAACTCGAACGTTCCCGCGCCACGGTAGCCGAGCTTGCGGCACGCGTCCGCGCAGCGCTCGCCGATCCGCTCGATCAGGCGCGGCTTGATGAGGGGTGCGGGGCCTTCTTCGATGATCTTCTGGTGGCGCCGCTGCATCGAGCAGTCGCGCTCGCCCAGGTAGATCGCGTTCTTGTGCTCGTCGGCGAGCACCTGGATCTCGATGTGGCGCGGCTTCTCGAGGAATTTCTCGAGGTACACGACCGGGTTGTTGAACGCGTTCTGCGCTTCGGTGCGCGTCATCGTCACCGCATTAACGAGGGCGGCTTCGGTGTGCACCACGCGCATGCCGCGACCGCCGCCGCCGCCCGCGGCCTTGATGATTACCGGGTAGCCGATCGTCGCTGCAAGCTTGCGGATTTCCTTGGGATCGTCGGGCACCGCGCCCTCGGAGCCCGGCACGCACGGCACGCCGACCTTCTTCATCGCGTTCTTGGCCGAGATCTTGTCGCCCATCATGCGGATCGAGGCAGCCGTCGGCCCGATGAAGACGAACCCCGAGTTCTCGACGCGCTCGGCGAAGTCGGCGTTCTCCGAGAGGAAGCCGTAGCCCGGGTGGATCGCCTGCGCGTCGGTGACTTCCGCGGCGCTGATGATCGCGGGAATGTTGAGGTAGGAATCGCGCGAGGGCGGGGGACCGATGCACACACTTTCGTCCGCGAGCATCACGTACTTCGCGTCGGCGTCGGCCTCGGAGTGGATGGCCACCGTCTTGATGCCCATCTCCCGGCAGGCACGCTGGATCCGCAGCGCGATTTCGCCGCGGTTGGCGATCAGGATCTTTTCGAACACGCCGGGATCTTCAGGAAATCACGAACAGGGCCTGGCCGTATTCGACCGGCTGGCCGTTCTCGACGAGGATGGCCTTCACGGTGCCGGCCACGTCGGATTCGATCTCGTTCAGCAGCTTCATCGCCTCGATGATGCACAGCGTCTGGCCCTTCGTGACGACCTGGCCCACTTCGACGAAGTTGGGCGCTCCCGGCGAAGGCGCGCGGTAGAAGGTGCCGACCATCGGCGACTTCAGGGTGTGACCGGTGGGTTCGGCCGGCGCGGCGGGTGCGGCCGGGGCCGCGGCGGCGGCAGCGGCACCACCGTCCATCATCATCGGCTGCATGCCCGGGGCGGCCATGAGGACCGGGGCGCCCCCGGCCGGCTGGCGGCTGATACGGACCTTCTCCTCGCCTTCCGTGATCTCGATCTCGCCGATCCCCGACTCCTGGACGAGGTCGATCAGTTTCTTGAGTTTCCTGAGGTCCATGGGTTGTCCTCTAGTTTTTATTGCCCGTCAGGCGGCTGATGGCCGCCTCCAGGGCGAGCTCGTAGCTCTTGGCGCCAAATCCGGCGACCACCCCGATGGCCAGGTCCGAGAAGTACGAATGCTTCCGGAAGGGCTCGCGGGCGTGGACGTTGGACAGGTGTACTTCGATAAACGGGACTCCGACTGCCGCCAGCGCGTCCCGAAGGGCGATGCTGGTGTGCGTGAAGGCAGCAGGATTGAAGACGATCACGGCAGTTTCGTCGCTTTTCGCAGCATGAATGCGTTCGATCAGGGCTACCTCGGCGTTGCTCTGGAAGGTGCTGACCCCCACCCCGGCACGCTTCCCCTGCTCCACCAACCGGCGATCGATGTCCGCGAGGGTGTCTCGCCCATAGACCTCGGGTTCGCGGGTGCCCAGGAGATTCAGGTTGGGTCCGTGGAGGACCAGGATCTTGGACATGGGCGGCGAGTTTGCCGCAGATCGATGCAAGATGTCCAGTTTTGACCGAAGTTATGCACAGACTTCGGGAAACTAGTTAACCGGCCGTTTTTGTCGCCGCGAAGAGACGCTCTTCCATGGCCGGCTCGGAGTATATGCCGATCCGACTTTCCAACACTCGGCCCTGGCCGTCAAGGATGACGGTATGGGGGAGCACTCCGACTCGGTTGCCGAGCCTTTTCGACAATTCCGAGACTTCGGCGCCTCCCGTCCACAGCGGGTAGTTGATCGCGAGGTCGGTTCCAAAGCGGCGGACCTTTGCCGGGTCGTCATTGGCGATCCCGAGGAACTGGACGCCCTTGTCTTTCCAGCGCGCCTGCAGCCGGACGAAGCCCGGCATCTCTTCCTTGCAGGGCGCGCACCAGGTCGCCCAGAAATTGACGACCAGGATCTTGCCCTGGAACTGGCCGATGGCCTGGTCCTGGCCCTCGGGTCCCTTGAAAGTGGCGGCGAACAGCGCCGCAGGCGTGGCATCGGCCAGGGGATTCACGGCGGCCGAGCTCGGCGCGCGCGACCCGATCCACAGCGCGGCGCCTGCCAGGAAGGCGAGCACGCCGACGCCCGCGAAGAGCAGCTTTGCATTCAGCGGAGGCGCCCCTATATAGGTTGGGACTCGCGCTCGACCCAGGCCAGGTATTCGGCCGATCCGAGCTCGAGGGGCCAGGCGATGATCTCCGGCACCGAATAGGGGTGGCGGCTTTTGATATGGGCTTCGAGTGCCGGGTAGCGTTCGCGGGTGGACTTGATGAGGACCGGGACCTCCGTGGCCTGCTCCTCGCGGCCCTCCCAGCGGTAGAACGAGGTGGCCGGCGCCAGGACGTTGGCGCACGCGGCAAGGCGTAAACTCACGAGTTCCCGCGCAAGATTGAAAGCCGAGTCGGAGTCGGGTAGGTTGGTCAGGACGGCGATGGCGGTCACGATGAAAGGTGTTGCACCGATGCGGTTGATTCTGCTGGCGATCTTACTGGCATTCCCCTTCCTTGAACTCACGCTGCTCGCGCGCCTGAGCGAGACGCATGGCTGGTGGGTGCTCGCCTGGGTCGTCCTCGCTGCGTGCGCCGGTGTGGCGCTCATCAAGGAAGCGCGCTTCGCCCTGGTCGCCCGCCTCGCGGCGGCCCTCTCGCAAGGCAGGTTCTCGATCGCGGCCCTGGTCGACAGCGCCCGCACGGTGCTCGCCGGCCTGCTGCTCATCTTCCCGGGCGTCGTCTCCGACCTGATGGCACTCACGCTGCTCCTGCTTCCGGGGCCGCGCGCCGTCGTCGATCCGACGCCGGTTCGCAGAAACAGCACGATCATCGACGGCGAATTCCGCCGCACCCGTTAGCCTTGGCGGAGTCGCACGAAGTCCGCCTCGAGCCCAGCGGCCACACCTTCAGCGTCAATTCCGGCGAGACGGTTCTCGAGGCCGCCCTGCGCCAGGGCATCGGCTTGCCCTACGGTTGCCGCAACGGCGCGTGCGGCGCCTGCAAGTCGACGCTCGTCTCGGGCGAGCTGCAATACGGCGACTACCAGGAGCGCGCGCTGCATGACAGCGAGAAGGCCGCGGGCAAGGCGCTCACGTGCTGCACCAAGCCGCTCACGGATGTCACGTTGCAGGTTCGCGAGCTCGCCGGCGCGAAGGATCTCCAGATTCGCACGCTCCCCGCGCGCATCGAGCGCGTGGAAAAGCCCGCGGAGGACGTCGCCGTTCTCTACCTCAAGCTCCCCGCCTCGGAGCGGCTGCAGTTCCTCGCGGGCCAGTACATCGACATCCTGCTGAAGGACGGCAAGCGCCGCAGCTTCTCGATGGCGAATGCGCCGCATGACGACGCGCTGCTGCAACTGCACGTGCGCAAGGCGCCGGGCGGCGCGTTCTCGAAGTTCGTCTTCGAGGAAATGAAGGAGCGGGCGATCATCCGCTTCGAGGGTCCCCTGGGCACCTTCTATTTGCGCGAGGACTCCGACAAGCCGGTGATCTTCGTCGCCGGCGGCACCGGCTTCGCGCCGATCAAGTCGCTCATCGAGCACGCATTCCAGAAGGACATGGACCGGCAGATGGTTCTCTACTGGGGCGCGCGTGCGCGATCGGATCTCTATTTGCCCGAGGTGCCGGCGAAGTGGGCGGCCGAGCATCCGAATTTCTCGTATGTCCCGGTGCTTTCGGATCCATTGCCGGGCGACGAATGGTCAGGCCGCACGGGCTTCGTGCACCAGGCGGTGCTCGATGATTTTCCTTCGCTCGCGGGATTCCAGGTCTACGCGTGCGGCGCGCCGGCGATGACCGACATCGCCAAGGCCACGTTCGTCGAGCAGAAGGGCCTTCCCGAGGACGAATTCTTCTGCGACGCGTTCACCTACTCGGTGGATCCGAAGAAATAACAGCAGGTCCCTCGTAGGCTCAGGACGGCGTTAGCGCGCTAACGCCGCCTCAATTTGCGCGAAGGTCTTCGCCACTTCGCTGGTGACCACTTCGACGCCCAGCTGCCGCGCGATGCGCGAGGCCGAGAACAATCCCCGGACGCGTCTTCCGTTTTCCTCGGACGCCATCAAGTGCTGCCGGTTTACCGCCTTCAACGTCGCGACGATGTGGCCCACGCGCATCTGCGCGACGTCCTGCATCGAGATGGCTTCGAGCATCGCGGCGGGCGTCATGATGTCGGCCACGAGGATTTCGCCGCGGCGCACGCCGCGCTCCTGCGTGTGGCGCACCGGCTTCTCGCCGAGCAGGTCCGTCGCGGTGATGACGCCCACGATCGCGCGCGTGGTGTCGATCACGAAGAGCAATCGCACGCCGCGCTCGAGCATTGCCGCATTCGCTTCGTCGATGCGCTTCTCCGGTCCGATGGTCGCCGGTGCGACTTCGCGCAGGTCGGTCATCACCGCGAACGCCGGATCGTCGAGCGTCACGCGCTCGAGCTGGTGCTGCTCGGCGAGGCGGGCGGCGGGGGCAAGCAGGTTGATCGTGAGGCCGGAGTACTCGCGCGACATGGCGTCCTCCTCTAGCTAGCCGGCAAGCTCCGCGCTGCGCCGGAAGTGCCGGACCGCTTCCTGGGGCTTGCCCAGTTTTTCCATCAGCGCGGCGAGCGTCATGTGCCCGTCGTGCGTGGGTTCGAGCGCGAGGCTCGCCTCGATGTAGCTCTGCGCCTTGCCCCAGAGCCCCTGGCGCATGCAGAGCTTTCCGAGTGCGAGCAGCAGCGCCGGATCGCGTGCGTGGATGCGAAGCCACTTCTCCGCGCGCTCGATCAGCGGCATCGCGTTCGTCCCGCCGCATTCGCCATAGAGGGCCACGAGGTTCGCGCTCCATTCGCGCTCGAGCGCGTCCTCGATGATGTCGCGCGCCTCGCTGTCGCCGCCGAGTGCGAGATGCAGTCGCGCAGCCGTGGCCGCGACGGTCGGATCGAGCCGCATTTCCGAAGGAATCTGCTTCCAGTACGCGGCGAGCATCGCCGGGTCCTGGGCCTTCTGCGAGAGGTTCCCGAGGTGCGCTGCGCGCCGGGCGGTGGCCGCATCCGCGGGTGAAAGGCCGCCGAGCTTGCCGAGCGCGCCCGCAGTGGACAGCACGTCATCCCAACGGCGCGTCGCCTGCTCGGCTTGCAGGCGCAGGCGCAGCAACCGCAGGTTGCGCGCATCGCGCGCCGAGAGGTCCTTGAGCACCGCCAGCGCTTCGTCGAAGCGGCCCTGCGAGACGAGGAGGTCGGCGAGCGTCGTCAGGCGCGCCTGGTCGACCTCGGGCGCATGCCCGCGCGCCTGGTCGAGGAACTGCTCGCGCTCGCTGAAGCGGCCGAGCTCGTGCGCGCTGCGCGCGGCGATGATCGCGGCCACGCCCTTGGTTTCGTCGGTGGCCAGCGCATTGGCCGCGCTGCGTTCGGCCGATGCGTAGCGGCCCTGGAAGAACGCGAGGAGCGCGTCGTTGAGCGACTGGCGCGAACGCGAGCGCGAACGCTCCTCGCGGTAGGCCGCGACTCTCGCGGGAATCGCGAGCAGCGACGACACGAGGCGGGTGATCGCGTAGAAGCCGAGGTAGCCCGCAAGCACGATCAGCACGAGCAGGTTGAGCGAGAGCTCGATGCGATAGGGCGCCGAGACGATCACGACATAGCCCGTGGAATGCCGCGCGAACAGCGCGATGCCCACGGCGACCGCGGCGAGGACGACGGACCAGATCGCGAAGCGCATCAGCGCTTCTCCCGGGCGGCTCGCGCGGTGCGCACCGCCGAGAGGCTCGCATTGATGTCGGGAACGCTGATCGACACGGGGCTCTCCGCGAGCTGCTTCAACGCGCCGGCTGCCGCGACGCCGCCCTTGGACTTCGGATCGAAATAACGCGCGAGCCAGGCCTGCGCCGCCTTCACGTCGTCGCGGAAGGACACTTCGTCGCGCGCGAGCAGCGAGATGCGCGCGGCGAGGAGACGCAGCTTCAGGTTCTCGCGCAGGAAGTACGCCTGCGAGGGCGTGAGCAGCGCCGCGTCGGAGGTCTCGAGCTCGCGAATGCGCACGAGGCCCTTCATTTCTTCCCAGAAGTCGCGCGCGGCCCGCGAGAAGCCGGACTCCTCGAGCGTCTTCGCGCGCGACGCCACGCGCGTGGGCGGCAGCGTGTCGGCGATCACCAGCGGCAAGCCATCCACCAGCGTGATGAGGTTGTCGATCTTCACCGCGATGCCGACGGTGTCCACCTGCGGCAGCGCCTTGAGGCGATCCATGTCCTGCGCGAGGGATCGGCGCAGCGGGGCGACCGCGAGTTTCTCGGCGCGCGCGAGCCGCTGGTCGGCCGCCTGCAAGGCGGCGAGCGCACCGCGCACATTGCCCTGCAATTGAAGCTGCTGGCTCGCCGCGACCAGGATCTGCTCGACTTCGGAGAGCAGGCGATCATCCGCGCTGCGCGAGAGCTCCTTGTACATGTCCTCGAGCGCGACGCGGTTCTCGTGCGTTTCGGCGACGCGCGATTCGAGCTCCGCGATCCTCGCCTGCGATTCCTTGATGACGACCTGGTTCTGCGCGAGTGCCGTGCGCGCCTGCGCATTCTCCGCACCCAGTTCCGCGAGGCGTCCGCCCGCAGTTGCTTCGAGCGAGCGCAGGGCCTGGCGCGCGTCCCATGCAAAGAATGCGGCGGCCGCGGCCGCGAGCAGGGCGAGGCCCGCGAGCAGGCGCGTGGTCCGCCCCGTGGTCGCGGGTGCAGGGTCGGGCGTCGGGAGAAGCGGGTCGTTCATCGTTTGGTCCGGTATTGGGCCAGCGCCTTCGAAAGTCCCTCCGCGCCCGGAGGCGAGAGGATGACGCGGCCGAAACGCTTGGCATCGGGATGCGCGGCGATCGCTTCGTGCGGGACGACGAGCGCGGTGGCGGCGAGCTTCGCGCGTCCCTCGGGGCCGATCATCTCGACGAAGTTCTCGAGCGTCTCGGCACTGAGCACGCCGATGACATCGACCTCGCCCCGGCCCCACGCTTCCAGCAACGGCTTGGGATCGGCCTTGGGTCGCTCGCGGCGGTAGCACTCGGCATACGTCACGCGGGCGCCACGGGCTTCGAGGCCTTCCTTCAGGCGCTCCCGTCCGCCCTGGCCGCGAAAAATGATGATATTTCTCCCGTCGACCGCCTGCAATGCGGGTAAACCCAGGAGCGCTTCGCTATCGAAGCGCTCGGCCGGTGAGATCACTTCCTTGAAGCCGGAGTTCCGCAGCGCGCGCGCGGTGAACTCACCCACGGCTGCCACGGGCACGCCTTTCGGCCAGCCGCCGCGGGCGCGCACCGCCTCCATTCCGCGCTCCACCGCATTGGCGCTCACGAAGATCGCGAGGTCCGCGCGCGGCAGCAGCGCGAGGGCGGCATCGAGCGCGGGATCCGATTGCACGGGATGAATTTCGAGCGTCGGGAACACGATCGGCCTGGCGCCCGCGGCGGCCAGCTCGGCGGCGACGGATTCAGCCAGCGGCAGGGGCCGCGTGATGACCACGCCCAATCCTTCGAGCGGGCGCGCGGTGCTCATGCGTTGGCGCGCTGCAGGGCCGCGAGGATCTCGCGCCCACCCATGGCCAGCAGCTTTTCTCCCAGGGTGCGGCCGAGCGCTTCGTCTTGCGCGACATCGCCGCGCACGGCGTCCCGCACCACGCGCGTTCCGTCGGGCAGACCGATGAAGGCTTCGAGCGAGAGTTGACCCGCGGCGACATGCGCGAGCGCACCCACCGGAACCTCGCAGCTTCCCTCGGCGACCAGGCCGAAGGCGCGCTCGGCGCGCGCCGCATGCTTCGTCGCAGGATCGCGGAAGGGACGCAGCAGGGCCGCGATGTCATCGCGTCCGGCGAGGTGCTCGATGGCGAGGATCCCCTGGCCGATCGCGGGAATCGCGAGGGCCGGCGGCAGGTACGTGCGAATGCGTGCTTCGAATCCGAGCCGCCTGAGACCGGCGGCGGCGAGGATGATCGCGTCGTAGTCGCCCGCGTCGAGCTTGGCGAGGCGCGTGTTCACGTTGCCGCGCAGGGGCTTGAACTGGAGCTTCGGGAAGGCGCTGCGCAGTTGGCATTCGCGCCGCAGGCTCGAGGTGCCGACCACGGATCCGGCGGGCAACGCATCGAGGCTTTCGAAATGCGCGCTCACGAAAGCATCGCGCGGGTCTTCGCGCGTGCCGAAGGTCGTGAGCGCGAACGCGGCATCGATCTCCATGGGAACGTCCTTCATCGAATGCACCGCGATCTCGGCGCGCTCCTCGACGAGGGCCACTTCGAGCTCCTTGATGAAGAGGCCCTTGCCGCCGACCTGCGAGAGCGGGCGGTCGAGGACGGTGTCGCCCCGCGTGGTCATGCCCACGATCTCGACCTTCAGGCCGGGGTTGCGGCTGCGCAGGGTCTCGGCCACCAGGTGGGTCTGGGCGAGCGCGAGACGGCTTTCGCGCGTGGCGATCCGCAGGTGGGTCGGCAGGGTGGGCATGGGTCGTGAAATCCCCTTGAGGGACTTGAAAGCCTAGCACGCGATAGACTCGACGCATGCCTGACTGGAGCGCCGATACGGGCCTCGCCAGCCTCTTCATCTCGGCGTTCGTCTCGGCCACGATCCTGCCCGGAAATTCCGAGATTGTTCTGGTCGCCGTGTTGAAGAGCTTTCCCGGCAGTGCAGCGACCGCGGTCCTGGTCGCCACGCTCGGCAATACGCTGGGCGGATTCACGACCTACCTGCTCGGGCGCCTCGTTCCCAAGCGCCTTCCCAAGGGCCGCGCGCTCGCATGGGTGGAACGTTACGGCGCGGCGGCACTCCTGCTTTCATGGGTCCCCCTGATCGGAGACGCGCTGTGCGCCGCGGCCGGTTGGCTGCGCGTGTCGTGGGGTTGGTCGCTCGCGGCGATGGCCTTGGGCAAGTTCGCGCGCTACGTGCTGATCGCGCAGGCCGTCGCGCTGGTTTAGTCGCGATGTTGCAGTGCAGTATGATGGCCGGTCCGCCGTACCGAACACCGTGGCACCAAGGCCCATGACCCGCCTGCGCGAGATTCCCTACAACTACACGTCGTTCTCGGATCGCGAGATCGTCATCCGCCTGCTCGGCGACGATGCGTGGGAGTTGCTCGCGGAGCTGCGCTCGCAGCGGCGCACGGGGCGCTCCGCGCGGATGCTCTACGAAGTGCTCGGCGACATCTGGGTCGTGCGCCGCAATCCCTACCTGCAGGACGATCTTCTCGACAGTCCGCGGCGCCTCGCCCTCCTGGTGGAGGCCATGCGCCACCGGCTCGCGGAAATCGAGAAGCGCCGCCGCGAGGATGGCGCCGATGTGGAGCGCCACGAGCGCGTAGGACAGCTACTCGATGCGGCGCACGGCGCGGTGAATGCCTTCGAGGGCGAGTTCGAGCAGGTGCGGCGACTGCGCCGCAGGACGCTGCGCGTGCTTTCGCGCATCACGCGCAAGGACAACATCGCCTTCGACGCGCTCGCGCGCGCCTCGCACGTTACTGACGCGACCGACTGGCGCGTCGAGTACCCCTTCGTTGTCGTGTCGCCCGACACTGAGGAGGAGTGCCGGCCGATCGTCGAAGCCCTGATCGAGCTCGAGCTCACGATCATCCCGCGCGGCGGCGGCACCGGCTACACGGGTGGCGCGATTCCGCTCGAGCGCCTCTCCGCGGTCATCAATACCGAAAAACTCGACCGCCTCGCCGCCGTCGAACGCGTGACGCTGCCCGGCCTCGCGCAACCGGTGCCGGTCGTGCGCTGCGGCGCGGGTGTCGTCACGCGGCGCGCGATGGAAAGCGCGGAAGCTTCGGGGCTCGTGTTCGCGGTCGATCCCACCTCGGCCGATGCCTCGTGCATCGGCGGCAACGTCGCGATGAACGCGGGCGGCAAGAAGGCCGTGCTGTGGGGCACCGCGCTCGACAACCTCGCGTCATGGCGCATGGTCACGCCGCGCGCGGAATGGCTCGAAGTCGAACGGCTCGATCACAACCTGGGCAAGATCCACGACGCGGGGCGCGTGAAGTTCCGCCTCACCCGCCTGCAGCGCGACGGCAAGACGCCGATCGGCCAGGAGATCCTCGAGGTCGACGGTGCGAGCTTCCGCAAGGTGGGCCTCGGGAAGGACGTGACCGACAAGTTCCTCGCGGGCCTGCCGGGCGTGCAGAAGGAAGGCTGCGACGGAATCATCACGTCGGCCACGTTCATCCTCCACCGGATGCCGCCGCACGTGCGCACCGTATGCCTGGAGTTCTTCGGCGACGTGAAGCGCGCGGTGCCGGCGATCGTGGAGATCAAGGATTACGTCGACGGTCATCCGGGCGCCATCCTCGCGGGCCTCGAGCACCTCGACGAGCGCTACGTGAAGGCCGTGGGCTACACGACGAAGGCGAAGAGCCGCGGCCGGCCGCGCATGGTGCTTCTGGGCGACATCGTGGGCGACGACGAGAACGCGGTGGCGCAGGTGGCCTCGCAGGTCGTGCGCATCGCCAACGCGCGCGAAGGAGAAGGCTTTGTCGCGACCACCCCCGAGTCTCGCAAGCGCTTCTGGCTCGACCGCGCGCGCACCGCCGCGATCGCGCGCCACACCAACGCCTTCAAGATCAACGAAGACGTGGTGATTCCGTTGCCGCGCCTCGCGGAATACACCGAGGGAATCGAGCGCATCAACATCGAGCTCTCGATCGGCAACAAGCTGAAGCTCGTGGCCGCACTCGAGGAATTCTTCCGCGGCGAAGTCCCGGTGCATGCCGAAGAGCGCGGCGACCGCGAAGGCCTTCTCGGTGACCGCCCGGCGCTGGCACTCGATCTGCTCGCGCGCACCGCGGCGCGCTGGCGCGGCGTGCTCGATCGCCTCGGCGAACCGGAAGTGTTCTCGGCGGTGCAGACGCACGTCGACCGCATCTCGTGGAAGCGCGAGCTCCTGGAGCCCCTGTGCGAGATCTTTGACGGCCGCGCCTTCGCGCCGGTCCTCGAGCGCGTGCGGGCGATCCATGCCGAGGTGCTGCGCGGCCGTGTGTTCGTGGCGCTGCACATGCACGCGGGCGACGGCAACGTGCACACGAACATTCCGGTCAACTCCGACAACTACGAGATGCTGCAGGAGGCCAACCGCGCGGTGGCGCGGATCATGGCCTTCGCGCGCAGCCTCGGCGGCGTGATCTCCGGCGAGCACGGCATCGGCATCACCAAGCTCGAATTCCTCGAGGAGGGCGAGATGGCGCCCTTCGCCGCCTACAAGGCGAAGGTCGATCCCGAGGGCCGCTTCAACCGCGGCAAGCTCCTCGCGGGCGCGAACCTCGAGAACGCCTACACGCCGTCGTTCGCACTGCTCGGCCACGAGTCCCTGATCCTCGAACGCAGCGACATCGGCGCGATCGCCGCTTCGGTGAAGGATTGCCTGCGCTGCGGCAAGTGCAAGCCCGTGTGCGCGACCCACGTGCCGCGCGCCAACCTGCTCTACAGCCCGCGCAACAAGATCCTCGGGGTGTCGCTGCTCACCGAGGCGTTCCTCTACGAGGAGCAGACGCGACGCGGCGTGAGCATCCGCCACTTCGACGAGTTCGGCGACGTCGCCGACCATTGCACGGTGTGCCACAAGTGCGAGGCGCCCTGTCCGGTCGACATTGATTTCGGCGACGTGTCGATCGCGATGAGGAACCTCCTCACGCGCCTGAAGAAGAAGCGCTTCAACCTCGGGACGTTCGCGGCGCTGCAGTTCCTCAACGCGACCGATCCCACGAAGATCAAGCTGGTGAAGGCGCTGATGGTGGACATCGGCTACCGCGTGCAGCGTGCGGCCCATGCGTTCGCCCGGCGCTTCCTCGTCACGCGAGGACAGACGCGCCATCCGCCTTCCACGGTGGGCAAGCCGCCGCTGCGCGCGCAGGTGATCCACTTCATCAACAAGCCGATGCCCGGAGGATTGCCGAAGAAGACCGCGCGCGCACTCCTCGATCTCGAGGACGACGCGATCGTGCCGATCCTGCGCGATCCGGCAAAAGTGACCGACGAGTCCGACGCGGTGTTCTATTTCCCCGGCTGCGGGTCCGAGCGGCTCTTCGGGCAGGTGGGCCTCGCGACCCAGGCGCTGCTCTACGAAGTCGGCAGCCAGTGCGTCCTGCCACCGGGTTACCTGTGCTGCGGCTACCCGCAGACCTCCGCGGGCCAGGCCGACAAGGGCGAAGAGATCACGATCCGGAATCGCGTGCTCTTCCACCGCGTGGCCAACACGCTCAACTACCTCGACATCAAGACCGTGGTGGTTTCCTGCGGCACCTGCATGGACCAGCTCCAGAAGTACGAATTCGAGAGCATCTTCCCGGGCTGCCGGCTCCTCGACATCCACGAGTACCTCATGGAGAAGGGCGTGAAGCTCGAGGGCGTGAAGGGCGTGCGCTACATGTACCACGACCCCTGCCACACGCCAATGAAGACCTATGCGCCGCTCAAGGTGGTGGGCACGCTCATGGGGCAGGCGGTGCCGCTCAACGAGCGTTGCTGCGGCGAATCGGGAACGCTCGCGGCCACGCGCGCCGACATCTCGACACAGGTTCGCTTCCGCAAGGAAGAGGAAATGATCAAGGGTTCGGATCGCCTGCGCGCCGACGGCTTCACGGGCGACGTGAAGGTCCTCACTTCGTGCCCTTCATGCCTGCAGGGCCTCTCGCGCTTCGATCGCGATTCGGGCACGCAGGCCGACTACATCGTGGTCGAGATGGCCCGCCACCTGCTCGGCGAGAACTGGATGGCCGATTACGTCGCCAAGGCGCGTCACGGCGGAATCGAGCGCGTTCTGCTTTGACGCCGCGTAGAATCGTCGCACGATGAATGCGGCGACCCAGGACTGCGAGCTTTGCCGGGAGACGGGCGGAACCCTCCTCTGGCAGAATGACCTTTGCCGTGTGGTGGCGGTGGAGGAAGCGGACTATCCGGGCTTCTGCCGCGTGATCGTGAATCGCCACGCGAAGGAGATGACCGATCTCACGCCCGACGAATGCACGGCGCTCCTCGCAGTGGTATTGGGAGTCGAACGCGCAATGCGCGACACGATGCAGCCGGACAAGATGAACCTCGCGAGCCTCGGCAACATGACGCCGCACGTGCACTGGCACGTGATTCCGCGTTTTGCCGACGATCGCCATTTCCCCGGACCGGTGTGGGCGGCGGCGAAGCGCGAGCCCAACGCGAATGCCGCGCGCCGGGCCGATGCCGGGCGCCTGGGTGCCGCGATCGGCGCGAAACTGGGGACGGGCCGCTGATGGCGACGCAGCCTCCCAACAGCCGGCCGACGGGATCGATTCCGTTCGGCGACGCGCGCGCGTGCAAGGAGTGGCTCAACGCGCTGCCGCTCACCAACATCCCGCAGGCGCAGAGCCTCGTGCTCGACGCGCTGAAGGTGCTCAACCGCGCCGACGACTTCGAGGCGATCGAGCGCCTGAAGTGCATCGAGCTCATGCGCGACAAGATCTCGTTCCTGCAGGGCGAGCAACGCTCGCGCTACTTCGGCAAGACGATGCCGCTCTCGCCCAATGATTCGGCCGCGTGGGGCACGGGCCGCGCGCTGCTCGAGGAAATGGAGAACGGCTACCGCAAGTGCCTCGAGCAGGCGATGAACGAGTCGGGCGAGATCTCCCGCCACGTGGCGCTCGTCACCCAGCGCATCGTGCGCTACCTCGGGACGCAGATGCTGTTCCACGCGGTCGCCTATCGCCGCTTCGATCCGGCCGTTTGGCTGCGGTTGCACCAGCTCTACGCCGAGGCCGAGCGCCGCGGCGTGGCCGAGGAGCGAGTGAAGGATTCGCTCGAGGGCGAGGAGGGCGTGTCGAGCGTGGCTGAGGCCTACTCGCACGTCGTGATGATGCAGGCGGCGTATCTGTCCGAGATGACGGCGCCGCAGATGGATTTCGCCGAAGCCCTGCTGCGGCTGTGGATCCGCAAGGTGCGGCTGCTCAAGGAGCCGCCGCCGCCCGCCGAGGGCACCACGGCCTGGCCGCTGGCGGTCGACCTCACCAAGCCCATCGGCGCGCGCCCGCTCTCGCATGGCGCGCAGCAAGCCTCGCACCGCGTCTTCGATGTCGAGCAGATTTCCAAGAGCATCCGCCGGCGCGTGCGCGCCCTGCAGAACGACGAGGAACCCGCGAGCCTGGGGTTGCCCGCGGAGGCAAGCGCGCTCGACGCGCTTCACCAGATGCAGCGCCTGCACAAGCTCTGGTGCGAAGGCGCGCCGCCGCGTCCGCCCGCGAAGGTGCCCAACGAAACGACCGCGGGCCTGACCTTCGGCGTGAACGAGATCCACTTCTTCCTTTCGAGCGGGAAGATCTTCGAGCAGCCCGACAAGACTCGCGAGCTCACGCGCCAGGAGAAGAACGACATCGCCATGTTCGGGCGCGTGCGCGAGAGCACGCAGTCGATGATGTCGAGCGAGTTCAACTTCACGGTCGAGAACTGGGGTGTCGTCGACGAGATGCTCGGCGCATGGCGGCTGCTCCGCCCCGCGACGGCCTCGAAGGGGGTCGCGATCGGGCGCCTGGTCGCGATGCGCCTGGGCGACGGCGCGCCGTTCTTCCTCGGCATGGTGAGCGCGCTCGTGCAGGAGACCGACGGGCGCATCGTGATCACGGTGACGCTCTTTCCGGGCCGTCCCGAGCCGATTGCCGTGCGGGCGGGTGACGCGCGCAATCGCCAGACGGCTCAGTGGGTGCAGGGCTTCCGCCTGCCGGCGATCCCGAAGCTCAACATTCCGGAATCGCTCGTGGTGCCCGGCGGCATGGCCCTGCGCGGGCGCGGGATCGAGATCTGGATCGAAGAAGCGGCCAAGGAAGCGACCGTCTACGACGTCCTCGAGCACGGCACGGACTTCGACCGCTTCACCTTCTAGGGTTCAGGCGCCCAGCAGCGCGTCCATCAGGTCGACGGCGGCGTCCTTGCCCGCCTGCTCGCGGATTTCCACGATGCACGTCGGGCTCGTGACGTTCACCTCCGTGAGCCAGTCGCCGATGATGTCCAGTCCCGCGAATGTGATGCCGTGCTTCACCAGCTCGCGGCCCACGGTTTCGCCGATCTCGCGGTCGCGCTTCGAGAGGGGCTGCGCGCGCCCGATGCCGCCGGCCGCGAGGTTGCCGCGGGTCTCGCCTTCGCGAGGGATGCGCGCGAGGCAATGGCCGAAGGGCTTGCCGCCGATCACCAGGACGCGCTTGTCGCCCTGCGAGATCTCGGGGATGTAGCCCTGCGCCATGATCGTGCGCGTGCCCAGCTCCGTCATGGTTTCCACGATGACGTTGCGGTTGGGGTCGGTGGCGGTCACGCGGAAGATCATCGTCCCGCCCATGCCGTCGAGCTTCTTGAGGATGGTGTCGCGCCGCTCGTCGATGAAGGCATGCACCCGCGCCGGATCGGACGCGATGAGCGTGGGCGGCGTGAATTGAGGGAAGCGCAGGATCGCGAGCTTCTCGTTCCAGTCGCGCAGGGCGCCCGGGCGGTTCACGACCCGCGTGCCTTCAGCCTCGGCGCGCTCGAGCAGCAGCGTGGCGTAGTAGTACTCCTGGTCGAAGGGCGGGTCCTTGCGCATCATCACGATGTCGAAGGACGCGAGCGGCGCCTCCACGGGCGCGCCGGCCTGGTACCAGGCGGCGTTGTCGCTGGAGATCGCGAGCTTGCGCGCGGGTGCGACGACCGAGCCCGCACGAACGAAGATCTCGCGGGCCTCGAACGCGTGCACTTCGTGCCCGCGGCGCGCGGCCTCGCGCATCATCGCGATCGAGGAATCCTTGTAGGCCTTCAGGTGGTCGAGCGGATCGACCACGAACGCGAACTTCATGCGTTCGCTGCCTTCACCTCGAGGGCGGATGCGCGCTCGACCAGGGCTTCGACTTCGTAGGCCGCGGCGAGCAGCGCCAGGCGGGCCACGACGCCATAGGTATAGAAGCGGTTGGGCGCCATGCCGGGCTTGCCGGAGCAATCGGGCGATTGGCAATCGGACTCGAACGCAAGCGGCGAGTACTGCGAACCCGGGGCGTTGAGGTTCTCGTCGATGCCGCGCCCGGTGTGCACGCGGTAGAAGCCACCCACGACGAACTGGTCGATCATGTAGAGCACGGGCTCGGCCACGGCGTCATTCACCGTCTCGAACGTGTAGACACCTTCCTGGATGATCACCTCGTGGACCGGCTGGCCTTCCTTGATCACCGACATCTTGTTGCGCGTCTTGCGATTGAGGTTGCGCACGTCGTCGACGCTCTTCACCGTCATGATGCCCATGCCGTAGGTGCCGGCGTCGGCCTTCACGATCGCGAACGGCGCCTCGGTGATGCCGTGCTCGGCGTACTTTTCCTTGATCTCGTTCAGCACGAATTCCACGTTGGCCGCGAGGCAGTCCTCGCCTTCCTTCTCGGCGAAATTCACCTTGCCGCATTGGCTGAACACCGGGTTGATGAACCAGGGGTCGATGCCGATCAACTTGCCGAAATCCTCGGCGACGCGGTCGTAGGCGTGGAAATGCTGGGTCTTCCGGCGCGTGGACCAGCCGGCCACGAGCGGGGGCACGACCGGCTGCTCGAGGCCGGCGAGGATCGAGGGGATGCCCGCGGAAAGGTCGTTGTTCACGAGCACCGCGCACGGATCGAAGCCCTCGAGCATCACCCGGTTGCCCTTGCGCACGATCGGCTCGAGCAGGAGCTTCTCGCCCGCGGAGGTTTCGACCTCCTGGGGCGCGGTGAGGTCGGGGATGAGGCTTCCGATGCGCACATCGAGGCCGACGGCCTCGAGGATGCGCTTGAGGGTCGCGACGTTCTGCAGGTAGTGGAGGTTCCTCGTGTGGTTCTCGGGCACGAGTATGAAGCGGCGCGTGTCCGGGCAGATCTTCTGGACGGCGGACATTGCCGCGTGAACGCACAGCGGCAGGAAATCGGGATTGAGGTTGTTGAACCCGCCCGGGAAGAGGTTCAGGTCCACGGGGGCGAGCTTGAAGCCGCTGTTGCGGAGATCCACCGACGAATAGAAGGGGACTTCGTGCTCGATCCACTGGTTGCGGAACCAATGTTCGATATCGGGCCGGCGATCGAGGACTTGCCGCTCGAGTTCGCGCAGCGGGCCGGTGAGCGAGGTGGTCAGGTGGGGAACCATCGGCGTCGGTTGGGGCGTTGTATTTCGAGGGCGGGCAATGAGTTTACACGCGCGAGCAGGCCCGGAACGCGACACCTCGCGATGCTAGAATTTGCGGCTCCGCGTCAGAGTTTCAACCCCCGCGAGTTCCATCCATGACTTCCGTACAGACCGTCGCGCTCACCGCGACCCTGCTCGCCATCTCGAACCTCTTCATGACGTTCGCCTGGTACGGGCACTTGAAGCACCTGCAGGCGAGCCCCTGGTACATCGCCGCCCTCGTGAGCTGGGCGGTGGCGCTCCTCGAGTACATGTTCCAGGTCCCCGCCAACCGCATGGGCTTCGCCGGCGGCATGAGCCTCGCGCAACTGAAGATCCTGCAGGAGGTGCTCACGCTCGTGATCTTCGTGCCCTTCGCCGTGTTCTACATGGGCGAGGGCCTCAAGTGGAACTACCTCTGGGCGGCGTTGTGCCTGGTGGGTGCGGTCTACTTCATCTTCGCCGCCTGATGCAGCTGCCATCCTGATGCACCTGCATATTCTCGGAATTTGCGGCACGTTCATGGGGGGCCTCGCGAAGATCGCCCGCGAGGCGGGCCATGTCGTCACGGGCTGCGACGCGCAGGTCTATCCGCCGATGAGCGACCAGCTTCGCTCGCTCGGCATTCACCTGCACGAAGGCTACGACGCCGAGCAGCTCGATCGCTACAAGGCCGACCTCGTGGTGGTGGGCAATGCGATGACGCGCGGCTTTCCCGTGGTCGAGGAGATGCTCAACCGCGGCCTCGAGTACGTCTCCGGCCCGCAGTGGCTGAGCGAGCACATCCTTCACGACAAATGGGTGATTCCGGTCGCGGGCACGCACGGGAAATCCACGACCGCCTCCATGGTCGCGTGGATCCTCGCGCACGCCGGGCTCAACCCGGGCTTCCTCATCGGCGGCGTGGCTCGCAACTTCCACACGTCCGCGCTCGCGACCGACTCGCCGTTCTTCGTGATCGAGGCCGACGAGTACGACACGGCGTTCTTCGACAAGCGCTCGAAGTTCGTGTGGTACCGGCCGCGCACGGTGATCCTCAACAACCTGGAGCTCGACCACGCGGACATCTTCCCCGACCTCGCGGCCATCGAGACGCAGTTTCATCACCTCGCGCGCATCGTGCCGGCCAACGGATTGATGGTGGTCAACAACGAGGTCGAGGCACTCGAGCGCGTGTTGAAGCGCGGCTGCTGGACGCAGGTCGAGCGTTTCGGCGCGCGCGGCGCGTGGAGCGTGGGGGCGATCCACGCCGATGATTCATTCGACGTCGTGCTCCATGGCCAGGTGCAAGGCACCGTGCGCTGGGAGCTGATGGGCGACCACAACCGCATGAACGCCCTCGCGGCCCTCGCCGCCGCGCGCCATGCGGGCGTGCCCGTCGCCGCGGGGATCGAGGCCCTGTCCAGCTTCCAGGGCGTGAAGCGGCGCATGGAGAAGCGCGGCACGGTGAACGGCATCACCGTGTACGACGATTTCGCGCATCACCCGACCGCCTTCCAGGCGACCATCGCCGGCCTGCGCCGCCGCGCCGGAAGCGGACGCGTCGTAGCGGTGTTCGAGCCGCGCTCGAACACGATGAAGCTGGGCACCATGCAGGGCCAGCTCGCGCAGAGCCTCTCGGGCGCGGACCTCGTGTACTGCTATGCCGCCAACCTGGGATGGGATCCCGCGACCGCGCTCGCACCCTTGTCCTCGCGCGCGGCGATCTACACCGAGCTCGATCCCATGGTCGAGGCGCTCGCCCACGTGCTGCGCGCCGGCGATCACGTGCTCGTCATGTCCAATGGCGGTTTCGGCGGCGTGCACGCGAAGCTCCTCGCGCGCCTCGAGAGCCGCGCACCCAACTCCCCGGAGTAAGCCATGGCCACACTTTCATATCGCATCGTCAACGTCTTCACGCGCGGCGGCACGCTCACCGGCAACCCGTTGTGCGTCTTCGAAGACGGCCGCGGCCTCGATGAAACCGCCATGCAAGCGCTCGCAAGGCAGATGAACCTGTCGGAGACGACGTTCATCCTGCCCTCGGACCGGGCCACGGCTCGCGTGCGCATCTTCACGCCGTCATACGAGATGCCCTTTGCCGGTCATCCGACGCTGGGCACGGCGCACGTCGTACGCGAGCTGCTCTCTGCGGGCGATGCCGTCACGCTGGAAATGAAGGCAGGCGTGATCCCGGTTGCCGCGAAAGGTGATCGCTGGACGCTGCAGGCCAACCGGCCCAGCTGGCGCGAGGTCTCGGAATCGCGCGCGGAGCTCGCGCAGATGCTCGGGCTCGTGAGCGGCGACCTCGTCGAGCGGCCGCTCTGGGTGAACGCGGGCAAGGAGCAGCTCGCGGTTCCGGTGGCGAGCGCGGACGCCGTGCGTCGCGCCGCACCCCAGGCCGATGCGTTCCGGCGCCTGAAGAGCGTCGACGGCCAGAGCATGGCCTACGTATTTGCCGACAACGGCGATGCGCGCGATAGCGTCACCGCGCGCTTCTTCTTTCCGAACGGGGCCGCGATCCTCGAGGATCCCGCGACCGGTTCGGCCTGCGCCAACCTCGGCGGATGGTTCTGCGCAATGCAACCCGGCGTGGACCTCGTGCGCGAGGTCCAGCAGGGCGACGAGATCCATCGTCCCTCGACGCTCTACCTCGCGGTGCGCGGCGGCGAAGTCACGGTGGGAGGCGACGTGATCGCGCTCGCCCGCGGAACGCTGGCCCTTTGAAGACGATCGTCTACCTGCACGGCTTCATCAGCTCGCCGAAATCGAAGAAAGCGGTGATGCTGGGCGACTACGTCCGCAGCCACGCGCCCACCGTCGAATACCTCGTCCCGGAACTTACGCATCGTCCCGCCCAGGCCGCCGCCCAGATCGAGAAGGCGTGCGCCGGGCGTGCGAGCGCCGACCTCACCTTTGTCGGCAGTTCGCTGGGCGGCTTCTACGCGACCGCACTCGCCGAGCGCCTCGACTGCAAGGCCGTGCTCCTCAATCCGGCGGTCCACCCGCACGCGCACTTCGCGCGCTTCCTCGGCCCGCAGCGCAACCTGTACACCGGCGAGCACTTCGAGCTCACGCAGGAACACATCGACGAGCTCCACGCGCTCGACGTCGAGGTGATCTCGCGCGAGGAGCGCTACTGGCTCGTCGTTGAGACGGGCGACGAGGTTCTCGATTATCGCGAGGCCACGCGCTACTACGCAGGCGCTTTCCAGACCGTCGTTCGCGGGGGCGATCACTCGCTCTCGTCGTTCCCGGAGCATCTTCCCGACCTCGTCGAATGGGCCACCACGTGAAGCAAGTCCTGTTCGACGAAGACGGTACCTTCCGGCTCGGGACGATCCTTTCCGAGGCGGGCGCGTCCTTTCAAGTGGAAGCCGCGCACGGCAAGCGCTCGAAAGTGAAGGCGGCCAGCATCCTCCTTCGGTTCGACGGCCAGTCGCTCGTGGCGATGATGCCCGAGGCGCAGAAGCTTTCCGAGGACATCGACCCGCAATTCCTGTGGGAGGTGTGCGGGCCTGACGAGTTCGGTTTCGGCGACCTCGCGCGCGAGTATTTCGGTCACGCGCCTTCGCCCACCGAGGCGACGGCGGTCGCGTTGAAGCTCCAATCGAGCCCCGTGTTCTTCTACAAGCGCGGCAAGGGTCGCTTCCAGGCCGCGGCCGAGGAGAACCTGAAGGCCGCGCTCGCGGGCATCGAGAAGAAGAAGAGACAGCAGGAGCAGGTCGACCAGTGGGCGGCCGACCTCGCCGCCGGCCGCGTGCCCGAGAAGGTCGCGGCGAATCTCGACACGCTGCTCTTCAAGCCCGACAAGATGTCGCTCGAGTGGCGCGCCCTCGACCAGGCGGCCACCGCCGCGGGCCTCGCACCGCCGAAGCTTCTCGCCCAAGCGGGTGCGCTGAAGGGCGCGGAGGATTTCCTCCTGCGGCGCTTCAAGTTCGAATACTTCCCCGAGGGCACGGGATTCGCGATGATGCCGCCCCTGGCCGATCCCGGTGAGCTGCCCGAGGCGCAGGCGGAAGCGTTTTCCATCGACGATCACGAGACGACCGAGATCGACGATGCGTTCTCGGTGCAGCGCCTCGCGGCCGATCGCGTGCGCATCGGCATCCACATCGCTGCGCCCTCACTCTTCTTCGGTCGCGACCACCCGTTGGAGGCGCTCGCCCGCGAACGGTTGTCCACGGCGTACTTTCCCGGCGCGAAGATCACGATGCTTCCCGAGAACGCGGTCGAGCAGTCGACGCTCGCGGCCGGCCGGCGCGTTCCCGCCGCCACCCTCTACCTCACGGTCGATCCGGGAACGCTGGAGATCATCGAATCGCAATCGGCGCTGGAACGCGTGCAGATCGCGAGCAACCTGCGCATTTCCGACCTCGAGACGCGGCTCAACGACGCGGCGGTCGCGGCCGGTCGTGTCGAGGGCGAGCACGGCGAGGACCTGCTGCTCCTTTGGCGCTTCGCGATGAAGCTGCGCGCCGCGCGCGGTGCCGCGGACGACAAGAACGCGCGCCTCGACTACACGTTCCGCATCACCGGCGAGCGCATCGCCCTCGAGCCACGCCGGCGCGATACACCCATCGACCTGCTGGTCTCGGAGCTGATGATCCACGTGAATTCCACGTGGGGGAAATGGCTCGCGGAGCGCGGTTACGTCGCGATGTACCGCAACCAGCGCGGCATCAAGACGCGGATGGAGGTCGAACCCGCGGCTCACGAGTGGCTGGGTGTCTCCCATTACGCGTGGTCGAGCTCGCCGCTGCGCCGCTTTGCCGACCTCGCGAACCAGCGGCAGTTGGTGGCGTCGCTCCGCGGCGACGAGCCGGTGTACACCAAGGACGAACTCTCGCTGGCGGCGCGCGATTTCGAAACGACCTATGAGGCCTATGCCGAGCACCAGCGAACGCTCGAGCGCTTCTGGTGCCTGCGCTACATCGCGCAGGAGAGCCTTGGGGAGGCAGACGCCACCGTGATTCGCGACGAATTGGTGCGGCTCGAGGGCATTCCGCTCGTCTGCCGCGTCGTGGGATTGCCCGCTGCCACCGTTCCGGGAACGCGCGTTCGCGTGGCGTTCGGAGAACCCGATTACTGGGACCCCTCGGTACTTTGCCGGTACCTAGGTACAATTTCGGCTCATGCAGTTGCGGCAACCCCCACCTGACGCCGTCGTCTCGTTCTCCGATTTCCTCCTGGAACGCTTCGGCCTCGTCGCCTCCATGCAGGTGGCGGTGGTGGCATCCATTGCCGCGCACGTCTTCGTGATCGTCGGTTTCGGCTTCCAGGTTCTCGACTGGCGCAAGACCGAGGCGCCCCACAACCTCCTCGAGGTCGTGCTCGTGAACTCCCGCTCGGCCACCAAGCCCGTGAAGGCCGACGCACTCGCGCAGGCCAATCTCGACGGCGGTGGGAACACCGACGAGAAGCTGCGCGCGAAGACGCCCTTTCCCGCGCTCGACAACAAGGTACCGACCCACGATCCGAAAGCTGCCGAGGAACGCGTGCGCACGCTCGAGCGCGAGGCGAAGCAGCTGATGACGCAGCTCAAGTCGCCCGCACAGGTGCCGCAGGAAGCCACGGGCGAAGCGAAGGCCGACGACAAGGCGAAGGAGCTCGTCGCGAAGAGCCTCGAGATCGCCCGCCTCGAGGCGCAGATCCGCCGCGAGATGCAGGCCTACCAGGAGCGGCCGCGCAAGAAGTTCGTGGGGGCGCGCGCCGAGGAGTACCGCTTCGCGCAGTACGTTGACAACTGGCGACTGAAGATCGAGCGTGTGGGCAACCTCAACTATCCGAGCGAGGCGCGCGACCGGAAACTCCATGGCGCGCTGCAGCTGACCGTGGGCATCAGGGCGAACGGCGACGTCGAATCCGTCGCGATCGAACGCTCGTCGGGGTACAAGGTCCTGGACCAGGCCGCCATCCGGATCGTGCGGCTCGCTGCCCCCTTCGACCGCTTCCCCGACAACATCCGCGCCGACACGGACATCCTCTACATCACGCGCACCTGGACCTTCGCGCGGGGCGACCAAGTGACGACGGAGTGATTCCTACAGTTCGCACCGCGGGGCCTGCATTTCGTCGCCCGGCCGGAGCATAATCCCCGCCCCGGGGCCAGAATGGTTTCATGCACCGGCCCCCCGGCCGGCCTGGCACACCCCTATTCCAAGGAGCATTCCATGCGTTTCCTGAAGGCCCTTCTCGTGGCCGTCACCCTGGCGGGAATCCCCGCGGGTTTCGCGTCCGCCGCACCCGTTCCCCTGCGCGATTTCTTCAAGAACCCCGCCGAGGTCTCCCACTCGCTGTCGCCCGACGGCCAGTGGATCGCCTACCGGGCGCCCTACGAGCGCCGCCTCAACATTTTCGTGCGCCCCGTGAAGGGCGGCGAAGCCAAGCGCATCACCTCGGAAACGGCGCGCGACATCGCCGGCTTCGCCTGGAAGGGCAACGATCGCCTGATCTACGCCAAGGACTTCGGCGGCGACGAGAACTTCCACATCGTGTCGGTCGACCGCAACGGCGAGGGCCTCAAGGACCTCACGCCCTTCGAGAAGGTGCGCGCGGGCATCGTCGACGACCTGAAGGACCACCCGACCGACATGCTCATCTCGCACAACAAGCGCGACGCGAAGGTGTTCGACGTCTACCGCGTCAACATCGCGACGGGCGATTCGAAGATGGTCGCCGAGAACCCGGGCAACATCGTGGGCTGGCTCACCGACCACGACGGCAAGGTGCGCGTCGCGACGACCACCGACGGCGTGAACACGAGCCTCCTCTATCGCGAAGCCGAGGACCAGCCCTTCAAGACGGTGCTCACGACGAACTTCCGGGAAAACGTGAACCCCGAGTTCTTCACCTTCGACAACAAGAAGCTCTACGCCATCTCGAACCGTGGCCGCGACAAGGCCGCCGTGGTGATCTTCGACCCCGCCACGGCGAAGGAAGAAGTCATCTACGAGCGCCAGGACGTGGATGTCTCGAGCGTGTCGTACTCGCGCAAGCGCAAAGTGCTCACGGCCTCGCGCTACGTCACGTGGAAGTCGGACTACCACTTCTTCGACAAGGAAGTCGAAGCCCTCTTCAGGGACGTCCAGGCGAAGCTCCCCGGCTACGAAGTGGCGATCGCCTCGTGGAACAAGAACGAGGACGTCTTCATCGTCGGCGGCGTGAACGACAAGACGCGCGGCAAGCGCTACCTGTACGACACGAAGACCAAGGCGATGACGCAGATCGCCGACGTGTCCCCGTGGCTCGTGGAATCCCAGCTCGCCGACATGAAGCCCATCCAGTACAAGTCGCGCGACGGCCTCACGATCCACGGCTACCTGACGCTCCCGAAAGGCGTGGCTGCGAAGAACCTGCCCGTCGTCGTGAATCCGCACGGTGGTCCGTGGTATCGCGACAACTGGGGCTTCAACCCCGAGGTGCAGTTCCTCGCCAACCGCGGCTACGCGGTCTTCCAGATGAACTTCCGCGGCTCGACGGGCTACGGGCGCAAGTTCTGGGAGGCCTCGTTCAAGCAGTGGGGCAAGACGATGCAGGACGACGTGACCGACGGCGTGCAGTGGCTCATCAAGGAAGGCATCGCCGATCCCAAGCGCATCGCGATCTACGGCGGCAGCTACGGCGGCTACACGACGCTCGCGGGCATCACCTTCACGCCGGACCTGTATGCGGCCGCGGTCGACTACGTGGGCGTGTCGAACCTCTTCACGTTCCTCAACACCATTCCGCCGTACTGGAAGCCTTACCTCGACATGTTCCACGAGATGGTGGGGCACCCGGAGAAGGACAAGGCGCTGCTCACCTCGGCCTCGCCCGCGCTGCATGCGGACAAGATCAAGACGCCGCTCTTCATCGCGCAGGGTGCCAAGGATCCGCGCGTCAACAAGGACGAGAGCGACCAGATGGTCGCGGCCATGAAGAAGCGTGGCGTCGAAGTCGAGTACCTCGTGAAGGACAACGAGGGGCACGGCTTCCGCAACGAGGAAAACCGCTTCGAGTTCTACGAGGCGATGGAGAAGTTCCTGAAGAAGCACGTCGGAACCTGACCGAAAGTTGCCGGCGGGTACATTTCGTCCACCCGCCGGCGCATTTCGTCGCAGTAAGCTGGCCGCATGGCGGCTAACCTCTTAACCTTCCGTTTTTTCCGAAGGGGAGAGGTTCCATGAGTACCCATATCCGCTGCCTGCTGGCAGGCTTGCTGCTGGCCGGCGCGCTCGATTCGCGGGCCGCCAATTTCACCGACCTGTGGTGGAACGCCCAGGAATCGGGCACCGGCGCACAGATCGTGCAGCAGGGTGAAACCGCGTTTGTCACCCTCTTCGTCTACGGCGCCAATGGCGAGCCACTCTGGCTGGTCGCGCCCGACGCGCGAGCCTATGCATACAGCGCGGGCGGCCTCCCGCAGTTCCGCGGCACGCTCTATCGCACCCGGGGCTCGGCTTTCTCCGGGCCGTGGGACGCGTCGAAGTCCGAGACGATCGCGGTCGGCACGCTCTACGTGAGCCCCACGGAGCTCGCCACGATCAAGGTCGACTACGAGGTGAACAACATCTCCGTGCAGAAGACGTTCACGCGGCTCACGTGGGAGATCCCGATCGCGGCGGCCAACTACGCGGGCAACTTCCGCCTGCGCTATTCGCAGCCCGGCGGGCCGCCCTACGGCACGATGTACTACGACGCGGAGTTCCTGATGTACGTCGAGAACGGCGAGGGCCTCATGCGCGTGACCAGCGACGTGAAGGGCACGTGCAACTACCGCGGCCCGTACAAGCAAGAGGGCCGCTACGGGTCCTTCTCCGGGCAGTACGAATGCGCCAACGGCGACACGGGCAGTTTCGGGATCACGCGCCTGGAATTCACCGATGGCGGCGTGACCGGCACGATCAGCGACACCGGCCGCGATGGCCTGGGCGTCGGGCGTTTCGGCGCCGTCCGGCAGTAGCCACGACGGGGCCGCGCCCGCCGCGCGGCTCCGATTTGTGGGGAAGGGGGTGGAAAGGCTAAAATAGCGGCGGGCAGCAGATGGAAACGGTCAACCTCACTCGCCAGTTCCTCATCGCCATGCCTGCCATGGCAGACCCGAATTTTTCCCGGACTCTCACCTTCATCTGCGAGCACAACGAGCGCGGCGCGCTCGGGATCGTGGTGAACCGGCCGATCGACGTGACGCTCGGCACCCTCTTCCGCCAGGTGGAGATTCCCCTCGACGATTCCCCGCTTGCCGACCAGCCCGTCTTCTACGGCGGCCCGGTCCAGTTCGACCACGGCTTCGTCCTCCACCGACCCCTGGGCAGTTGGAAGTCCACGCTCCCCGTGGGCGAGATGGGCCTCACCACTTCCCGCGACATCCTCGAAGCCATGGCCAAGGGCCGCGGTCCGCGCGACCAATTGGTGGCCCTCGGCTACGCGGGCTGGGCGCCCGGACAGCTCGAGGACGAGATCAAGCGCAATGGCTGGCTCACGGTCGAGACCGACGTCGACCTCATCTTCAGCGTGCCTCCCGAGGGACGCTACGACACCGCGATGCGTGCCCTTGGCGTGAATCCCGCCTTCCTGTCCGAGGAGGCAGGACACGCGTGATGGCCGGGACCCTCCTCGGCTTCGACTTCGGCGAAAAGCGTATTGGCGTTGCAGTCGGCGAGACCGAAACCGGTATCGCACACCCCCTGATGGGCATCGTCGCGGAAGCCACCGACGCGCGCTTCGCGCTCATCGAGAAAGTCGTGAGCGAGTGGCACCCGACCGGGTTCGTCGTCGGGCGTCCCCGCCATCCCGATGGCGGCGAGCACGCGGTCGCGAAGCTCGTGGAAAAATTCGCCCGGCGCCTCGCGGGCCGATTCTCGCTGCCGGTGGTGTTCGTCGACGAGACGCTCTCCTCGGCCGAGGCGGAGGAACAGATGCGCGATACGCACGCGCGCATTCGCGGGAAAACCGACATCGACGCACTGGCTGCCGCCGTGATCCTGCAAAGCTATCTCAACGAACCGGAGTCGCATGAGCCCCTCGCTTCCTGATCCCGAACGCCTCGTGGAAGCGCTCGCCGGCGAGATGCGCAAGAGCCTCTCGCCCGACGCGGGCATCGTGGGCATCTACACCGGCGGCGCCTGGGTCGCGGAACGCCTGCATCGCGCGCTCGGCTCGAAGGTGCCGCTGGGCCTGCTCGCGGTGACGCTGCATCGCGACGACTTCGGGCGCATCGGCCTGCATCGCGAAAACCGGCGCAGCCAGATTCCCTTCCCGGTCGATGGGCGCGAGATCGTCCTCGTCGACGACGTGCTCTATACGGGGCGCACGATCCGCGCCGCGTTGAACGAGCTCTTCGACTTCGGCCGGCCGCGCGCGGTGCGCCTGGCGATCCTCGCCGATCGCGGCGGGCGTGAGATTCCCGTGTCGGCCGACTACCTCGGTGCGAAAGTCGAAGTCAGCCGCGACGAGGAGCTGGTGCTCTCCAACGACGGGGGCAAGCTGCGGCTCGCCGCGATCCGGAGACCCGCATGAACGCGAACCTGCAGGTCGACGCGCAGGGGCGCCTCCGGCACCTCCTCACGACCGAGGGACTGCCCGCGGCGATGATCCGCCGCATCCTCGACACCGCCGAGCAGTTCGTCTCGGTGAACGAGCGCGAGGTGAAGAAGCTCCCGCTGCTGCGCGGCAAGTCGATCTTCAACGTCTTCTTCGAGAACTCCACGCGCACGCGCACCACGTTCGAGATCGCCGCCAAGCGCCTCTCGGCCGACGTGATCAACCTCAACATCGGCGCGTCCTCCACCGCGAAGGGCGAGTCGCTGCTCGACACCGTCTACAACCTGCAGGCGATGGACGCGGACATGTTCGTCGTCCGCCACGCGCAATCGGGCGCGCCGCACCTGATCGCGAAGCACGTGAAGCCCGGTGTGGCGGTGATCAACGCGGGCGACGGCCGGCACGCGCACCCCACGCAGGGGTTGCTCGACGTGTACACGATCCGCCACTACAAGAAGGATTTCTCGGGGCTTTCGGTCGCGATCGTCGGCGACGTGTTGCACTCGCGCGTCGCGCGCTCGCAGATCCACGCGTTGAAGACGCTCGGCGTACCGGACCTGCGCGTGATTGGCCCGCGCACGCTCATTCCCGCGGATGTCGAGCGGCTCGGCGTCACGGTCCACCATGACCTCGCCACCGGACTCAAGGGTTGCGATGTCGTGATCGCCCTCAGGCTGCAGAGCGAACGCATGAACGGCGCGCTGCTCCCTTCGGCCGGTGAATTCTTCAAGGCCTACGGCCTCACGGCCGAAAGGCTCGCGCTCGCGAAGCCCGATGCGATCGTGATGCATCCGGGTCCGATGAATCGCGGCGTCGAGATCGATTCGCACGTCGCCGACGGACGCCAGAGCGTGATCCTCCCGCAGGTGACCTTCGGCATCGCGGTGCGGATGGCCGTGATGTCGATTCTTGCGGGATCCGCCGCAGGCGCCCTCACCGACGGACCCGCCGCATGAGAATCACGATCGAGGGCGCGCGCGTGGTGGATCCGGCCAGCGGTCGCGACGAGACCGCATCGCTGCACATCGACCAGGGCCGCATCGCCGCGATCGGCAAGGCGCCCGACGGATTCCGCGCCGAAGAGACGATCGATGCCAAGGGGCTCGTGGCCTGCCCGGGCCTCGTGGACCTGTGCGCGCGGCTGCGCGAGCCGGGCTTCGAATACAAGGCGACGCTCGAATCCGAGATGCGCGCGGCGGTGGCCGGTGGCGTGACCACGCTCGCATGCCCGCCCGACACCGATCCGCCACTCGATGAGCCGGGCCTCGTGGAAATGCTCACGCGGCGCGCGCAAAGCCTCGAGCAGGCGCGCGTGCATCCGCTGGGCGCGCTCACCGTGGGCCTCAAGGGCGAGCGGCTCGCGGAAATGGCCGAGCTCGCGGAAGCGGGTTGCGTGGGCTTCTTCCAGGCGAATGCGCCGATTGCCGACACCAACGTGCTCCTCTCGGCGATGCGCTACGCCGCGACCTTCGGATTCACCGTCTGGCTGCGGCCGCAGGACATGGCTCTCGCGCGCGGCGGCATCGCGCACGAAGGGGAAGTGGCCACGCGATTGGGGCTTGCCGCGATTCCGGCGATCGCCGAAACGGTTGCCGTGCGCACGATCGTCGAACTGATGGGCGCCACGGGCGCGCGCGTGCACCTCGCGCGGCTCTCGACCGCGCAAGCGGTCGCGATCGTGGCGGAAGCCAAGGCGAAAGGCGCCGCTCTCACCTGCGACGTCGGCGTGCATCACCTCCACCTGTCGGACCGCGACCTCGCGGACTTCGATTCCCAATGCAACCTGGTACCGCCGCTGCGCGATCCGCGCGACCGCGACGCGCTGCGCAAGGGCCTGGCCGACGGAACGATCGACGCGGTGTGCTCCGACCACACGCCGGTCGATGACGACGCCAAGCTGGTCCCTTTTGCCGAGGCCGAGCCGGGCGCTTCCGGACTCGAACTCCTGCTGCCGCTTGCGCTCAAATGGGGGAGCGAGTCCGGTCTCAAGCTTCCCGCCACGCTGGCCACCGTCACCAATCGCGCCGCACAGGTGCTCGGGGTCGACGCGGGAACGCTGGCGCCGGGCGCGCGGGCCGATATCTGCCTCTTCGATCCAAAGTACCCGTGGGTGGTGACGCCCGCGGCGCTCGCGAGCCAGGGCAAGAACACGCCCTTCCTCGGTTTCGAGCTGACCGGCCGCGTGGTGCGCACCCTCGTGGGCGGCCGCGTGGTGCATTCGGCCTAGCTTTCCCCCTTTCACTCTCGTTGCACGATTCCGCCATGGACAATCCGCTGCTCGATTTTTCAAGCCTCCCGCGCTTCTCGGCCATTCGGCCCGAACATGTCGCACCCGCCATCGATGCGCTGATCGGCACGGCTCGCGAGACGGTCGAACGCCTCGCCGTGGACGACCGCGCGCCCACGTGGGACAACTTCGTCGAGCCGCTCGATGATGCGAACGAGCGCCTCGGGCGCGCGTGGTCGCACGTGAGCCACCTCAATGCGGTGGTCAGCACGCCGGAGCTGCGCGACGCATACAACACCGCGCTGCCCAAGGTGACGCAGTTCTTCACGGAGCAGGGGCAGGACCAGCGCCTCTACGCGCGGCTGCGTGCGTTGCGCGATTCATCCGGATTCGCGGCCCTGACAGCCTCGCGCAAGCGCCTCGTGGAGAATCGCGTGCGCGATTTCCGCCTGGGCGGCGCGGAGCTGCCCCCGCCGCAGAAGGCGCGCTTCCTCGCCATCCAGGAGGAGCTCGCCACGCTCTCGGCGAAGTTCCAGGACAACGTGCTCGATGCGACCAACGACTTCGGCCATTTCGTGACCGACCCGTCGCAGCTCGCGGGCATTCCGGACGATGTGCTCGCGACCGCGAAGGCCGCGGCCGAAAAGGACGGCAAGCCCGGCTGGAAGCTCACGTTGCACATGCCCTGCTACATGCCCGTACTCCAGTACGCCGACAACGCGGATGTGCGCGAGGCGCTCTACCGCGGCTTCGTGACCCGCGCCTCCGAGTTCGGCAAGACCGAGTGGGACAACACCGACATCATCGGGCGCATCCTCGCGCTGCGGACGGAAGCGGCCACGCTCCTCGGGTTCGGCAACTACGCGGAAGTCTCGCTTTTCACGAAGATGGCCGCGCAACCTGCCGAGGCGCTTTCGTTCCTCGATGACCTCGCGCGCCGCTCGCGGCCCTTTGCCGAGCGCGACATGGCCGAGCTCACCGAGTTCGCGCGCTCCGAGCTCGGGATCGGCGCACTGCGCGCCTGCGACGTGGGCTACGCGAGCGAGAAGCTCCGCCAGAAGCGCTACGCCTTCTCCGACCAGGAAGTGCGCCAGTACTTCCCCGAGGATACGGTGCTCGCCGGAATGTTCCGCGTCGTCGAGACGATCTACGGCGTACGCATCCGCGAGGCCCGGGCCGAAACGTGGCACCCGTCGATCCGCTTCTTCGAGATCGCCGATGCCGGTGGCGCCATCGGCCACTTCTACCTCGATCTCTACGCGCGCGAAGGCAAGCGCGGGGGCGCGTGGATGGACGAAGCGATCGCCCGCCGGCGGCTGGCCGCGCGCGTGCAGACGCCCGTGGCAACGCTCACCTGCAATTTTTCCGCGCCCGTCGGCGGCAAGCCCGCGCTCTTCACGCACTACGAAGTGGAGACGCTCTTCCACGAGTTCGGCCACGGCCTGCACCAGTTGCTCACGCAGGTCGACGAGATCGGCGTGTCGGGCATCAACGGCGTCGAATGGGATGCGGTGGAGCTCCCCAGCCAGATCATGGAGAACTTCTGCTGGGAGTGGGGCGTGGTGCAGCACATGTCGCGTCACGTCGATTCCGGGCAGCCCCTGCCGCGCGCGCTCTTCGATCGCATGCTCGCGGCGAAGAATTTCCAGAGCGGCATGCAGACCGTTCGCCAGCTCGAGTTCGGCATGTTCGACATGCGGCTGCACGCGGCCTTCGAGGGTCGCTACCTCGACCTGCTCAAAGGGGTGCGCAGCGACGTGGCCGTTGTCCCGTATCCGGACTACAACCGCTTCCCGAACCAGTTCTCGCACATCTTCGGCGGCGGGTATGCGGCCGGGTACTACAGCTACAAATGGGCCGAAGTGCTCTCCGCCGATGCTTACAGCGCATTCGAGGAAGGCGGCGTGCTGAACCCCGAAGTCGGCGCACGCTTCCGCCGCGAAGTGCTGGCCGCGGGCGGCAGCCGCCCGGCGATCGAATCGTTCATGGCCTTCCGCGGGCGCAAGCCGCAGATCGACGCCCTTCTGCGTCATAATGGAATGACGGTCACCGCCTAGACGGAGATACAAAATGTCCGCGAAGCAAATCATCGCCAAGGTCCTGCCCATGCTCGTAGCGGCCGCCGTTGCCGTTCCCGCGCTCGTTGCCGCGCAACAGACGGTCTACAAGTGGGTCGACAAGGACGGCAAGACGCACTTCTCGGATTCGCCGCCGCCGTCGGACGCGAAGAAGTCGGAGCAGAAGACCGTCGGTGGCGGTTACGCTGCCACGTCGAATCTTCCGTACGCCACGCAGATCGCGATGAAGAAGAGCCCGGTCACGCTGTACACGGGCACGGACTGCGGCGAGTCTTGCGCGCAAGGCCGCGCGCTGCTGACCAAGCGCGGCATTCCGTTTGCGGAGCGCGATGCGCAAGGCAACGCCGAAGCCGCTGAAGCACTGAAGAAGCTGGTCGGCGGCCTCGATGTGCCCACGCTGGTCGTCGGCGAGTCGAAGGTGAAGGGTTACGAAGAAGGCCAGTGGACCGCCGCGCTCGACGGCGCCGGTTATCCGAAGACCGCGCTGCCGGGCTCGACGCCGCCCGCACCGGCGAAGGCACCGCCGAAGGCCGACGGCCAACCGCCCGCAGAAGGACAGCCGCCGGCGAAGCAGTGAAGATCGGGACCTGGAACGTCAACTCGCTCAAGGTCCGGCTTCCTCACCTGATCGACTGGCTGGCGAAGCATTCGCCCGACGCGGTTTGCCTGCAGGAAACGAAATGCGAGGACAAGGCCTTTCCCGCCGCCCAGATCGAGGCCGCTGGTTATCGCTGGGTCCACAGCGGCCAGAAGACCTACAACGGCGTGGCGCTGCTCACCAAGGTCGATTGCGATCGCGTGGGCCGGGGCATTCCCGAATTCACCGATGCGGCGAGCCGCGTCATCGCGGCCGATGTGCAAGGCACGCGCGTGGTGTCCGTGTATGTGCCCAACGGCCAGAGCGTGGGCTCCGACAAGTACGAGTACAAGCTGCGCTGGCTCGCGGCCCTCACCGCCTGGCTGCGCACCGAGCTCGCGGCGCATCCGCGCCTCGCGGTGCTGGGCGACTACAACATCGCGCCGGAGAATCGCGATGTGCATGACCCGCACGCGTGGGAAGGCCAGGTGCTTTTCAGCGAACCGGAGCGCGCGGCCCTGCGCGGTCTCTTCGACCTCGGCTTCGCCGACGCCTATCGCCTCTTTCCGCAGCCGGACAAATCGTTCACGTGGTGGGACTACCGCATGAACGCGTTCCGCCGGAACATCGGGCTGCGTATCGACCACATCCTGTTGTCGCCCGCGCTGGCGCAGTCGTGCACCTCTTGCACGATCGACGTCGAACCGCGCCGCCTCGAGCGGCCCTCCGATCACGCCCCCGTGCTGTGCGAGGTTGCTGCCTGATGGCCGCACTCAAGCGCCCCGGCGATGTCACCGACGAGGAAAGACTCGCGCGGCTGAAGGCCTACCGCGTCCTCGATACGCCGCCCGAGCCCGCGTTCGACGAGCTGGTGCGGCGCGCCCAGGATGCGGTGCGCGCGCCCATGGCGTGGCTTTCCTTCTTCGACGGCGAACGCGAGTGGATCAAGGCCAAGGCGGGCGTGGCACTCGCCCACCTGCCGCGCGAACACTCGCTCGCGTTCAATCGCGGCGAGCCGGCCTCCGCACTCCTCATCGAGGATGCCGCGCGCTCGCAATTCGCCGAGCATCCCCTGTTCGCGGGCGAACTGCGCGTGCGCTTCTTCTGCGCGATGCCGCTGATCATGCCCGACGGCGCGGTGCTGGGAACGCTCACCGTGCTCGATCGCATCCCGCGCACGCTTTCGCCGCAGGAACGCACGGCGCTCGAGAATCTCGCGACACTCGCCGTCGCCCGGCTCGAGACGCGCCTGCTGCAAGCACCCGCCGTCGTCGCTGCCAAGGCGGGTGCCCTCGAGGGAAATGCCGAGGAGCGCATCCAGCATCTCGCGCGCGAGTACCAGCGCATGAACGAATTGCTCGAGGAGGAGATCGGCCTGCGGCGCGGCGCGGAGGACAAGCTGCGGCGCGAGAAGGAATTCTCCGACGCGATGATCCAGAGCCTGCCCGGCGCCTTCTATCTCGTCGGCCCCGAGGGCGATCACGTGCTGCGCTGGAACGCGAGCCTGGGTCTTGCGACCGGCTACACCGACGCCGAGATCGCCACCATGCGCCCGCAGGATTTCATGTCGCCCAAGGATCGCGCGCCGCTCGAGGCGGCGATCCGGCAGGTGATCGAGCAAGGCAAGGAAGTGACGGTCGAGGCGGAGGTCGTCGATCGCGCCGGCAACGTGCGCCCGTACGCGTTCAGTGGCCGGCCGCTGCGCCTGGGCGGCCTCACCTACATGATCGGCGTGGGCCGCGACATCACCTTGCGGCGGCGCGCCGAGCAGCAGATGGCGCGCTCGAAGGAGCGGCTCGACCTCGCGCTCTCGAGTTCCAACCTCGCGCTCTGGGACTGGGACATCGTCGCCGATCGCGTCTACTACAACGAGTCCTGGGCGAAACTCCTGGGCGATGCGCCGCGCGAAGCGACGTTCGGGAGCGCGGAAGTCTTGTCGTGGACACATCCCGAGGATCGCGAGATCTTTGAAGCATCCATGGGCAACGCGATCCGGGGCGTGAGCGAGCAGTTCGACTGCGAGTACCGCGTACCCAATGCGGTGGGCGAATGGATCTGGGTGCATTCGCGCGGCAAGGTCACGATGCGCAACGACAGCAACCGCGCCGTGCGCCTCACGGGCACCACGACGAACGTCACCAAGCGCAAGGCCGCCGAAGAGCGCGCCGAGTACCTCGCCACCCGCGATGCGCTCACGGGCCTGCCCAACCGTGTGCTCCTGCACGATCGCCTCGAGCAATGCATCGTGAACGCCGCGCGCAACCAGGTGGGCTTCGCGTTCATGTTCATCGACCTGGACCGCTTCAAGACCATCAACGATTCCCTGGGCCACCAAGTCGGCGACGAGCTCCTCAAGCGCGTCGCCGCGCGCCTCACGGCCTGCGTGCGCGCTTCCGATACCGTCGCCCGCCTGGGCGGCGACGAGTTCGCGGTGATCCTCGAAAACCTTCGCGACGATGACGACGAAGGCGCGCAGCAGGTGGCCGAGAAGATGATCGCGGCGATGGGCGCGCCGATGCTCGTGAACAACCAGCACTTGAACACGTCGTGCTCGATCGGCATCAGCCTCTATCCGGTCGACGGCAAGGACTCGGCCACGCTCATGAAGAACGCCGACGTCGCGATGTACTACGCCAAGGACAAGGGCCGCAACAACTACCAGTTCTTCTCCTCGGAGATGAATGCGCGAGCGCAGGAGCGGCTGTCCGTCGAGAACTACCTGCGCCTGGCACTTCGCCGCGGCGAGCTCGTCGTCCACTACCAGCCGCGCATGAAGGTCGCCACCGGCGAGCTTGCCGGCGTCGAGGCGCTCATCCGCTGGCAGCATCCGCGTCGCGGGCTGCTCCCGCCCAACCGGTTCATCGAAGTCGCGGAGGAATCGGGCCTGATCGTTCCGATCGGCGAGTGGGTGATCGAGAACGCCTGCAAGCAGGTGCGGCAGTGGCAGCTCGCGGCCAAGAAGGATCTGCAGCTTTCGGTGAATGTCTCGATCGGCCAGGTGATCGATGGCGACCGTTTGTTCGCCGCGGTGCAACGTGCCCTGGCGCTCTCGGGCATCGACCCGGCCACGTTGGAGCTGGAGCTGACCGAATCGCTGCTCATGCAGAACATCGACGAGAAGGTGGCACTCCTCAATCGCCTCGGGAAGCTGGGAGTGGGCCTCGCGATCGACGACTTCGGCACCGGGTACTCGTCGCTGTCGTACCTGAAGGCCCTGCCGGTCGATTCGATCAAGATCGACAGCTCGTTCGTGCGCGACATCCATGCCGATCCGAACGACGAAGCCATCATCCGCGCGATCCTCGCGATGGCCCATTCGATGGGGCTGCGGGTGGTGGCCGAAGGCGTGGAGACGCCCGAGCAGCTCGCGGCCCTGCGCGAGCTCGGCTGCGACGAATACCAGGGCTTCCTCACGTCGGCCGCGCTTCCGGCCGAGGAATTCGAGCAGCGCTACGTGAAGTAGCGGCCCGTCAGTCCTTCGTTTCGATCTTCAGTTCCTGGATCTTGCGCGTGAGCGTGTTGCGGCCGATGCCGAGCAGCCCCGCCGCCTCGATCCGCCGCCCGCCCGTATGCGCGAGCGCCTTCACGATGAGGGCGGTCTCGAAGTCGCGCGTGAGCGGATCGGCGACACCCGATTCACCGCGCGTCAGGCGCGCGGCCACTTCGCGTTCGAGCGCCCGCCGCCAATCGCCTTCGCCCGCGCTGGCACCCGCGGGCACTTCGCCGCGTACCTCCGGCGGAAGGTCCTTCACATCGACCACCTGCCCGGGCGCCATCACCGTCACCCAATGGCAGAGGTTCTCGAGCTGGCGCACGTTGCCCGGCCAGTCCTGCGCGGCGAGGAAGGCGACCGCGCTCTCGGTGAGGCGCTTGCCCTCGACGCCGAGGTCACGCGCGCTCTTCGCGAGGAAATGGCGCGCGAGTCCCGGGATGTCCTCGCGCCGTTCGCGCATCGGCGGCAGGCGAAGACGAATCACGTTGAGCCGGTGGAAGAGGTCTTCGCGGAACAATCCCTGGCGAACTCGTGCGTCGAGGTCCTGGTGCGTGGCCGCGATCACGCGCACGTTGGCGGTGAGCGGCGTGTGGCCGCCCACACGATAGAACTGGCCGTCGGAGAGAACGCGCAACAGGCGCGTTTGCAGGTCCGGAGGCATGTCGCCGATTTCGTCGAGGAACAGCGTGCCGCCCTCGGCCTGCTCGAAGCGCCCGCGGCGCATCGTCTGCGCGCCCGTGAATGCGCCACGCTCGTGGCCGAAGAGCTCGCTTTCCAGCAGGTCCTTTGGAATGGCCGCGGTGTTGATCGCGATGAACGCGCGCGCGGCGCGCGGGCTGTGACGGTGCAGCGCCCTCGCGACGAGTTCCTTTCCGGTACCGGACTCGCCCGTGATCAGCACCGTCGCGTGCGATTGCGACAGGCGCCCGATCGCACGGAAGACCTCCTGCATCGCCGGCGCCTGGCCGAGGATCTCGGGGGTCTCGTCCTCGGTGGGAATGACTTCCACCTGCCGCCGGCTCTCCTCGATCGCGCGGCGCACGAGGTCGATCGCGTGGTCCACGTCGAAGGGCTTGGGCAGGTACTCGAACGCACCCCCCTGGAACGCGGCGACCGCGCTCTCCAGGTCCGAGTACGCCGTCATGATGATCACCGGCGTCGTGGGCAACTTTTCCTTGAGGCGCGACATCAGCTCGAGGCCCGAGAAGCCGGGCATGCGGATGTCGCTCACGACGACTTGCGGGGATTCGTCGCCGAGGTGATCGAGAGCATCCTGCGCGCCGGCAAAGATTCGGTGCGAGATGCCTTCGCGCGCGAGCGCCTTCTCGAATACCCAGCGAATCGAGCGGTCGTCGTCGATGATCCAGACGGGGTTGGCGCCGAGGTCGGGTGCGTTCATCGGAACTCCGCCATCGCGGTCTCGCGCTCACGGATCGGCAGCAGGATCGTGAAGCGCGTTCGACCGGGAGCGCTCTCGAATTCGATCATGCCCTGGTGGCGGCTCACGAAGCTTTGCGCGAGCGAGAGCCCCAGGCCGGTGCCGCCATCGCGGCCGCTCACCATCGGATAGAAGATCAGCTCGGCGATTTCCGGCGGCACTCCCGGGCCATCGTCCTCGATCGTCAGCGCGACCACGAGGCGATGGCGCTTGCGCGCGATGGTGAGCTGGCGCGCGATGCGCGTTTCGAATCGGATCGCGCCCCGCCCGGCGGTTGCCTGGGCCGCATTGCGGGCGACGTTGAGGATTGCTTGGATGAGGCTCTCCTTGTCGCCGACGAGGTCGGGCAGGCTCGTGTCGTAGTCGCGGCGGATTTCAGGGGCATCGGGAAACTCAGCGGTGAGCAGGGTGCGCACGCGCTCGAGCAATTCGTGGATGTTGATGGCCTCGATCTGCGGCAGCTTGCTCGGCGTGAGCAGGCGGTTCATGAGCGACTGCAGGCGATCGGCTTCCTTCACGATCACCTGCGTGAACTCGCGCAGCTCCGGGTCCGAGAGCTCGCCCTCGAGCAGCTGCGCCGCGCCGCGGATGCCGCCCAGCGGGTTCTTGATCTCGTGCGCGAGGTTGCGCACCAATTCGCGGTTGGCCTGTTGCTGCTCGAACAGGCGCTCTTCGCGGGCGATCTTCAGCTGCTGCTCGAGCTCGCGGAATTCCAGCAGCAAGCGCCCCTCGCCGGCATCGACCGGGGTGATCACGCCATGCAGGTGGATCGGATAGCCGACCACCTCGAGCAGGAGGTCGTTGTCGTTGAACCCGGACTCGGCCTCGAGCGCCTGGCGCAGGCGTTCTTCGAACGCGGCGTTGCCCGGGAGCGCCTTGTCGAAGGGCACTCCGATCAGGTGCTTGCGACCATGCGCAAGCAGGGTTTCGGCGGCGGGGTTGGCGTAGGTCACGTGCAATTGGTCATCGAGCATGAGGACGGCTGCCGATAGCCATTCGAGCCCGGCGAAGGGCGTCGTCATGGTCGGGAGCTGCTCTGGGAAAAAGCAATTAACGCGCCAGCCAAGAAGGCTGGCGCGTCGGCGGGATGCCGGAAGGGGGTGCTGCGGCTGCTCGAGGCTAGGGCTTCAGCGCGCCGAGTTCTTTCTTGAGCGCCTCGATGTTTTTTTCGTGCTCGGCGGCGGTAGCTTGCAGGCCCCGGATGCGGCTCGAGACCTTTTCGATGTTCTTGCGCAACTCGACTTGCTGCGAAGGCGTGGGGTCGACCGTCGACTGCGCGAGGCGCACGGCGGCGACGAGCTCCGGATTCTGCTGCTCGACGATGATGTTCTTGCGAAGGTCCGTCAGGCCCTTCTCCTCGCGGCTCAGCTCGTCCTCGAGGATCCTGCGGCGATCCTCGTCGCGCGACTTCTGCGTGCGCGAATCGACGGAGAAGCTCGCGGCAGCCACGCTCGGCTGCGGCTTCACGGTCGCCAGGGCGGGCTTGATGTCCGACTTCTCGACCTTCGTATCGGCAAGGGCAACGGTCGCGCCCGATGCCGGTGCAGGCGTGGGCGCCGCGGGTGGCTTGGGCGGCTGGCCCAGGACTCCGGCCGGCGTCGAAGGAATCGTGGTGATCGGTTCGAGCTCGACCACGATGCCGTCCTTGATCGGCTTGTTCGAATACGTCACGCGTCCCGATGCATCCACATGCTTGTAGATGGTCGACTGCTGGCCCACGGCTGCGGCCGACGCCAACGACAGGATTCCCAGTAACCAGAGCTGCTTCATCGCGCGCTCCCACTTGGGGGACGGGAGGGACAGGATAGGAAGCGGACTGGAAAAAATCAACTAGATCAATGAGATAAATGACACCTGCCCCCATAGCTTGTGGTTCTGGCGGAACGAAAACACAAAGGGGGCGGTTGCCCGCCCCCTTTTCACGGCCTCTTTCGTCCAGGCTCAGGACGAGTAGTACATGTCGAACTCGACCGGATGCGTGGTCATGCGGAAGCGCGTGACCTCTTCCATCTTCAGCGTGATGTACGCATCGATCACGTCGTTGGTGAACACGCCACCGCGCGTAAGGAACTCGCGGTCCTTGTCGAGCGAGTCGAGCGCTTCGTCGAGCGACGCGCACGGGTGCGGCACCTTCGCTGCCTCTTCGGGCTCGAGGTCGTAGAGGTTCTTGTCGAGCGGATCGCCGGGGTGGATCTTGTTCTGCACGCCGTCGAGGCCCGCCATCAGCAGCGCGGAGAAGGCGAGGTACGGGTTGGCGGTGGGATCCGGGAAGCGCACTTCGACGCGGCGGCCGTTCGGGCTCGACACGAAGGGGATGCGGCACGAAGCCGAGCGGTTGCGCGCGGAGTACGCGAGGTTGATCGGCGCTTCGAAGCCCGGGACCAGGCGCTTGTACGAGTTCGTGCCCGGGTTGGTGATCGCGTTGAGCGCCTTCGCGTGCTTGATGATGCCGCCGATGTAGTAGAGCGCGAATTCGGAGAGACCCGCGTAGCCGTCGCCGGCGAACAGGTTCTTGCCGCCCTTCCACACCGACTGGTGCACGTGCATGCCCGAGCCGTTGTCGCCCACGACGGGCTTGGGCATGAAGGTCGCCGTCTTGCCGTACGAGCGCGCGACATTCCAGACCGTGTACTTGAGGATCTGCAGCCAGTCGGCGCGCTTCACGAGCGAATTGAACTTGGTGCCGATCTCGCACTGGCCCGGCGCCGCGACTTCGTGGTGATGCACTTCGACTTCCACGCCCTGCTCTTCGAGCGCGAGGCACATCGCCGAACGGATGTCCTGCAGCGAATCGACCGGCGGGACCGGGAAGTAGCCGCCCTTCACAGGCGGGCGATGGCCGAGGTTGCCGCCTTCGATCTTGATATCGGTCGACCACGGGGCTTCTTCCGAATAGATCTTCACGGAGCAGCCCGACATGTCCACCTTCCACTCGACCGCGTCGAAGATGAAGAACTCGGGTTCCGGACCGAAGTAGGCGACGTCGCCGATGCCCGAGCTCTTGAGGTAGGCCTCGGCCTTCTTCGCGATGGAGCGCGGGCAGCGCTCGTAGCCCTTGCCCGTCGACGGCTCGACCACGTCGCACGAGATGGCGAGCGTGGGCTCGTCGTAGAAGGGGTCCATCCGCGCCGAATCCGGATCCGGCATGAGCAGCATGTCGGAGGCTTCGATGCCCTTCCAGCCGGCGATCGAGGAGCCATCGAACGCATGGCCGTCCGTGAATTTGTCTTCGGCGAAGAACTTCGTCGGCACGGAGACGTGCTGCTCCTTTCCTTTGGTGTCGGTGAATCGCAGGTCGATGAACTTGACCTCGTTCTCCTTGATTGTCTTGAACACGTCGTTTGCTGCCATGAGTTTCTCCTGGAGTGTTGAGAGCGCCCGAAAATGGGGAATACGCGGTCTGAATATGCCGGTGGAGGCCCTCAAATAGCAGAAACCATGCCATCGGAGTGCCCGAGTAAAGCTTTGAACTTGAAGGGCTAGCTCCCCGAAAAGACCCCGCAAGGCTCCAACGTGGTGCGTCGTTCGAAATCATGCACCATCATAGGGCTTCAGAGGAATTTGAAAAGGGGGTGCCGCCCGGACACTATATATGGAATGACTTCCGCGACTCCCCTGCGCACGGCCGACCGCTACGTGGTGATCGGCAATCCCGTCGCCCACAGCCTCTCGCCCACGATCCACGCGCGCTTTTCCGAGCAGACCGGTGAAGCGCTCGAGTACACGACGCTGCTCGCGCCGGTCGACGGGTTCGCACAAAGCGTTGGTGCATTCTTTTCCGGTGGAGGACGGGGCGCGAACATCACGTTGCCCTTCAAGGTGGAAGCCCTTCGCTTCGCCGATGAAGCCAGCGCGCGCGCGAAGCACGCCGGCGCGGCGAATTTCCTGGCCGTGCGCGATGGCCGCGTGTTCGCGGACAACACCGATGGCGCCGGCCTCGTCACGGACCTGCGCGCGAATCTCGGATTCACGCTACGAGGTGCGCGCATCCTGTTGCTTGGAGCGGGCGGCGCGGCGCGCGGCGTCATCGCACCGTTGACGCAAGCCGGCCCCTCCCGCATCGTGCTTGCGAATCGCACGCTCGCGAAAGCGCAGGAGCTCGCGGACCATTTCCCGGGCCTTGTCGCGTGCGGACTCGAGTCCATTGCCAATGCGCCGTTCGATCTCGTGGTGAACGCGACGTCCACATCCACGCGCGGAGAAGCACTCGCGCTTCCCGACAATCTTTTCGCGCCCGGCGCACTCGCGTACGACATGGCGTATGGCCCCGCGGCACGCGCATTCGTCGAGCGAGCCCGTGCACTGGGCGCCGCACGCGCGAGTGACGGGCTCGGGATGCTCGTCGAGCAGGCCGCGGAATCGTTCCAGCTCTGGCGCGGGAAGCGGCCGCAAACCGCACCGGTCCTCGCCGAACTTCGCGCGCGCGCTTGAAGTCCGCCGCGCGCTTCATCGCCTGGACGATCGCCGCGCTCGCCGCGGCGTTCCTTGCCTTCCAGGTCTCGTACCTGGTCCGCATCCTCTGGTGGAAGACGCACAACCCCACGACGACCGCGTTCATGGAAGCGAGCCTCGAGCGCCTGCGCACGACGAAGCCCGATGCAAAGCTGCGGCACCAATGGGTGGAGTACGAAAAGATTTCCAGTCACCTCAAGCGCGCGATCGTCGCCTCCGAGGACGCGAAGTTCACCGACCACGAGGGCTTCGACTGGGAGGAGATCGAGAAGGCCAAGGCGAAGAACAAGGAGAAGGGCAAGGTCGTGCGCGGCGCCTCGACCATCTCGCAGCAGCTCGCCAAGAACCTGTTCCTCTCCGGCGACCGGTCGATGTGGCGCAAGGGCCAGGAGGCGCTGATCACCGTGATGATCGAGAACGCGATGGACAAGCGGCGCATTCTCGAGATCTACCTCAACGTGATCGAGTGGGGTGACGGCGTCTACGGCGCCGAGGCCGCTGCGCGCCATTACTACGGACGTTCGGCGGCCGCGCTGGACGCGGAAGGTGCAGCGCGGCTTGCGGCCATGGTTCCCAACCCGCGCTTCTACGATCGCCATCGCAATACGGCCTGGCTGCGCAAGAAGACCGACCTGATCCTCGCGCGAATGTCGTCCGCGGAAGTGCCGTAAGTCATTTCGGCGACAGGAACACCCCCTACAATGGCGGGGCCATGGCCCGCCCCCGCGAAGAGCTCGCCCGTTCCCCGTCGCCGCAGGAGCACCTCGATGCGGTCGCGAAGCTGCTCGCGAAGCGCCGCCTCGTCGAGGACCTCGTGCATCGGCAAGGCGAGCGTGACAACCGCCGGCCCGAACTCGTCGAGGACCTCGTCCACCGCCAGCAAGTCGCGGCCATCGGCAAGCGCCTCGAGGGCCTGCATCCGGGCGATGTCGCCTACATTCTCGAAGGCCTGCCGCTCGACGATCGCCTCGTGGCGTGGGGACTGGTTTCCGAAGAGCGCCGAGGCGATGTCCTGCTCGAGGCGGCCGACAGCGTTCGCGAAACGCTCATCGCGGACATGGACTCCGCGCAAATCGTGGGCGCGGCCGAGTACCTCGACGCCGACGAGATCGCCGACCTTGCGCCCGACTTGCCCGACGAGGTCGTGCAGGACATCCTGGAAGCCCAGGACGACGAAGACCGGGCCCAGCTGCAATCCGCGCTTTCGTACCCGGAAGGGACGGTGGGCGCGCTCATGGACTTCGAGGTCGTCAGCATTCGTGACGACGTCACGTGCGAGGTCGCGCTGCGCTACCTGCGCCGCTACGAGGAGCTCCCAAGCCAGACCGATGCGCTGTTCGTCGTCGATCGCGTCGATCACCTGAAAGGTGCCCTGCCGCTCAAGAGGCTCCTCGTGAGCGATCCGGAGGTCGAGATCTCGACGCTTTACGACCGCGACATCCTGTCGTTCAGTCCCGAGAGCGAAGCCGACGACGCGGCGCATGCCTTCGAGCGCTATGACCTGGTGAGCGCGCCGGTGGTCGACGTGCGCGGAAAGATCGTCGGGCGCGTCACGGTGGAGTCGGTCCTCGAGTTCGTGCGCGAGCGCCAGGAAGCTCAAGCGCTGGGCAAGGTGGGCCTTCGCGAGGAGGAGGATCTCTTCTCGAGCGTCTGGGCGAGCGCGAAGAACCGCGGGCCGTGGCTCGCGCTCAACCTGTGCACGGCGTTCGTTGCCTCGCGTGTCGTGGGTGCCTTCGAGGGCTCGATCGAGAAGCTCGCGGCGCTGGCGGCCCTGATGCCCATCGTCGCCGGCATCGGTGGCAATTCCGGCAACCAGACGACGACACTCATCGTGCGGTCGCTGGCGCTGGGTCAGGTGAGCCCTTCGAATGCGCGCCGTCTCCTGCTGAAGGAGCTGGCCGTGGCCACCGCGAACGGCGTGATCTGGGGTGGTGTGCTCGGGATCGTCGCCTGGCTTCTCTACCGCAACGTCGCGCTGGGCGGCGTGATGGCGCTGGCGATGCTGCTGAACCTTCTTGTTGCGGCACTGGCGGGCATCTTCATCCCGCTCGCGATGGAACGCTTCGGGCGCGACCCCGCGGTTGGTTCGAGCGTGTTCCTCACGTTCGTGACCGACAGCATGGGCTTCTTCATCTTCCTCGGCCTCGCGACCGTCTTCCTGCTGTAGGCATGGCAAGGCTCTTCTTCGCGCTTCGGCCCTCCGCGCCGGCGCTTGCGGCGCTGGCCGCGCTCGGCGAATCGCTGGCACGGCAGTCAGGCGGTCGTGCCGTTCCCGCCGCGAAGATCCACCTCACGCTCGCATTCCTGGGCGAGGTCGAGCCGCAACGGGTCGCAATGGCCCGGGGCGCTGCTGATGCCGTGGGCTCCGAACGATTCGAAGCCCGGTGCGACCAGGTTGGATCATTTCGTGGCGCCGGAGTGGCCTGGGCGGGAATGTCGGAGATGCCCGCCGGCCTCGTGCGGCTGGCCGCGAGCCTTGCGGCTCGACTACGGGATGCGGGCTTCGTGCTCGAGACGCGGCCGTTCGTTCCCCACCTCACGCTGGTGCGGCGGGTGGAGCGCGCGGTCCCGGTGACGCCCATCGCTCCGATCGCGTGGACGATGGAGGGCTTCTCGCTGGTCGAATCCGACCTGCGAAGCGGGCGTTACGTCGAGCGGGGGAGCTGGGGAGGGAAACAGGGAACCCGCTAGCGAGGCGCTACCGGGCCGGAGTTGCCAACCGCTTTCGCGGAGGCTCCGGTCAGGTCGCGCCTCGTGTCCGGGTCAAGCCGACGGGCTTGGGGGAACCGGAGGTTCCCGGTCAGCTCATCGGCTTGATCAGCGGTGTGATGACGGGAGTGACCACCGGCGGAGCCATCATCGGCTTCATCGGGGCCGGTGCCCTCATCGCGGGCTTCTTCTTTGCCTTCACCGCTTTCTTCTTTGCGGGCTTCCGCTTTTTCTTGGAAGCCTTTTTCTTGGCCTTCTTGGCTGACTTTTTCTTGGCAGCTTTCTTTTTGGCCGGCTTGCGCTTTTTTGCTGACTTCTTCTTTGCCTTTTTTGCTTTCTTTGCAGCTTTCCGCTTTTTCGCAGGCTTCTTGGCCTTCTTGGCGGTTTTCTTGGCGGTCTTCTTCTTCGCAGCTTTCTTCTTCGTAGCCATCGTCGACTCCTTTCAATGTTGGACCGAATGGGTTGGAACCCTGAGGTCCCTTCCCGTCTGACCAAGCGTTCGGATTCGCATCGAACGAGGTACCTGGTGGCACTGGATCTCTAACTCGCGCGACCTTTGTTGACCGTTCCAATCGCGCGCACCAGCTTGGTGAGGCGATTCTCTAGGATTTCCGCGGAGACACACCTGACTATTTGAATCGACTCGATCCCTTTTGGTATCGGGTCGATACCAATCAGGGTCGCACTCGCTTTTTTATCGCGGCAGCGTGCGCTCGGCGGAGAACAACGCGCTGATCGGCTCGCGCGCGCGCACTTCATGCGCCGTTTCGCCGTCGATCATCACCTCGCAGGGACGCGGTCGGGTGTTGTAGTTGGAGCTCATCGCCATCGCGTAGGCGCCGGCGGAAAGGATGGCGAGCAGGTCGCCGGGGCGCACGGCGAGCGCGCGATCGCGCCCGAGCACGTCGGACGATTCGCACACGGGGCCGACGACGTCGTAGGTCTCGCGCGGTCGGCCGCCCGTGTCGCCCGCCTCGACGATCTCGTGCCAGGCGTCATAGAGCGCGGGGCGGATCAGCTCGCTCATCGAGGCGTCGACCACGGCGAAGTGCCGCGCCTTGTCGAGCTTGAGGTACTCCACCTTCGTGAGGAGCACGCCGGCGTTGCCGACGATCGCGCGGCCCGGCTCGAGGAGCAGTTCGAGGTTGCGGCCGCGCACGCGTTCCACGAGGCGGCGTCCATAGGCGTGGATGTCGGGCGGCGCCTCGTCCCGATAGCGAATGCCGATGCCGCCGCCGAGATCCAGGTGTTCGAGCGCGATGCCTTCGTGCGCGAGCGCGTCCACCAGCCCCAGCACGCGATCGAGCGCTTCCTCGAGCGGCGCGGTCTCCAGGATCTGCGAGCCGATGTGGCAGTCGATGCCCGTCACGCGCAGGTTGGGGAGCTTCGCCGCCTTGCGATACACCTCGATGGCGCGGGCGTGGGGGATGCCGAATTTGTTGCCGGCCATGCCCGTCGATATATAGGGATGCGTTCCGGCGTCGACGTCGGGATTCACGCGCAGCGACACGGGTGCCTTGACGCCCCGGCGGCCGGCGATCGCGTCGAGCCGTTCAAGCTCCTGGTCGCTCTCGACGTTGAAGCAGCGGATGCCGTGGGAGAGCGCGGTGTCGATCTCCGCTTCGCTCTTGCCCACGCCCGAGAAGAGGACCTTCGACGCTTCGCCGCCGACGGCGAGGACGCGGGCCAGCTCGCCTCCGGAGACGATGTCGAAACCCGCGCCCAGGCGACGCAGGACATCGAGCACGGCGAGGTTCGAATTGGCCTTCATCGCGTAGCAGACAAGGTGCTCGACGCCGGCGAGACTCGCGTCGAATTCCCGGTAGGCCGCCTCGATGGCGGCGCGCGAATAGACGTAGCAGGGCGTGCCGAAGCGGCGCGCGATTTCAGAGAGGGCGACACCCTCGAGGCGAAGTTCGCCCGAGGCGCGCGTGAGAGTAGTCATGGGGCTGTGGATGCGGGTTTGGCCGGTGCCGTTTCGGGAAGCTTGAGCGGACCTTTCTGCCCGCAACCGGCGGCCAGCAGCAGGGCGAAAAGGGCGAGTGCGAGGCCGCGTATCATCGTCGGGATTATGACGGAATCCGAATTCCATCGCGCTGTCGACGCCGTGCTCGCGCGCATTGAAAACGCGCTCGAACCGCATGACGACCTCGATATCGACCTCGAGGGCGGCGTGCTCACGCTCGGTTGCCCCGACGGCACGAAGATCATCGTCAATCGCCAGGCGCCCAATCGCGAGATCTGGGTGGCGGCGCGCTCCGGCGGCTTCCATTTCGCCGCGCGTGACGGCGCGTGGCGCGATACGCGCAGCGGCGAGGAGCTCTTCGCGTCGCTCGCCGCGATCATCGCTGCGCAAGCAGGAGTGCAAGCCGACTTCGGTTGAGGCAAATGCCTTCGCGCGTGTTGGAAAACGCACAAAACGGCCGCAAAATCGGTCCCGGGACGTGATGGTATCGAATCGACACGAAAAGTCGGGTTTGCAATTCCTTGACTTTATCGTGTCGACCCGATACTAATAGGGCCGTGGACAAGAACCCGCTGGTTCTTCTGGAGCTCGTCGAGCGTCTCGGCAACCTGATGCGCACGGAGCTTCGCAAGTCCGGCTCAGACGAAGCGCTGCAGCCGGTTCACCTCCAGGCGCTGCTTTACCTGAGCAAGGCGAACCGCTATTCCAACACGCCGCAGGCGCTCACGGACTACCTGGGCCTCACGAAAGGCACGGTTTCCCAGACGCTGCTGCTGCTCGACCGGCGCGGGTTGATCGAGCGCTACGAGGACGACATCGACCGGCGTGTCGTGCGGCTGCGACTTTCCACCTCCGGCGAGCAGTTCCTCTACGAATCTCAGCCGACCCTGGCTTGGCAGAACGCCACCCGCAACATCAGCCCGAACCGGATCCGCAACGCGACCTCGGCGCTGCGCGAGACGCTCGTGCAGCTGCAGCTCGACAACGAAGGCTCGCACTTTGGTAGTTGTAACACCTGCTCCTGGAGCCAGAAGCTCTCGCAGCGCATCGCCCGGTGCGGCCGGATGGGCGACCGCCTCTCGGGTCCCGAGACCCGGAAGATCTGCTGGCTCTACAGCGCGAAGGCCGAGGAAGCGGACTAGAGACGCGAGCGGGCGCGGGCAATCGCCGCGCGAACCGCGGTGGGGGCCGTGCCGCCGATGTGCGAGCGGGAAGCCACCGAGCCCTCGGGCGTGAGGAACTTCAGCACGTCATCGCCCACGAGCGGCGAGAACGCCTTCAGTTCCGGCAACGAAAGCTCCGCCAGGTCCTTGCCGGCCGCTTCGGCCGTCTTCACCGCTTTCGCGACGACCTCGTGCGCATCGCGGAAGGGCAGTCCCTTGCGGACCAGGTAATCGGCAAGGTCGGTTGCGGTCGCATAGCCCTCGCTCAGGGCCGCGCGCATGCGCTCGGCGTTCACCGTGAGGCCGCCGAGCATCTCGGTGAGGAGCGACAGGACATCCCGGAGGGTATCGACCGCATCGAAGAGCGGTTCCTTGTCCTCCTGGTTGTCCTTGTTGTAGGTGAGCGGCTGTCCCTTGGTGACCGTGAGCATCGCCACGAGGCTGCCGTAGACCCGCCCGGTCTTGCCGCGCATGAGCTCGGCCATGTCCGGGTTCTTCTTCTGCGGCATGATCGACGAGCCCGTGCAGAACCGGTCGGCGAGCTTCACGAAACCGAAGCGCGGGTTCATCCAGAGGATCAGCTCCTCGGCGATGCGCGACACGTGGGTCATCGACAGCGAGGCGGCCGCGAGGAATTCCACGGCGAAGTCCCGGTCGGCGACCGCATCGAGCGAATTCTCGCAAACGCCCTCGAAACCGAGTTCCTTCGCCACCGATTCGCGGTCGATCGGATAGCTCGTGCCGGCCAGGGCGCTCGCACCGAGCGGCAGGCGATTGACCCGGCGCCGGCAATCGACCAGCCGCTCGGTATCGCGGGAGAACATCTCGTAGTAGGCCATCAGGTGGTGGCCGAACGTGACCGGCTGCGCGACCTGGAGATGGGTGTAGCCCGGCATGAGGGTCGCGGCGTGCTGCTCGGCGATGTCGAGGATGCGCGTGCGCAGGGCCTTGAGCACCCCGAGCAGGCCATCGATCTCCGCGCGCAGCCACAAGCGCATGTCGGTGGCGACCTGGTCGTTCCGAGAGCGAGCGGTGTGCAGGCGCTTGCCGGCATCGCCCACGAGCTCGGTCAGGCGGCTTTCGATGTTGAGGTGGACGTCTTCGCGCTCGATCGACCAGGCAAAGCGCCCGGCTCGGACCTCGGCGAGGATCTCGGCCATGCCGCGCTCGATATCGGCGACATCCTTGGCCGGAATGATCCCGCAGCGGCCGAGCATGCGCGCGTGCGCGAGCGAACCCTCGATATCGTGCTCGGCAAGGCGCTGGTCGAAGGTGACCGATGCGTTGAACCGCTGGGCAAGTCGGTCGAGGGGCTCGCCGAAGCGGCCCGACCATGGCTTGTGAGTGTCTTCTTGCATGGGATCGTCGGCCATGGCGAAATGAGTGCGTGGCCAGTATAAATCAGACCGGAGCCCTGATCCGGCTCCCGAACTTCTGCAACCTCGGCGTGATGCTTCGCGCCCTGGTGCTGGTGAACCTGTTCGTGCTGGCGGCGGCGGCCCTGCGCACGCGATCGCTCGGCGAGTTTCCGTTCGAGTTCCTGCTGCTCGCCGCCTTCGTCGAACCCGTGCTGATCCTCTCGCTCGTGGTCCTGTGCCTCGCGCGCAAGGCCCTGCATGCGATCGGCTATGCGGGTGCGATCGGCGCGCTGTTCGTCTTCGAGCTGCTGGTCGCGTGGGGGCTCCAGGAGTTCTTCGGCCAGCTCCTGCCCGACCGCGCGCCGCTGCCGTACCCGATGCTCGCGCTCGTCGTGGTGTTCGTCACCGGCTGCACGCTTCTCTACTTCGACCTGCGTTCGCGCGCGCTCTCGCCCGCGATCGCCGAGGCTCGTATCCAGGCGCTCCAGGCCCGCATCCGGCCGCATTTTCTCTACAACAGCATCAACGCCGTGCTCGCCTACATCCGTTCGGAGCCTCGCAAGGCCGAACGAGCCCTCGAAGACCTCGCCGACCTCTTTCGCGTGCTCATGGCGGACAACCGCACGCTCACGCCCATCGGACAGGAAGTCCAGCTCGCCCGCCAATACCTTGCGATCGAGGAGCTGCGCCTCGGCGACCGGCTGAAGATCACCTGGCGCATCGACGAAATGCCCGCCGAAGCGCTCGTGCCGCCGTTGTTGCTCCAGCCGTTGGTCGAGAACGCCGTGTACCACGGCATCGAGCCGGCCGAGGCGGGCGGGGAGATCGTGATCGATGTCCGCCGCAAGGACGGCCAGGTCGTGATGGAGCTCACCAACCCGTATTCGGCGGCCGGCAGCCACGTGGCCGGCAACCGGATGGCGATCGCCAACATCCGCGAGCGCCTCCAGCTGCACTTCGATGCCGAGGCGAGCATGCGCTCCGAGGTCGGCAACGGAATCTATCGCGTGACGATCAAGCTTCCCTATATGGTGGCGCCATGACGCTTGCGCAGACCGGGGTGCCGCGGGTCCTGATTGCCGACGACGAGGCGCCGGCCCGCTCGCGTTTGCGCGACCTGCTCGACGACTGCCGCGGCGAGTTCCCGCTGACGATCGTGGACGAGGCGAAGAACGGGCGCGAAGCGCTCGAAGCCGCCACCCGCGAGAAGGTCGACATCGTTCTCCTCGATATCCGCATGCCCGAGATGGACGGCATGGAAGCCGCACGCCACCTCGCCGGGATGCCGCAGCCGCCGGCGATCATCTTCACGACGGCGTTCGACGCCTACGCGATCAAGGCTTTCGAGGTGAACGCGATCGACTACCTCCTCAAGCCCATCCGCCAGGAGCGGCTGCTCGCGGCACTTCGCAAGACGCGAGCGGGCGCCCCGGTGACGCGCGAGGCGCTCGATGCGGCGGCGAACCTGCCGCGCAAGCACCTCTCGGTCCACGAGCGCGGCAAGATCCACCTCGTGCCGATCACCGACATTCTCTACCTGCGCGCCGAGCTCAAGTACGTGACCGTGCGCACCGCGGCGCGCGAGTTCATCGTCGAGGAGTCGCTCACGCACCTCGAGGAAGAGTTTCCCGGTGCCTACATCCGCATCCATCGCAACTGCCTGGTCGCGCGCAGCGCCGTCACGGGCTTCGAAAGGAGCTCGGGCGAGAGCGAATCGGGCTGGGCGGTGGTGGTGGCCTCCACGGGCGAACGGCTGCCCGTGAGCCGGCGCCAGCAGCACGTGGTCAAGGAGTTCAAGTAGAGGTCCGCGGAGGCACATGATTCGCCGGTACTGGCGGGCGGCGATCGCAGGCGTTGCGCTGGCGTGCATGACGGCATCCGCGCAAGTGCCCGAAAGTGCGGCTCGTCGCTACGCCGTGGCCTCGTTGATCGGCAACGAAATCCTGGTGGTGGGCAGCCGTGCATCGACGCTCGGTACCAAGGTCGACCGCAACGATCGGCAGGTGATGCCGATCAATGACGAGGTTCTCGACAAGTCGGTGCTGCTCTCCGTCGATGCCGCGATGAAGGCGGCGCAACCCGGATCCGCCCCGATCCTCCTCGACATCCGCGACGCGCGGCTCTTTTCGCTCCAGGAAAGGGCCCTCGACGATCCCAAGGCGATGCGGGAGCTCCTCGAAGCCGTGAAACCGGTGGCCGACCGGCGGGGCGCGACCCACCTGATTCTCGTCACGAAGCATCGCGACCAGGCGCTGATGCAGTTCGGCAACGCCGCCATCGGGCAAGGCAAGGTCGAGGGTCTGGGCTTCTATCTCGACCGCTCCGCCCGAACCTACGCGGCCGATGGCGCTCGCGGGCGAGGCTTTTTCGGGTCGTTCGCGTACATCAAGGTGACGCTGTTCGAACTCGCCACGATGAAGGTCGTGCTCGAGGAAGTTGCGAAGAAGTCCCGCGCGGTCACCGCCGGTCGCGGAAGGGGCGTCGTGGACCCATGGAGCGCCCTGTCGGCCCATGAGAAGGTGGACGAACTACGCTGGCTGATCGACGAAGCGATGAAGCAGGCGGTCCCGAAGGTCGTCGCCGCGCACTGACTATTCCCAGTAGGGCGGGTCGCCGAAGGTCTTGCGCAGGAATTCGATGAAGAGCTTCACCTTCGCGGGGAGCAGGCGCCGCTCGGGGTAGACCGCGTAGATGTTGTTGCCCGGGAAGGCGAACTCGTCGAGCACTGTCGCAAGGCGTCCGCGCTTCACTTCTTCGCTCACTTCCCAGGCACTGCGCCACGCGAGGCCCTCGCCCGCGATGGCCCAACGCGTGAGCACTTCACCGTCGTTGCACTGCAGGCTCCCGCCGACCTTGACCGACACCGGCTTGCCCTTGTCCAGGAAGCTCCACGAATCGGCGACGCCGTCTTCGGTGCTCGTGACCAGGCAGTTGTGGCGCGCGAGGTCGGCAAGGAGCTTGGGACGCCCGGCCCGCTTGAAGTAGTTGGGTGCGCCGCACACCACGCGGTGATTGCGCGCGAGCTTCGCGGCAATGAGGTCGGCGCTCTTGAGGTCGGCGATGCGGATCGCGAGGTCGAAGCGCTCGTTCTTGAGATCGACCATGCGTTCCGACAAATGCAGCGTGATCGCGAGGCTCGGATGCTCGGCGATGAACGCCGCGAGGTGAGGCGCGATGTGCTTGCGGCCGAATGCCGTGGGGGCGGTGACGATCAGCCGGCCCGAGGCGCTCTTCGCGCCGACCGACAGCGATTCCTCGGCACCGCGCAGCTCGTCGAGCAGGCGATGGACATCTTCATAGAAGGTGGACCCTTCCGGCGTGAGGGTCACCTTGCGCGTCGAGCGCTTGAAGAGCTTCACGCCCAGGCGTTCCTCGAGCTGGTCGATGCGCCGACCCACCATCGCCGGGGTGATGCCTTCCTCGCGCGCCGCCGCCGAGAGGCTGCCGCGTTGGGCGACCTCCACGAAAGTGGTCAATTCCTTGAATCGGTCCATGGGGTCAAAAGTATAAGATATTCGCCAAACTGTGGCGATTATCGAATCGTTGGTGATGCAATAGACTCAACGGCATGGAAGCCATTGGTCCCAGGGACCCTTTTGCGCCCGAAAAGTCGAGGCTAGGCCGCGAGCGAGATGACCCGGGCCGCACCCCGGTTGTCGCGCAGCGTCTTCGAGAGCAACTCGAGCAGGGCGAGCACCGTTTCGCAGGCGGGGACGGGCGTTTCGGTGAGTTTCGCGAGCTCGATCACGGCGCCGAGCAGCGCGTCGGTCTCCACTTCGCGGCCGGCCTCGATGTCCTGCAGCGTCGAGGTCTTGTGCTTGCCGACTTTCTCGGCGCCGGCGATGCGCTTTTCGAGCGGCACGCGGAAGGTGATGCCGAGTTTCCCGGCCACTTCCTGCGCTTCGCGCATCATCGTCGCGGCGAGCTCGCGCGAGGGCCCGAACTGGCAGATGTCGACGAGCGTGGCGTGCGTGAGCGCGCTGATCGGGTTGAAGGACATGTTGCCCCAGAGTTTCAGCCACACCTCCGCGCGGATGTTCTCGGGAATCACCGCCTTGAATCCGGCGCGGTTGAGCGCTTCGGCCACGCCTTTGACCCGCTCGGTCGGAACGTCGTCGAGCTCGCCGATGGCGAAGCGATCGCCTTCGACATGGTGAATCGCTCCCGGACCCGTGAGCTCCGCGGCCGGATAGACCACGCAACCGATGATGCGCTTGGCATCGATGTGCTTGGCGATCGTGCCGTCGGGATCGAGGCGCGCGAGCGACTTGCCGTCGTGCGGGCCGCCGTGGCGCTGGAAGTACCACCACGACAGACCGTTCTGCGCGGTCATCAGCATCGTGTCCTTGTCGAACATCGCCTCGAGCGACGGGGCCACGGACGCGATCACCTGCGCCTTGAGCGCGAGGATCACGAGGTCCTGCTTGCCGGCGGCCGCGGGGCTGTCGACGGCCTTGAGGTTCTTCGCGACGAGCTCGGTGCCGTCGCCCATCGTGAGCTTCAATCCGTGGGCGCGAATGGCCGCGAGGTGCGCGCCACGATCGATCACGGTGACTTCTTCGCCGGCGAGCGCCAGCTTGGCGGCGAGCAGGCCGCCGATCGCTCCCGCGCCTACGATTCCGATGCGCATGGTCGACTCCTATTCGTAACGGTTGGCGAGCGTGCCGATGCCGTCGATGGTGACGGCGACATCGCTACCGGGCTTCATCGAGCCCACGCCCACCGAGGTGCCGCAGCAGATCACGTCACCGGGTTCGAGCGTCATGTCCTGCGAGATGCGGCTCACGATTGCCGCCGGTCCGAAGATCATGTCGGAGACCGGATAGTTCTGGCGTTCCTGGCCGTTGAGCACGAGCTTCACGGAGAGCTTCGCGGGGTCCAGACCGGTGACCACCGCCGGCCCGAAAACGCCGAAGGTGTCGAAGCTCTTCGAGCGCACCCACTGCGCGAACGTCGGGTCCTTCTGGATGATCTCGGCGGCCGTGACGTCGTTGATGCACGTGTAGCCGAAGATGAATCCGGGCGCGTCGGCTTCGCTCACGGCGCTGCAGCGCTTGCCGATCACGATCCCCAGCTCGCCTTCGTAGACAACCTTGCCGTCGTAGGACGCGGGCTTGCGGATCACCTCGCCAGGGGCGAGGAACGAGTTGGGCGCCTTGAGCAGGTAGAGTGGCTCGGGCGGAATGGCCTGGTTGAGTTTCTCGGCGAGCGCGCGGAAGTTGTTCCAGAGTGCGAGCATCTTCGTGGGAACCGTCGGCGTGAGCAGCTTCACCGACGCCAGGGGTACGGAATCACCCGTGTCCGCGGGAGACGCGAACATGTCTCCCTTGCAGACGGCGATGCGGTCGCCTTCGAGGCGGCCAAAGCCCACGCCCGCCTCATTGCGGAAGCGCACCCAATGCGTCATCACAACTCCTCCTTCGCGGTATTCTTTTTCAGGCGCCCCGTCGTGGGCGTGGAGAACAAGCAATGAATTCCCCGCTGCCCCATGGTATGCGTATCACCGCCGCGCCACACGCGGAGGCTTCCCGCATCCTGACATCCGAAGCGCTCGCCTTTGTGGCGAAACTCCATCGTGCCTTCGCTCCGCGCCGCAAAGAGCTCCTTGAACGCAGGCGGGCTCGACAGTCCGAGTTTGACGCCGGAGTGACCCCGGATTTCCTCGACGCCACGAAGGACGTTCGCAACTCCGAGTGGCGGATTGCCGCCCAGCCGAAGGACCTCCTCGACCGGCGCGTCGAGATCACAGGCCCCACCGATCGCAAGATGGTGATCAACGCGTTGAACTGCGGCGCCTCCACGTTCATGGCCGATTTCGAGGACGCCAACTGCCCGACGTGGGCGAACATGATCGAGGGCCAGGCCAACATCCTCGATGCCGTGCGCCGGACGATCACGTTCCAGCAGGGCGACAAGTCCTATCGCCTGAACGAGCGCACGGCGGTGCTGCTGCCGCGGCCCCGGGGCTGGCACCTCGACGAGAAGCACGTCACCGTCGATGGCGAAGCCGTCTCCGGAGGGATCTTCGATTTCGCGCTGCTCTTCTTCCACAACGCGAAGGAGCTCCTCGCGCGCGGTTCAGGCCCGTACTACTACCTGCCGAAGATCGAATCGCACCTCGAGGCGCGCCTGTGGAACGACATCTTCACGCTCGCCCAGAAGGAGCTCGACATCCCGCACGGCAGCATTCGCGCGACCGTCCTCATCGAGACGATTCCCGCGGCCTTCGAGATGGACGAGATCCTCTGGGAGCTGCGCGAGCACTCCGCGGGGCTCAACATCGGCCGCTGGGACTACATCTTTTCCTGCATCAAGAAGTTCCGCTCGCATCCCGAGTTCTGCCTCGCCGACCGCGCGCAGGTGACGATGACCTCGCCCTTCATGCGCGCCTATGCGCTGCTGCTCGTGAAGACCTGCCACCGCCGCAACGCGCCGGCGATGGGCGGGATGGCCGCACAGATCCCGATCAAGAACGACGCCGCGGCGAACGAGGCAGCGATGGCGAAGGTGCGCGCCGACAAGGAGCGCGAAGCGACCGACGGCTGCGACGGCACCTGGGTCGCGCACCCGGGGCTGGTCCCCATCGCGAAGGAGATCTTCGACAGGCACATGCCGGGGCCGAACCAGTATTCCAAGCAGCGCCCTGACGTGACCGTGACCGCGAAGGAATTGCTCGATTTCCGTCCCGAGGCACCGATCACCGAAGCGGGACTGCGCAACAACGTCCAGGTCGGCATCCAGTACATCGGCTCGTGGCTCGCGGGCAACGGCTGCGTGCCGATCTTCAACCTGATGGAAGACGCCGCCACCGCCGAGATCTCGCGCTCGCAGGTGTGGCAGTGGATGCGCTCACCGAAGGGCGTTCTCGACGACGGCCGGCGCGTGACGCGCGCGCTCTTCCACGAAATCCTCGTCGACGAGCTGAAGAAGACGCCGGGAATCGTCGGCGCCGAGGCCTACGCCGCCGGGAAGTACGAGGAGGGCGCGAAGCTCTTCGAGGACATCAGCGCATCCGACGATTACGTCGAGTTCCTCACGCTGCCGGCCTACCAGGCGATCGACTAGCGGCGGTAGCCGAAGTAGGGAGAGTTCGGCCGCCGCATCCGCGGATAGCCGTAGCCGGCCCACGCGACGCTGTACGAAGGCGGCTCGGGCGCGACGATGACCGGATCGGGCCGCGAGATGCGCGCGATGGATTCGGCGCTCAACCGGTCGCGTTGCGCTTCAAGCCGTTGGAAGAGCTGCTGCTCGCGCTCGAGGATGCGGTTGCGCTCTTCGACATTGGGCGGCGGAAAATCCGAAGGGATGTTCGAGCGCAGGGCCTCGTCGGTGAAGCCGCAGGGCGATTGCTGGTAGGTGAGCGAGCCGTCGTTGGCGCGGCATTTGTAGACTTCGGCGCCTGCCTGCGCGCACGCGAGCAGCCCCGCAGCGGTTGCAACCACTCTCCATCCGGAGGTCTTCATGGCGACGTCTCCCTGAGGCACTTGCGCGAACTACTTTACGCCGTTCAGCGTGTTTGCGGCGTGGGCTGCGGGCCGGGCCGCGGCGGAATGGGGCGAGGCTGCGGCGGGAAGGGCGGGCGCGGATAGTTCGGTGGCGTGTAACCGGGCCACGCGTAGATGTTGCCCGGGTTGTCGCGTGCTGCTTCCTGCGCTTGCGCTTCGCGCTCGCGGGCTTCGTCGCGCGCGCGTTGGTCCGCGCGTCGTTGCCGATCGGCTTCATCCGCGGCGGCACGCGCCTCGAGCCGCTTGCCGGCTTCAGCGCCGTCGCGCAGCAACTTCTCGCGAGCCGCGGCGGCGGCTTCCGCATCGCTGCTCGATGCGGGCGTCGTATCGACCTGCTTTTCGTCGCTCGCCTTCGGGCACGGCGTCTGCTGGTAGGTGATCTTGCCGTCGGGCGACGTGCAGCGAAACGCCTGGCCGTGGGCGGGCAGGGCCAACGCGACTGCAACGACGAGGAAGGAATGGATTTTCATTCGGGCATCCGCCACAGGGCTCCACACTGCCGGCACTTTACGCGCATCCACGCCACTTCCAGTGGCGCGACCGCTTCGGCCGTCGGGCCCGGGACCGAGTCGACCCCGGCGTTGAGCACCTCGAAGCGGCCGTAGGCCTTGCAGCCTTCGCACGTGGAGCGCTCGCCGTAGCGCTCGGCGCGCTCGAGCACGGTGATGTAGCGCCGCCACGAGTACCAACCGAGAGTTGTCGCTCCGACCACGAGGGCCATCATCGTCGCGCTGCGCGGTCCGAAGTCGCGAAAGGTCACGCCCTCGAAGCATGCGGCGATCACGATTCCGCACAGGAAGCAGGTCACGAGCGCGAGGTGGCAGTCGATGAGCTGGCGCTCATACCACTTGCGAAATCCCAGGCGGCGAATGCTGGAAACCGGTTCCATGCCCTGGATACTCCTTCGCGGGACGCGTGGATGCGCGGCCCGTGGGCTATGCCGCCCCGGCCTCCTGCGCCTGGAGGTCGGCGTGGTAGCTCGAGCGGACCATCGGACCGCATGCGGCATTGGCGAAACCGAGCGCCTGCGCCTCGCGCCCGAACATCGCGAACTCGTCGGGATGCACATAGCGCGTCACCGGCAGATGGTGGCGCGACGGCTGCAGGTACTGGCCGACCGTCAGCATGTCGACGTCGTGCGCGCGAAGGTCGCGCATCACGTCGAGGATCTCTTCGTTCGTCTCGCCCAGCCCCACCATCAGGCCCGACTTGGTGGGCACGTCCGGATGCGCGGCCTTGAAGTCCTTCAGGAGCTTCAGCGAGTGCGCGTAGTCCGAGCCGGGACGCGCCTGGCGATAGAGCCGCGGCACCGTCTCGAGGTTGTGGTTCATCACGTCGGGTGGCGCGGCATTCAGGATCTCGAGGGCGCGATCGAGCCGCCCGCGGAAATCCGGCGTGAGGATCTCGATCTTCGTCGCGGGAGAAAGCTCGCGAACCGTGCGGATGCACTCGACGAAGTGACCCGCGCCGCCATCGCGCAGGTCGTCGCGGTCCACGCTCGTGATCACGACGTACTTGAGGCGCAGCTTCGCGATGGTCTCGCCCAGGTGGCGCGGCTCGTCCGTATCGAGCGGCTTCGGGCGTCCGTGCGCGACGTCGCAGAACGGGCAACGGCGCGTGCAGAGGTCGCCCATGATCATGAAGGTCGCCGTGCCATGGCCGAAGCACTCGCCGATGTTCGGGCACGAGGCTTCCTCGCACACCGAATGCAGCTTCGCCTCGCGCAGGATCTGCTTGATCTCGAAGAAGCGGCCGCTGCCGCCGGCGCGCGCGCGGATCCACTCGGGCTTCCGGATGGGCTCCGAAGGCACGATCTTGATCGGAATGCGGTCGGTCTTGAGCTCGCGCTTCTGCTTGAGCTTCAGGTCGGTGTCAGGCATCGGGAAAGGGCGTCGGCCAGCTTCTGTTGCACTGCGGAAATGCTATCACGGACACCCTGGTCGGCCAGGCGTGTGCAGGCGAGGCCGGGATACCCGCAGGGGTCGATGTGCGTGAACGGTTCGAGGTCGACATCGACGTTGAGCGCGAGGCCGTGATAGCTGCAACCGCGCGCGATGCGCAGGCCCACCGCGGCGATCTTCGCGCCGTTGACGTAGACGCCCGGCATGCCTTCGCGCCGCGTGCCTTTCACGCCGGATTCCGCAAGCACATCGAGTGCCGCCTGCTCGAGCCGGCGCACGAGTTCCTTCACGCCGACGCCGAGGCGCCGCAGGTCCAGCAACACATAGGCGACTGCCTGCCCGGGGCCGTGGTACGTGACCTGCCCGCCGCGATCGGTCTTCACGACGGGAATCACTCCGGGCGAGAGCACGTGCTGCGCGCGGCCCGCGAGACCGAGCGTGTAGACGGGCGGATGCTCGAGGACCCAGATCTGGTCAGGCGTATCGGCGATGCGCGCGGCAGTGAAGTCGCGCATCGCGCGCAGTGTCGGCTCGTAGGCCACGAACCCGAGGTGGCGAACCCTCACAGGACCATCAACACCATCGGATGCTTCGAAAGCTCCGAGTAGAGGGCGTCGAGTTGCTCGCGCGACTTCGCGTTGATCGTCACCGTGAACGAGATGTAGCGCCCGTTCTTGGACGAGCGCATCTCGATCGTCTCCGGGTGGAAGTCGGGCGCGTGCTTGAGCGTGATCTCCGAGACCACCTGTGCGAAGCCGTCCTCGCGCCGCCCCATCACCTTGATGGGGAAGACGGTCGGGAACTGGAGCGGCGACTGGGACGGATCAGGCGGCGACTGCATCCTTGCGTCCCAGACGGCCCTTGTACTCCTGGTAGAGCGCGTGCATGCGCTTGAACACGGGACCGGGCTTGCCGGTGCCCACGGGCTTGCCGTCGAGCGACGTGACCGCGAGGACTTCCTTCGTCGACGACGAGAGCCAGATCTCGTCGGCGCCGCGCACCTCGGCTTCGCTCACCGGGCGCACTTCGAGCTTGAGCGTGCCGTCCTTCGCGAGCTTCTCGAGGAGCTGGTAGGTGATGCCCAGCAGGATCATGTTGTCCTGCGGTGCGGCGAGCACCGTGCCGCCCTTCACCACGAAGGCATTCGAGGCCGAAGCCTCGGTGAGGAACCCGTTGCGGAACATGATGGTCTCCACCGCACCGGCATCGACCGACGATTGCCGCGCGAGCACGTTGCCCAGCAGCGAGATCGACTTGATGTGGCATTTGGTCCAGCGGAAATCCTCGGCCGTCGTGCACGCCACGCCGTTCTCGATCTGTTCCTTCGAGGGCGAGGCGAGCGGATAGCACATCATGAAGACGGTGGGCTTCAGGCCCGTCGGGATCACGTGGTCGCGCTTGCTCGGCACGCCGCGCGTGACGTGGACGTACACCGACTGGTTGCCCGGATGCGACTCGAGCAGCTTCCTCGTGAGCGCCATCCACTCGTCGACCGTGTGCGGGTTCTTCAGGCGGATCTCGTCGCACGAGCGCTGCAGGCGCTCGAAGTGCTCGCGTCCGTGCAGGGGTTCGCCGTTGTAGACGGGAACGACTTCGTACACGCCGTCGCCGAAGATGAAGCCACGGTCGAGCGGGGAGATGCGGATCTCGTCGAGGGGAACAAACGCGCCGTTGAAATGCGCGATGGGTGAGGTCATGGTCGTCACCGGAAGAGGAGGCGGAGGGTGTCCCACCCGCGAGTGAGGAACCCGGCAACCGGAACTTCCTCGAGCGCGACGACGGGAAATTCTGCGAGCGGCGCGTTGTCGCGGGTGAGCTTCATTATCCCCGCTTTCTGCCCTCGGGCAAAGGGAGCGACGTAGGGCTGCTGCGTCTGCAGCACGGCCTGAAGCCCGTCGAACTTTCCCTTGGGCAGCGTGAGCCAGGCGTCGCGATCGAAGCCCACCGGGAGCACGGCGCGCGTGCCCTTGAAGATCTCCGGCGTGCCGACCACCGCGCCCTTGCGATACAGGCGGCGCGTCTCGAAGGAGAGGAAACCGAAATTGAGGAGCTTCAGCGTCTCGGCGGTGCGCAGCGCATCGGTCTGCGCCCCGAGCACGACGCCCACGAGCTTCCGATCGCCCCGCGTGGCGCTCGCCGCCAGCGAGTAACCCGCGCCCTCGGTGAAACCCGACATCAGCCCGTCGACCGCGGGGTCGATGGCGAGCAGGCGGTTGCGGCTCGCGTGCGGGAAACCGCCCCACGTGAACTCCTTCTGTGCGAAGAGCGGCTGGCGCTCGGGGAAGTCGCGCAGCAACGCGAAGGCGAGCGCGGCCGCGTCGCGCGCCGTGATGTGGTGCTCGCGCGAGGGCAGCCCCGTGGCATTCACGAACTTCGTGTTCGCGAGGCCCAGCCTGCGCGCCTGCGTGTTCATGGCTTCGACGAACGATTCCTCGTTGCCGCTCGTGGCCACGGCGAGTGCCACCGCCGCATCGTTGGCGGAAGCGACGATGAGCCCGCGCAACAGGTCCTCCACGGGGACGGTCATGCCGGCCTCGAGATACATGCGCGCGCCGGGGGCCGTCGGTGCGGCGGACGCGACGATCACCGGCTGCGCAGTTTGCAGCTTGCCGGCGCGCAACGCATCGAACACCACGTAGGCCGTCATCAGTTTCGCCAGCGACGCGGGCTCGAAGTGGTCGTCCTCCGCCTGGCTCGCGAGCGTGGCGCCACTCTGGATATCGACCAGCGCGAAGGCGCGCACTGCGAGCGGCGGCGGGCGAACCTGGGCCAGCGCGGAGAAAGCGCAGGCGCACGCGAGAAACGCGATCAGGCGCAGCACGGGCTTACCGCGCGGAGATCGCGGGCGCGAACCCGAGCGACTCGCGAACCTGGTCGGCGATCGCGGAAGCTTCCTCGCGATTGCGATACGGACCCATGCGCACGCGATGCAGGCCGTCGTGCACGGCGATCGAGAGCGGCTCGTTGTTCCAGGTGAGCGTGCGGGCCATGCGCGCACGGAAGAGCTCGGCGTTCTCCGCGCTTCCGAACGCACCCAGTTGCAGCCACAGTGCGCCGTCCGTCTCGCGCGCGACCACGGCGGTTTCGACGATCACCGGCGGCGGCGTAAGCGGCGTGGCAACCGTGCGCGACGGCGGAGCCACAGAGGACGCGGGAGCCTTCGCCACCTCGACGCGCGAGCCGGCGAAAACCCGCTCGACCTCGACCAGCCCACTGCCCGGACCCGCGATCCCGATGCGCGAAGCCGCCGCATACGACAAGTCGATGATCCGGTCCTGGTGGAAGGGGCCGCGATCGTTCACGCGCACGACGACCGAGCGCCCATCGCGCACGTTGGTCACGCGCACGTAGCTCGGCAGCGGCAGGGTCTTGTGCGCCGCGGTCATCGCGAACATGTCGTACACCTCGCCGCTCGCGGTCTTCTGCCCGTGGAATTTCTTGCCATACCACGAGGCCATGCCGCGCTCCTTCAGCGGGTCGTTGTTCACGACCGGCGCGTAGCTGCGGCCGAAGACGGTATAGGGGCGGTTCGCGAAGCGGTGGAAGGGCTCGTCGCGCGGCACCGCATCGGGAATCGACGCGAGGTTGTCGGGTGTCTTGTCGGGTGGGCCGTCGTCGGAGTAGTACGAAGGCTTGCGCGGTTCGTCCTTCTTCGGCGTGGAGCCGCAGCCGGCGAGCCCGGTCGCGAGCAGCACGGCGACAAGGACCGCGAAGCCCGCCCTCAACTCGACACCAACTGCTTGTGCGTGGCGATCGACATGAGGATGCCGAAGCCGATCAGCATCGACAGCAGCGCCGTGCCGCCGTAGCTGATGAGCGGCAGCGGCACGCCCACCACCGGAAGGATTCCGCTGACCATGCCCATGTTCACGAAAGCGTACGTGAAGAACGTGAGCGTGATGGCACCCGCGAGCAGCCGCGCGAACACGGTCGAGGCATTGGCGGCGATCATCAGGCCGCGGCCGATCACCAGCAGGTAGAGCGTGATCAGCACGACCGTGCCCGCGAGCCCGAACTCCTCGCCGTACACCGCAAGGATGAAGTCGGTGGAGCGCTCGGGCACGAACTCGAGCTGCGCCTGCGTGCCGTTGAGCCAACCCTTGCCGAGCACGCCCCCGGAGCCGATCGCGATCGTCGACTGGATGATGTGGTATCCGGCGCCGAGCGGATCCTGCGATGGATCGATGAGCGTGAGGACTCGCTGGCGCTGGTAGTCATGCATCATCGACCAGAGGAACGGCAGGCTCGCGAGTCCCGAGGCACCCAGCCCCACGAGCACTTTCCAGGAGAGGCCGGCGAGGAAGATCACGAAGAAGCCCGAGGCGAAGATGAGCAGTGCCGTGCCCAGGTCGGGTTGGCGCGCGATCAGTCCCACGGGAAGCGCCAGAAGAACGGTCGCGACGAAGAAGTCGCGCAGGCGCAGCCCCTCCTCGTGGCGGTGGAAGTACCACGCGAGCACCAGCGGCACGGCGATCTTCATGACCTCCGAGGGCTGGATCGACGTGAAGCCGAGGTTGAGCCAGCGGCGCGCGCCGTTGCGCACGTCGCCGAAGAGCGCGACGCCGATGAGGAGGGCCAGCCCCACGCAGTAGATCGGCACCGCGAGCCTGAGCAGCGTTTGCGGCGGGACGTTCGCCGCGACCCAGAGGGCTGCGAGTGCCACGAGGAGGCTGCGCGACTGGAGGATGACGCGGTCGAAGGAGGCGCCGCCCTGCGACGAGTAGATCACGGTGAGGCCGAGCGCGATCAGGATCGCGAGCGCGGCCATCAGCGGGCCGTCGATGCGCCGCGAAAAGAGATCGAAGATGCGACCGATCATTGCGGCGGCGGCGGCACTTCGCCGGGTTCGTCGTCGCCGAGCTTCTGGCGCTTGGCCGGGCGCTTGCCGAGCAGGTGGAAGTCGAAGACCTCGCGCGCGATCGGGGCGGCGGTCGAGCCGCCGTGGCCGCCGTTCTCGACGAGCAGCGCCAGGGCGATCTTCGGATCCTCGGCGGGCGCATAGGCGATGAAGATCGCGTGGTCGCGGTGCACTTCCTTCACCTTCTTCTCGTCGTACTTCTCGCCCTGCTTCATGCCGATCACCTGCGCGGTGCCGGTCTTCGCGGCGATCGTGTACGGCGCGCCCGCACCCGCGCGCGCGGCCGTGCCGCCGGGCTTGGTTACGTCGATCATCGCGTTCTTGATGAGGGCGAGGTGCTCGGGCTTGAACGGCAGGCGCTCGCCCATCGGCTGGTGCAGCGCCTTCACTTCCTGCGTCTTCGAGTCCTGCACGGCCTTCAGGAGCCGCGGATGGACGACCACGCCGTCATTGGCGAGCGTGGCGGTCGCGGCGGCGAGTTGCATGGGGGTCGTGAGCCAGTAGCCCTGGCCGATGCCCACGCTGATCGTGTCGCCCGAGTACCACTTCTGCTTGAAGCGCTGCCACTTCCATTCGGTCGAGGGCTGTATGCCGGTGAGCTCGCCTTCGATGTCGATGCCCGTGCGCGCGCCGAACCCGAACTGCGTCATGAAGCGGTGGATGTTGTCGATCCCGAGGTCGTTCGAGAGCCCGTAGAAATACGTGTCACAGGAAACCACCACCGCCTTGTGCAGGTTCACGCTGCCGTGGCCGCCGACCTTGTGGTCGCGATAGCGGTGCGCGACGCCGGGCAGCGTGAAGAAGCCCGGGTCGGAGATGGCGAACTCGGGCGTGCGCTTCTTGTACTCGAGTGCCGCGAGCGCCAGGAACGGCTTGATGGTCGAGCCCGGCGGGTACTGCCCGCGCAACGCGCGATTGTTGAGCGGCTTGTCGGGCGAGTTGTTGAGCGCGTCCCAGTTCACCGGGTCGATGCCGTCGACGAAGAGGTTCGGGTCGAAGCCGGGTTTGGAGACGAGGGCGAGCACGTCGCCCGTCTTCGGGTCGATCGCCACGAGCGCGCCGCGATAATCCTGGAAGGCTTCCTCGGCGACCTTCTGCAGCTGGAGGTCGAGCGTGACCTGGAGGTTGTTGCCCGAGATCGGCTCGTTCCGGGACAGCGCGCGAATGGCGCGCCCGCCCGCGTCGATCTCGACCTGCTCGCTGCCGGTGAGGCCGTGCAGCTCCTTCTCGTACGCGCCCTCGAGGCCGAGCTTGCCGATGTGGTCGGTGCCCTTGTAGTTGGTGGCGAGGCCCTGCGCTTCGATGCGCTTCACGTCGGGTTCGTTGATCCGGCCGATGTAGCCGATCGCGTGCGAGGCGACTTCGCCTTGCGGATAGGAGCGGAAGAGGCGCGCCTTGATCTCGAAACCCGGGAAGCGGAAGCGGTTCACCGCGAAGCGCGCGACTTCCTCCTCGGAGAGCCGCGTGCGGATCGGCAGGCTCTCGAAGTTCTTGCTTTCCTCCTGGAGCTTGCGGAAGCGCCGGCGGTCGCGCGGCGTGACCTCGATCACCTCGGCGAGCTCGTCGATCGCGCGCTCGACGTTGGCCACGCGCCCCGGCGTGATCTCGAGCGTGTAGGCCGAGAAGTTCGCCGCGAGGATCTCGCCGTTGCGGTCGGTGATGATGCCGCGGTTGGGCACGACGGGCACGACCGAGATGCGATTGGCCTCGGCGAGCGTGTGGTAGTGATCCTTCTGCACGACCTGCAGCCAGGCAAAGCGCGTGGCGAGGATGCCGAAGGCCGCGAGGATGCCGAAGCCCGCGAGCAGCAGGCGATTCCTGAAGACGACGAGCTCGCGCTGCTGGTCGCGCAGCGCCTGGCCGAGCATCATGTCGGCGACTCGGAACGCGAGCGGCGCATCGCGAGGACCCACGAGGCCGGGCCCCAGAGCAGCGCCGTGAGCAGGGGCGAGATGAAGAACGCGAGCCCCGGGAACTCGGCGCCCAGCAGGAGGTTGAGCAACAGCATCACGAGGGCGGCCACCATGAAGATGCCGGCCACGTGCAGCGTCTGCGCGGGAAACGGGAACGCGAGGATGCGCACGCGCAGCACCTGAGCGCCGAACACGGCGATCACATAGGCGAACGCGTGCTGGCCCAGCAGCATCGAGTCGCTGACATCCATGAGCAATCCCAGCGCGAACGCGATGCCCTGGCCGACGTGGCGCGGGCCATGCAGCGCCCAGTAGACCAGCACCAGCAGGACGAAATCGGGGCGCGCGAGCAGCCACGTGCCGGAGGCCGGCATGACCGCGAGCACGTACGCCGCGAAGAACGAGGCAATGACATAGCCCCCGCTGGCGGGGTTGCGCATGACGTCGCGCGCGAGCGGCGTGAGGTCGGACGATCTCATCGGCGGCCCTTGGGGCGATCGCGGCCCGTGGCCTTGCGCTCTTCGCCCTTCGCGTCGGGCGGCGCGGGCCCGGCGGCGGGCGTGGGCAGGATCATCACGTAGCGGAAGTTGTCCACGCCGGCGGAGGGCCGCGCGGCGATGCGCGCGAACATGAACGCGGCGTTCTTCTCCACGCCGGTGACCTTCGCCACGACGAGTCCCGGCGGATAGGTACCGTCGATACCCGAGGTCACGAAGAGGTCGCCGTTCTGGATGTCGGCGGAGGCGGGCATGAAAGGCACTTCGATCGCGCCATCCTTGCCCGAGCCCACCGCGATCGCGCGCAGGCCGTTGCGCGTGATGATCACGGGGACCGACTGGCCCTTCTCCGTGAGCAGCGTCACCTCGCTGGTGAACGTGCCCACCGCGGTGATCTGGCCGACCACGCCTTCGCCGTCGATTGCCGGCATCCCGGCGCGCATGCCGTGCGTGAGGCCCTTGTCGACGACGATCTTGCGCGTGAAGGGATTGCGCGCGCCGTAGAGCACTTCGGCGAGCACGCCGTGCGTGTCGAAGCGGCTCTTTCCCTTTTCCATCGCGAGCAGGTGTTCCTGCTCGGCCTTGAGGAGTGTCGCCTGCTGGGCCGCGGCGGCCTGCTCGAGCAGCTTGACCTTCAGGTCCTGGTTCTCGCGCATCAACCGGTCCTGGCTCGCGAAGTAGTCGCCGACGCGCCCGAACATTTCACCCGGGAGGGCGGCAATCTGCTGGACGGGATGGGCGAGGACCGAGAGGGAAAGGCGAACCGCTTCGAGCGCCTGGAAGCGGTGGTCGGCGATCATCGTGGCGATCGCCACGAGCGCGAAGAACGTGACCCGCGCGAGGGGGCTGGGGCCGCGATGGAAGAACGGGGGCGGCTCTCCGATCACGCCATGCCCGTCAGTCGTTGGTGAAGACGGTTCCCAGCTTGTCCATCTCCTCGAGCGCGCGGCCCGAGCCGCGCACGACGCAGGTGAGCGGGTCGTCGGCGACCACCACCGGCAGGCCCGTCTCCTCCATGAGGAGCCGGTCGAGCTCGCGCAGCAACGCGCCGCCGCCGGTGAGCACCATGCCTTTTTCGGCGATGTCGGCGCCAAGCTCCGGCGGCGTCTGCTCGAGCGCGCTCTTCACGGCCGAGACGATGGAATTGAGCGGGTCCGTCAGCGCTTCGAGGATCTCGTTCGAGGAAATCGTGAACGAGCGCGGAATGCCTTCGGCGAGGTTGCGGCCTTTGACTTCCATCTCGCGCACTTCGCTGCCGGGGAAGGCCGAGCCGATCTGCTTCTTGATGTTCTCCGCAGTCGATTCGCCGATCAGCATCCCGTAGTTGCGGCGGATGTAATTGATGATGGCTTCATCGAACTTGTCGCCGCCGACGCGCACGGAGGCCGAGTACACGATGCCGCCGAGCGAGATCACGCCGACTTCCGTGGTGCCACCACCAACGTCCACGACCATCGAGCCCGTGGCATCGGCGATCGGAAGGTCCGCGCCGATCGCGGCGGCCATCGGCTCCTCGATCAGGAAGACCTGCGAGGCGTTGGCCCCCAGCGCGCTCTCGCGGATGGCGCGGCGCTCGACCTGCGTGGAACCGTAGGGCACGCAGATCACGATGCGCGGGCTCGGGCGGAACCACTGGTTGTCGTGGATCTTCTTGATGAAGTACTTGAGCATCTGCTCGGTGATCGTGAAGTCCGCGATCACCCCGTCCTTCATCGGGCGGATGGCCGTGATGTTGCCCGGCGTGCGCCCGAGCATCTGCTTGGCGGCAAGGCCGACCGCCTGAATCGTTTTCTTTCCGTTCGGGCCGCCCTCTTGCCGAATAGCCACCACGGAGGGCTCGTCGAGGACGATGCCTTTGCCGCGGACATAAATAAGGGTGTTGGCGGTGCCGAGATCGATCGCGAGATCGGTCGAGAAGTACTTGGAAACGAAGGAGAACATCTTGATCCGTAACGTGTTTCGGGGTGTTGCTCGTCCCCGGGTGTAGGGGGGCTTTATAATAGCGCGGAAACGCCAGCGAATTAAGGCCTTAGCAGCACTTTCTTATGCTTTCCCTTGAAGAAGTCCAGCGCATCGCCCACCTGGCGCGCATCGAAGTCGATGCCGGCGCGGCTGCTGCACTGCAGCAAGAGCTCAACGGCATCTTCGCGATGATCGAGCAGATGCGCGCCGTGGACACCTCCGGCGTCGAGCCCATGTCGCATCCGCAGGACGTCGTGCAGCGGCTGCGGGAGGACCGAGTGACAGAGTCCGACCAGCACGCGAAGTTCCAGGAAGTGGCACCCCAGGTCGAAGAAGGCCTGTACCTGGTCCCCCGGGTCGTCGAGTGATGCACGACTCGACGCTCAGGGAGCTCGCCGCCGGGCTCGCCGCGAAGAAATTCTCGAGCGTGGAGCTCACGGGCGCATTCCTCGGGCGCATCGAGCAGGCGAACGCTTCGCTCAACGCCTTCATCACGGTCGACCCCGGCAAGAGCCTCGCGCAGGCGAAGGCCGCCGACGCCCGCATCGCCCGGGGCGAGGCGCGGCCGCTCACCGGCATCCCGATCGCGCACAAGGATCTCTTCTGCGCCGACGGCTGGCGCACGACCTGCGGCTCGAAGATCCTCGGCAACTGGATCGCGCCCTACGACGCGCACGTGATCGAGCAATTCAACGCCGCGGGCGCGGTGCTGCTGGGCAAGACCAACATGGACGAGTTCGCGATGGGCTCGTCGAACGAGAACTCGCACTTCGGTCCGGTGAAGAACCCGTGGGACCTCACGGCCGTGCCCGGCGGCAGTTCGGGCGGCTCGGCCGCCGCGGTCGCCGCGCGCCTGGCACCTGCCGCGACCGGCACCGATACGGGGGGCTCGATTCGCCAGCCCGCTTCGTTCACCGGCACGAGCGGCATTCGCCCGACCTACGGGCGCGTCTCGCGCTACGGCATGGTGGCGTTCGCTTCGTCGCTCGACCAGGGTGGGGCGCTCGGCAAGACCGCGGAGGATCTGGCGATCATGCTCGAGGTGATGGCCGGGTTCGACCCGCGCGATTCGACCTGCATGGACCGGCCGAAGGACGACTACGTCGGCGCGCTCGAGAAAGGCGTGAAGGGTGTGAAGGGACTTCGGATAGGTCTTCCGAAGGAATACTTCTCGAAGGACCTCGCCAGGGACGTCGCCGAGCCGATCCTCGCGGCGATCGAGCAATACAAGAAGCTCGGCGCGACCGTGGTCGAGGTGAGCCTTCCCAACCAGGGCCTGTCGGTTCCCGCGTACTACGTGATCGCTCCGGCCGAGGCGTCGTCGAACCTCTCGCGCTTCGATGGCGTGCGCTACGGATTCCGCGCGGAGGGCTACACCGACCTCCTCGACATGTACAAGAAGACGCGCGCGCAGGGTTTCGGCGCCGAAGTGAAGCGCCGCATCATGGTGGGCACGTACGTGCTCTCGCATGGCTACTACGACGCGTATTACCTGCAGGCGCAGAAGATCCGGCGCCTCATCGCGCGCGATTTCACCGAGGCCTTCAAGCAGTGCGACCTCATTGCCGGGCCTGCCGCGCCCAGCGTGGCGTTCGATCTGGGTGCGAAGAACAACGATCCGGTGAAGATGTATCTCGACGACCTGTACACCATCCCCATCAACCTCGCGGGATTGCCGGGGCTGTCGATTCCCTGCGGATTCGGGGACAAGGGGCGGCCCGTGGGATTGCAGATCGTCGGCAACTATTTTGATGAAGCGCGGATGCTTGCAGCGGCACATGCGTTCCAGCAGGCGACCGATTGGCACCAAAGAAAACCCGGGGATCCGCAGATAAACGCGGATAAACGCGGATGAGGGCCGATTGGGAAGTCGTCATCGGGTTGGAAACGCACGCGCAACTGACGACGGCGTCGAAGATCTTTTCGGGCGCGTCGACGGCGTTCGGCGCGGCCGCAAATACGCAGGCCGCACCCGTGGACCTCGCGCTGCCCGGAACGCTGCCCGTCCTGAACCAGGGCGCGGTCGAGCGCGCGATCCGCTTCGGGCTCGCGGTGGACGCGACGATCGCCCCGCGCAGCATCTTCGCGCGCAAGAACTACTTCTATCCCGATCTTCCCAAGGGCTACCAGATCAGCCAGTACGAGCTGCCGGTCGTCGCCGGCGGGCATTTGACGATCGTGGTCGACGGCGCGGAGAAGCGCGTGAACCTGACGCGCGCGCACCTCGAGGAAGACGCGGGCAAGAGCCTGCACGAGGACTTCCACGGCATGAGCGGCATCGATCTCAATCGCGCCGGCACGCCGTTGCTCGAGATCGTCACGGAGCCCGATATGCGCTCGAGTGCAGAGGCGGTCGCCTACGCCAGGGCGCTGCACGGGCTCGTGCGCTGGATCGGCATCTGCGACGGCAACATGCAGGAAGGCTCCTTCCGCTGCGACGCGAACGTGTCGGTCCGCCGCTGGGGCGCGGAGCTGGGCACGCGCTGCGAGATCAAGAACCTCAACTCCTTCCGCTTCCTCGAGAAGGCGATCGACTACGAGGTGCGCCGGCAGATCGAGGTCCTCGAGGACGGCGGGCGGATCGTGCAGGAGACGCGCCTCTACGACCCGGATCGCGACGAGACGCGCTCGATGCGCTCGAAGGAGGACGCGCACGACTACCGCTATTTCCCCGACCCCGATTTGCTGCCGCTCGAGATTTCCCCGGCGTGGATCGGCAAGGTGCGCGATGCGCTCCCCGAGCTGCCCTCGGCGCGGCGCGCGCGCTACGAGCGCGACCTGCGCCTCACCGGCTACGAGGCCACGACGCTCACCGCTTCGCGCGAGCTCGCCGATTACTTCGAGGAAGTGCTCGGTGCCGCGGGCGTCGAAGCGAAGTTGTGCGCGAACTGGGTTCTGGGAGAAGTCTCGGCGCTGCTCAACCGGAAAGAGCTCGATGCGTCGGCCTCGCCGGTTTCCGCGCCGCGCCTCGCGGGGCTCGTGAAGCGCGTCGCCGACGGCACGCTCTCCAACAAGATGGCGAAGGAAGTGTTCGACGCGCTCGCCGAATCCGGCGACGACGCGGACGCGATCATTGCGCAGCGGGGCCTGCGGCAGATCTCGGATTCAGGCGCGATCGATGCAGCCGTCGACCAGGTGCTCGCGGCGAACGCGAAGCTGGTCGAGGATTTCCGCGCGGGCAAGGAGAAGGCGTTCAACGCCCTCGTGGGGCAGGTGATGAAGGCGACGCAGGGGAAGGCGAATCCTGCGCAGGTGAACGAGACGCTGCGCAGGAAGCTTCAGTAAGCCGTCAGAGCTTCGGCGCTTCGCAGGGCACCGAGTGCCAGGTGCCGTCCTTCGAGAGACACAGGTACGATTCGCCGCGCCGGCACGAGATGGTCTTCTCGCCGCAAACCGCCTGCCCGCGCGTCCAGTTCTTCAACTTCTCCTGGTCTTCCTTCGTGGGCGCGTTCACTTGCGAGCGCAGCGTCGAGTTGGTCTTCAGTTCCTTCCAGCGCTTGCGGTCGGCGTCGTACTTGGCCTTCACGTCGGCGAGCTCCTTCTCGTACTCCGCCAGGTTCTTCTTGAGATGGGCCTGCTCGCCCAGCGTGCGCTCGTGGTCGGTCTGGAGCTGGATCGGAATCTCGCGCGTCTTGGCCGGGACCTTTGAATTCGAGGACGCCTTGCTCTTGCCGGCCTTGTAGAACTCCATCTCCTCCTCGATTTCCTTGAGGCGCTTGTCGACGGCCTTCTGGCGCTCCTGGACCATGGCGATACGGCCCTGGATGGGCTCGGTATTGCGTTCGGTGGCGATGTCGAAGTCCTTCTCGGCGCTGTAGGTGGCCAGCAGCGCGATATCCTTGCGGCGCTGTTCGAAGGCGTGCTTCGCCTCCTCCTTCGCCTTGGCCGCGGCTTCCTCACGCGACTTGGCCTCCTCCGCCGTCGGCGTCGGATCGATCTTGCGCAGTACCGTGCCCGAGCGTGAAACCTCGAACATCGGCACCTTCGCGCAGGCCGCGGGCGGCGTGTCGCCGATATGCGTCACGCCCTTTTCATCCACGCAGCGGTAGGCAGCACCCGCCGTGGACGCGGCAAATGCAGCCAGCAACACAATCAAGCCTCTCATCGTCTTACCCTCGTGCGCTCGGGCAGGCCGATCTACGCCGGCTGACCCGCGACAATGTCTACGCGACTGCGCCGTAGCGCTGCCGATATTCCTCGATGCGTGCGACCTCCTGCTTGCGGTCGGGCCGGCCCCGGAGCGTGGCCAAGACGTCTTCCAGGGTGGCAATCGCCGTCACGGGGACGCCGAACTGACGACCGACCTCCTGGGCCGCCGACAGCTCGCCGGATCCTCGTTCCTGCCTATCCAATGCAATTAGTACGCCAGCCGGGGTGGCCCCTGCAACCCGGATCAGCTCGACCGCCTCGCGCTTGGAAGCGCCATCGGTGATCACGTCGTCCAGGATGAGGACCCGCCCCGCGAGCGGCGCGCCGACGATGTTGCCGCCTTCGCCGTGGTCCTTGGCTTCCTTGCGGTTGAAGCAGAACGGCAGATTGTGACCCAATGCGGCAAGTGAAACGGCGGTGCAGGCGGCCAGCGTGATGCCTTTATAGGCGGGGCCGAACAGCATGTCGAAGGCGATTCCGGAAGCGAGCGCGGCCTGGGCGTAGTAGCCGGCGAGCGCACCCATCGTCGCGCCGTCGCGGAACAGTCCGGAGTTGAAGAAGTAGGGGGAGAGCCGGCCGGCCTTGGTCTTGAACTCGCCGAAGCGCAGGGCACCCGATTCGATGGCGAACGCGACGAACTCGCGGCGGAACGCGTGGGGATCGGGGGCGAGGGTGGGGGCGGGCAAGGCGCTCATGCGGGATCGGTGTGTACGATACGCGCTATTTTGCCTCGATCCGGCGGGCTTCGCCGGGCATTCCCATGCGCATCGTGACGCTCAATGTGAACGGCCTTCGCTCCGCGGCCGCGAAGGGATTCGCGCCGTGGATGCGGCGCCAGAAGGCGGACGTCGTCTGCCTGCAGGAAATCAAGGCGCAGGAGGCGGACCTGCCGCGGACGCTGCTCGCGCCCCGGGGCCTGCACGCCTTCTTCCATCCGGCCGAGAAGCGCGGCTATAGCGGTGTCGCGATCTATGCGCGCAAGTCGCCCGACAACGTGGTGATGGGCCTGGGCATCAAGGACATCGACGCGCAGGGCCGCTTCCTGCAGGTCGACTTCGGCAAGTTGAGCGTGATCTCGCTCTACCTGCCTTCGGGTTCGAGCGGCGAGGAGGCGCAGGCGCGCAAGTTCGCCTTCATGAAGCGCTTCCTCCCGAGGCTCGAGCAGATGCGCGCGTGCGGCCGCGAGATCGTGCTGTGCGGCGACTGGAACATCGCGCACAAGGAAATCGACCTGAGGAACTGGCGCTCCAACCAGAAGAACTCGGGTTTCCTTCCCGAGGAGCGCGCGTGGCTCACGGAGATCTTCGAGCGCGTGGGCTGGATCGACGTGTTCCGGGCGCTGGAGCCTGGAGGCGACCACTACACGTTCTGGTCCAGCCGGGGGGATGCGTACAACAAGAACGTGGGCTGGCGGATCGACTACCAGATCGCAACACCCGGGATCGCGAAGCTCGCGCGCTCGTGCTCCATCTACAAGGCGAAGCGCTTCTCCGATCACGCGCCGCTCACCATCGACTACGACTGCGAGCTGTAAGGCACCGTGCTGCGAATCTCCAACATGACGCTGCGGCGGGGAGCCAAGGTCCTCCTCGAACGCACCTCGATGAACGTGCACCCCGGGCAGCGTGTCGGGCTGGTCGGGCCCAATGGCGCGGGCAAGTCGAGTGTCTTCGCCCTCGTGCGCAACGAGCTTCACGCCGACGAAGGTGAAGTAAGCGTTCCGCCCAAGTGGGTGCTGTCGCACGTCGCGCAGGAAACGCCGGCGATCGAGCGCGCGGCGATCGAGTTCGTCATGGATGGCGACGGCGAGCTGCGCGAAGTGGAAGCGGCGATCGCGCAGGCCGAGGCGAGCCACGAAGAGGGCGAGAAGGTGGCCCTCCTGCATTCGCGCTACGAGGAGATCGGCGGCTACCAGGCGCGCTCGCGAGCGCAGGCGATGCTCGGCGGCCTGGGCTTCACGATGGATGCGCAGGCGCGCCACGTCGCGAGCTTCTCGGGCGGCTGGCGCATGCGGCTCAACCTCGCGCGCGCCCTCATGTGCCGCGCGGACCTGCTGCTGCTCGACGAGCCCACGAACCACCTCGACCTCGATGCCGTGATGTGGCTCGAGGATTGGCTGAAGGCCTTCCCGGGTGCGGTGCTGCTCATCACGCACGACCGCGAGTTCCTCGATGCGTGCGCGCAGTCGATCGTGCACATCGAGAACCAGAAGCTCAACTCGTACACCGGCAACTACTCCGCGTTCGAGGCGCAGCGGGCCGCGCGGCTTGCGCTGCAGCAGTCGGCTTTCGAGAAGCAGCAGAAGGCGATCGCGCACCTCGAGGCGTTCATCAAGCGCTTCAAGGCGAAGGCGACCAAGGCCGCCCAGGCGCAAAGCCGCGTGAAGGCGCTGGAAAAACTCGAGCGCATCGCCGCCGCGCACGTCGATACGCCGTTCTCGTTCACGTTTCGCATGCCCGCGGAAAAGCCCAAGCAGCTCTTTCGTATCGAGGATGCGGCGATCGGCTACGGCGACAAGACCGTGCTGCGTGACGTCGAGTGGAGCGTGCTCTGGGGGGATGCGATCGGCTTGCTCGGCCCCAACGGCGCGGGCAAGTCCACGCTGCTCAAGGCGCTCGTGGGCAACCTCGAATTGCAATCGGGCGAGATGCACCGCGCGCAGGGCCTGCGCATCGGCTACTTCGCGCAGCACCAGGTCGACCAGCTTCGCCTCGAGGAGCATTCGCTGTGGCACATGGGCCGCATTGCACCGGGCGTGCGCGAGCAGGAGCTGCGCGATTTCCTCGGCGGCTTCGATTTCCGCGGCGACCAGGTCACGCAACCCGTCGCGAGCTTCTCGGGTGGCGAGAAGGCGCGCCTCGCACTCGCGCTCATCGTCTGGCAGCGGCCCAACCTGCTGCTCCTCGACGAGCCCACCAACCACCTCGACATCGAGATGCGCGAATCGCTCGCGCAGGCGCTCACCGATTTCGAGGGCGCGCTGATCGTGGTCGCGCACGATCGCCACCTGCTCGAAGCCGCGACCGACCAGTGGCTGCTCGTGGCCGATGGCCGCGTCGCGCCGTTCGACGGCGATCTCGATGCGTACAAGGAGTGGTCGCGTGAGTACCACTCGCGCGGCACGCAGCGCGTCGATGCAGCGGGCACCCCCGATCGCAAGGCGCAGCGCCGTTCGGAAGCCGAAGCGCGCCAGCGCATCGCCGAGGTGAAGAAACCTTTCGAGAAAAAATTGCGCGCGATCGAGAAGGAGCTCGAGTCGCTGCAGGCCGAGGGCGCGGAGGCCGATGCGTGGCTCGCCTCCGAGCAGGCGTACGAAGAGGGCAACCGCGAGCGATTGAAAGGTCTCACGCAGCGCCGCGGCGAAGTGGCCGCGCGCATCGCGCAGCTCGAGGAAGACTGGCTGTGGGCGCAGGCCAACATGGAAACCGAGGTCAACCGCGTCCGGGAGTGACCGTTGTTTGGTCTCCACCATCAAGGGAGGCCCTCCATGCAACTGCAGTCTGCACTGCCCATCGTCCGCGCGCTCGCCGACGGCGTGAACCCGCTCACCGGCGAAATGTTCGCCGACGAGTCACCCTATTCGGAGCCGCGCACGTTGCGCGCGCTCTTTTCCGCCGTGGAGCTGATGGAACGCGAGGTCGAGCGCGAGAAGCGCCGCGAACGCCTGCCCGCGAACTTCGGCAAGCCCTGGACCGAAGCCGAGGACGCAACGCTCACCGGTGAATTCGATTCGGGCATCGTGTTGCACGAGATCGCCCGCAAGCACGCGCGCACGCTGAGCTCGATCCGCCTGCGCCTGGAAAAGCTCGGCAAGCTCGAGCCGCAACCGGCCAACTAGAAACGGAGGGGCCCCGCCCCTCTATTTCTTCGCGAGCTTCAGCGAATGGCCGTTGATGCAGTAGCGCAGCCCGGTCGGCTGGGGGCCATCATCGAAGACGTGGCCCAGGTGCCCATCGCAGCGCGCGCAGTGCACCTCGGTGCGCACCATGCCGTGGGTTTTGTCCACGGTCTCGGCGACGTTCTCGGGATCGAGCTTCTCGGAGAAGCTCGGCCATCCGCAACCGGCGTCGAACTTCGAGGCCGACTCGAAGAGCGGCAGCCCGCAGCCGGCGCACACATAGGTGCCCGCGATGCCGAGCTCCTGGTGCGGCCCGGTGAACGGCCGCTCGGTCGCGTGGTTGCGCAGGATGTTGAATTGCTCCGGCGAAAGCGTCGTGCGCCATTCGGCGTCCGTCTTCTTGACCTTGTCCATGGGGCCCTCGTCTCGTGCATTTCAGTATAGCGGCGCGCGCTCGGGTATTCTCACGCCACCTTGCCACCCAACGCATATAACGTCTTCTTCCGCGAACGCAAGCTCGCGGTGCTCCTTCTCCTCGGCTACGCCTCGGGCTTGCCGATCTCGCTGGTCACCTCCACCTTCCAGGCGTGGGCCACGGTCGAGGGCGTGAGCCTCGTGGCACTCGGGATGATCACGCTGGTCCAGCAGCCCTACACGTTCAAGTTCCTGTGGGCGCCGTTCATGGACCGGTACGCGCCGCCCTTCCTGGGCCGGCGCCGCGGCTGGATCCTCATCACGCAGGTGGCGCTGGTCGGCGGCATCGCGTGGATGTCGATGTATTCGCCGGGCACGCAGATCGCGACGATGGCGCTGATCGCGGTGTTTGTCGCATTCGCCTCCGCCTCGCAGGACATCGTCGCGGATGCGTATCGCACGGACATGGTGACCAACCCGCGCGAGCGCGGGCTCTTCAGCGCGTTCTTCGTCGTGGGCTACCGCATCGCGCTGCTCGTGGCCGGCGCCTTCGCGCTGCTGCTCGCGGCCGGCACGTCGTGGCTTCCCGCGATCGGCTGGCAGAACACCTATCTCGCGATGGCCGCCCTCATGGGCATCGGCATCGCCGCGACCTTCTGGGCGCACGAGCCCAATTCCGCGCCCGCGCCGAAGACCCTGCAGGAAGCGGTGTTCGGTCCGCTCGTCGAGTTCGTCACGCGCCCGGGCGCGCTCGTGTTGCTCGCGGTGGTCGTTCTCTACAAGGTCGGCGACGCCTTCGCCCTCTCGCTCACGACGCCGTTCCTCATTCGCGGCGTGGGCTTCTCGCTCGAGGACGTCGCCTACGCCAACAAGGTGATGGCGTTGATCGCAACACTCGTGGGCGTGATCGCGGGCGGCGTGCTGATGCTGCGCTGGGGCCTGTTCAAGTCGCTGCTGGTCTTCGGCATCCTGCAGGCGATATCGAACCTCGCGTACGCGGGGCTGGCCGTGGTGGGCAAGGACTACACGGTGCTGTACGCGGCGATCGGCTTCGACAACCTCTGTGGCGGGATGGGAACGGCTTCGTTCGTCGCGCTGCAGATGGCGCTGTGCAACCCGCGCTTCACCGCGTTCCAGTACGCGCTCATCTCCGCGCTGGCGGCGCTGGGCCGTGTCTACGTCGGCCCGGCCGCGGGCTACATGACCGATCCGCAGTACATGGGCCTCGATTGGCCCACGTTCTTCGTGATCACGTTCTTCACCGCGCTCCCGGGCCTGTTCCTGCTCTGGTGGAAGCGCGCGACGGTCATCGCGCTCGACAAGGAAGAGGCGATGCCCGGATCGGCTAGTACCGCTCCTTCACCTTCGTCACGGTGATCGGCCGTTCCTTGTACTTCCCGGACTTGCCGCGCGCGGGCAGCTTCACCTTGGGCATCTTCAGCTTCTCGTAGGGAATCTGCGAGAGGAGATCGCTGATGATGTTGAGGCGGCCGCGCTTCTTGTCGTCGGTGTAGGCCACGCGCCACGGCGCCCACTCCGAGTGCGTGTACTTGAACATGTCGTCGCGCGCCTCGGTGTAGTCATGCCAGCGCGAGTAACTCTTCAAGTCCATCGGCGAGAGCTTCCAGATCTTGCGCGGGTCGTCGGCGCGGGCCTTCAGGCGCCGCGTCTGCTCGTCCATGCTCACTTCGAGCCAGTACTTGATCAGGATGATGTTCGAGTTGACGATCGCGCGCTCGACGTTGGGCAGCACCTCGAGGAATTTCTTCACCCGCTTCTGGTCGGTGAAGCCCATCACGCGCTCCACGCCCGCACGGTTGTACCAGCTGCGGTCGAAGATCACGATCTCGCCCGCGGCGGGCAGGTGCGGCAGGTAGCGCTGGATGTACATCTGCGACTTCTCGCGGTCGGTGGGTGCGGGCAGCGCCACCACGCGGAACACGCGCGGGCTCACGCGTTCGGTGAGGGCCTTGATCGTGCCGCCCTTGCCCGCGCCGTCGCGGCCTTCGAATACCACGCAGACCTTGAGGCCCTTGGCCTTCACCCACTCCTGCATCGCGACCAACTCGCCGTGCAGGCGCTTCATCTCGCGATCGTAGGTCTTGCTGTCGATCTTGCCCTTCGCATCCACTGCGGTTTTCTTCTTCTCGGCCTTGGCCACGGTCGTCTCCTGGAATGAGGGGGTGAGTCTATCGACTCAGGGGCTGCGGCGGAACCGGAAGACCGCGAGGTCGCCCAGCAGGTTCGGCAGAACCGTCACCGGACGCCCGCCCGTGATCACCTGTTCGTCGAGGATCTGCGCGCCGACCTTCACGCACAGGTCCTCGAAATCCTTCACCGTGCACAGGTGGATGTTGGGCGTGTTGTACCACTGGTAGGGCAGCGTCTTCGAAACGGGCATCTGCCCCCTCATGATGTCGAGGCGGTGGCGCCAGTAGCCGAAGTTGGGGAACGTGACGATCCCCTGGCGGCCCACGCGCAGCATCTCCTTCAGGATCTTCTCGGTGTTCTTCATCGCCTGCAGCGTCTGCGAGAGGATCACGAAGTCGAACGCGCCATCCTCGAACACGTTGAGGCCCGACTCGAGGTCCATCTGGATCACGTCGACGCCGTTGGCCACGCTCGCGAGCACGCCCGCATCGTCGATCTCCACGCCATAGCCGCTGACATTGCGCGTCGCGGTGAGGCCCGCGAGCAAGACGCCATCGCCGCAGCCGAGGTCGAGCACGCGCGAGCCCTCGGGAATCCACGAGGCGATGAGCTCGAAGTCGTAGCGTTGCTGGGAGGGGCTCATTGCGCGGTCCCCTTGTAGCCCTTCATTTCCTCGAGCTCGGTGTCGCCGATCACGAGCGGCCCGGCGCGGCTGCCCGCGTTGATCTCCGCAGCGATGTTGTCCGTGTATGACGCGACGAGCCGGTGGTAATGCGCGTCGTTCAGCAGGAACGCGTCATGACCCGAAGGCGCGTCGATCTCCGCGTAGGTGACGCGCTTGCTGCCCGCGACCAGCGCGCGCACGAGTTCGCGCGAGCGCGACGGCGGGAAGCGCCAGTCGCTCTTGAAGGAGGCGAGGAAGAACCCGGCCTTCGCGGGCGAGAGCGCCTTCGCGAGATCACCGCCGGTTTCGCGCGCCGGGTCGAAGTAGTCGAGCGCCTTCGTCATGATCAGGTAGGTGTTCGCGTCGAAGATCTGCGCGAACTTGTCGCCCTGGTATCGGAGGTACGACTCGATCTCGAACTCGACGTCGTAGTTGAAGCCGTAACCCTCGCGCTTCAGGACCCGGCCGAATTTCTCGCTCAGCACGTCGTCGGAAAGATAGGTGATGTGCCCGAGCATGCGGGCGAGCTTGAGGCCGCGCGCGGGAATCGTTCCCTGCGCGTAGAAATTCCCGCCATGGAAATCCGGATCCGAAACGATCGCCTGGCGCGCGACATCGTTGAAGGCGATGTTCTGCGTGGAGAGCTTGGGTGCCGCCGCGATCACGAACGCGTGGCGAATGCGATCCGGATAGGAAAGCGTCCACTGCAGCGCCTGCATGCCGCCGAGCGACCCGCCGATCGCGCCGGCGAGCGTCTGGATGCCCAGGCGATCCATGAGCCGCGCCTGCGAAGCGACCCAATCCTCGACAGTGACCAGCGGAAAACCCGCGCCGTACGGCTGGCCCGTCGCGCGGTCGATCGATGCAGGACCGGTCGAGCCGTGGCATCCGCCGAGATTGTTCACGCCGATCACGAAGAAGCGGTCCGTGTCGATCGCCTTGCCCGGGCCGATCATGTTGTCCCACCAGCCGATCTTGGTGGGGTCGTTGGCGTAATAGCCGGCAACGTGATGCCCGCCCGAAAGCGCGTGGCAGACGAGGATCGCGTTCGAACGATCGGCGTTGAGCGTGCCGTACGTTTCGTAGACGAGCTCGTACGAAGCGAGGGTCTTGCCCGCCTTGAGGATCAACGGCTCGAGGAATCCCGCGCGCTCCGCGGTGACGGCCCCGACCGATCGTTGTGGTGAATCGGCCATGAAAAAACCCGGCAGCCAAACGGTCGTGCCGGGTTTCGGTCCCGTCACTCGTTTAGCCGCATTTATTAAGCGCCCGCAAGCAGAGTGCAAATCGGCGCGTCAGCAAGGATTCTATGCCCCCGCGGGGCGTCGGGCAAGTTGGAGCCCGCGTACAATCCGGGTACTCTGCTTTCCCTCGCGCCATCGGTAGCCTTCGAAGGAGACTCAAATGCGTGCCACTCGTACTCGGAATCCCCTGGCCGTTGCCCTGATGCTGGCGTTCATGCCCGCATTGGCGCAGCAGCCTGCGCCCACCACGCCGCCGGCAACGACGGCCGCCGCGGCGCCCGCGGCCACCAAGCCCTTCTCGCAGCAGGACCTGGACACGATCCTCGCGCCCATCGCGTTGTATCCGGATCCGCTCCTCGCGCAGATCTTCATGGCTTCCACGTATCCGCTCCAGGTCGTCGAGGCGGCGCGTTGGCAGAAGGCCAACCCGACGCTGAAGGACAAGGCGCTCGAGGACGCGCTGGTCAAGCAGACCTGGGATCCGGCGGTGAAGTCGCTGACCACCGTGCCGCAGGTGCTCACGCAGATGAACGAAAAGATCGACTGGACGCAGAAGCTGGGCGACGCGTTCCTCGCCGACCAGAAGGCCGTGATGCAGACGGTCCAGTCGCTGCGCAAGAAGGCCTCCGACGCCGGGAACCTCAAGTCGACCGACCAGCAGAAGGTGACGACCGCGAACGAAGGTGGCGCCACCATCATCAAGGTCGAGCCCACGAAGCCTGAAGTCGTCTACGTTCCGACCTACAACCCGGCCACGATCTACGGGACCTGGTGGTATCCGGCCTACCCGCCGTACTACATGTATCCGCCGGGCTACGTCTATGCGCCGGGCCTTGCCTTCGCCACCGGTGTGGTCGTCGGCGCGGCGATCTGGGGCAACTGCAACTGGGGCGGCAACGACATCAACATCAACACGAACAACTACAACAACTTCAACAAGACGAACATCAGCAACACCAACAACAAGTTCCAGCACAACGCCGAGAATCGCAAGGGTGTTCCGTACAAGGACCAGGGGACCGCGCAGAAGTACAACCGCGGCGGCGACCAGAAGGCGGCGCAATCGCGCGAGCAGTTCCGCGGGCGTGCCGAGCAGGGCCGTTCGGAGATGGGCAGCATGGACCGCAGCCAGTTGGGCGGCGGCGCGGGCGATCGATCCGGCTCCGGCAACTTCGGCGGCGGTGATCGTGGAGGCGCGGCCGCGAGCGCGAACACGCGCGACATGGGCTCGCGCGGCTCAGCATCGGGCGGCGGCAGCGGATCGCGCGACTTCGGCGGTGGTGGCGGCAGCGCCAGCAGCCGTGGAAGCCATAGCGGCTTCAGCAACTCGGGCGGCGGCGCATCCACGCGCGCGGCGAGCTCGCGCGGCAGCGCCAGCCGTGGCGGTGGCGGCGGAGGCGGTCGGGGCGGCGGCGGACGTCGTTGATCCCACCCTCATCCATTCGGAGACTGAACATGAAGAAGACTCAACTGATTCTCGCCGCGGGCCTCGTGCTTTGCGCCGCACTTCCCGCAGCCGCCCAACGCTCGTTTGCTTCCCCCGAGGAAGGCTCCAAGGCGCTTGCCGATGCGGTGCGTACCGGCGAAGGCAAGAACGTGATCGCCATCTTCGGCGAGAAGTCGAAGCCCTGGATCTTCACGGGCGACGCCGTGTCGGACCGCGCGGATTGGACGGCTTTCCTCGCCGCCTACGACAAGAAGAACAAGCTCGTGAAGGAAGGCGACGCGAAGGCGACCATCAACGTGGGTGATGACGACTGGCCCTTCCCCGCCCCGCTGGTGAAGGCCAAGGACGGCAAGTGGGCGTTCGATGCGGAGACCGGCCGCGAGGAAGTCATCAACCGCCGCGTGGGCCGCAACGAGCTCGACACCATCCAGACGCTGCTCGCGGTCGTCGATGCGCAGCGCGAATACGCCACCAGCGATGCCGACGGCAACGGCTCGACCGACTACGCGAAGAAGTTCATCTCGACGAAGGGCAAGAAGGACGGCCTGTATTTCGAGACGGCGGCCGGCGCGCCGCAAAGCCCGCTCGGACCGCTCGTGGGCGTGGCCGCCAAGGAAGGCTACCCGGGAACCAACCCCGGCGGCCCGTACCACGGCTACCAGTACCGCATGCTCATGTCGCAGGGCAAGGATGCGGCGGGCGGCGCGTACTCGTACCTCGTGAAGGACCGGATGATGGGCGGTTTCGCCGTCGTCGCGTTCCCCGAGAAGTATGGCGTCTCGGGCGTGAAGACCTTCGTCGTGAATCACGACGGCGTCGTCTACGAGAAGGACCTGGGTGCCGGCACCGCGGCGGCCGCCGCGGCCATCAAGGCCTACAACCCGGACAAGACCTGGCAGAAAGTGCAGTAAGCGGAGTACCGAAACCTAGGCGTTGAGCTTCTCGAGCAACGCCTGGGTCTTGTCGGGCTCGTCGGTCTTCAGGATCCGCGCCACGATCGGCGCGATGTCGGGCAGGCTCGTATTGAGCACCCGCTGCTTCACGCTCAGCACGTGGGCCGGGTGCATCGAGAAGTGACGCAGCCCGAAGCCCAGCAACAGCCGCGTCAAATCCACATCCCCCGCCATCTCCCCGCACACCGCCACCGGCTTCTCGTGCTGGTGCGCCGTGCGGATCACGCTCGAGAGCAGGCTCAGGATTGCCGGATGCAGCGGATCGTAGAGGTGCGCGACCGCGTCGTCCGTGCGGTCGATCGCGAGCGTGTACTGGATCAAATCGTTCGTGCCCACCGAGATGAAGTCGAGCTTGCGGATGAACATCGGCAGCGCGATCGCTGCGGCCGGCACCTCGATCATGCCGCCCACGGGGATGTACTCGTCGAACTTGACCTTCTCGTCGCGCAGCTGCTCCTTCGCCGCCGCCACCGCGAGCAGCGACTGCGTGACCTCCGCTGACGACGAGAGCATCGGGACGAGGATCATCACCTTGCCGTAGCGCGAGGCGCGCAGGATCGCGCGCAGTTGCGTGTTGAACACCTGCGGCTCGGCGAGGCAGTAGCGGATCGCGCGCAGGCCCAGCGCCGGATTCACGGCGACGCGGTGTTCCTCGCTGTCGAGTTGCTTGTCGGCGCCGATGTCGAGCGTACGGAGCGTGACCGGCATGCCCTTCATGCCCTCGACGACCTCGCGATAGGCCTCGAACTGCTCGTCCTCGCCGGGCAGGTCGCGGCGGTTCATGAACAGGAACTCGCTGCGGAAGAGGCCCACGCCCGTGGCGCCACTCGAGCGCACGGCTTCGATGTCCGACGGAAGCTCGATGTTGGCGTGCAGCTGGATCACGGTGCCGTCGAGCGTGGCCGCCGGCGCGCTGCGCAGGCGTTTGAGTTTCTCGCGCTCGAGGCGCGCCTGGTTCTGCTTGAGCTTGTACTCGGTGAGGACGTGCTTGTCCGGGTTGACGATCACCACGCCCTGGGTGCCGTCGACCACGATGAGCTCGTCCTCGCGGATCATCGAGCGCGAGTGGTGCAGTGCCACGATCGCGGGAATGCCCAGCGAGCGCGCCATGATCGCGGTGTGCGAGGTCGCGCCGCCCAGATCCGTGATGAATGCCGCGAAGTGGTGCTGCTTGAAGAGGATCACGTCGGCGGGCGTGAGCTCGCGGGCGACCAGGATCGCGGTGTCCTCGCGCGTGGGCTTCACCGCCATGCGTCGCTTGGTGCCGGCGAGTGCCTCGAGGATGCGCTCGGCGACCTGGCGCACGTCTTCCTTGCGCTCGCGCAGATACGGATCGTCGATCTCGTCGAACTGCGCCGTGAGCTCGTCCAGCTGCATGCGCAGCGCCCACTCGGCGTTGCAGTGGCGTTCGCGGATCAGCTCGCGCGGCGCCTCCGAAAACGACGAATCGTCGAGCAGCATCATGTGCACGTTCACGAACGGGGCGAGCTCGGCGGCCGGGCCGTGGCGCACGGAATCGGCCAGTTCCTTCAGCTCGTCGCGCACCTCCTTCACCGCGCGGTCGTAGCGTTTCTGTTCGCGCACGACGTCGGCGGCCGTGATCTCGTAGTGATCGACCTCGGTCGCCATGCCGAGGAAGAGGTGGGCATGGCCGATGGCGATGCCACCCGAGACGCCGATGCCGTGGATCGTGAAGCTCGCCGAGGTGGCGCGCGCGTCCATCAGGAGCCTTCCCCGAACTTGTCGGCGAAGAGCTTCTCGAGGGCGTCCATCGCGGCCTGTTCGTCCTCGCCGTCGGTCTCGACCTCGAGCGTCGAGCCGATGCCCGCGGCGAGCATCATCACGCCCATGATGCTTTTCGCGTTCACGCGCCGGCCGTTGCGCGTGAGCCAGACGCCGCACTTGAAGGCCGAAGCGGTCTGGGTGAGCTTGGCGGAGGCGCGTGCGTGAAGCCCCAGCTTGTTCACGACGGGTACGTTTTTCTTGATCATGCGTTGACCGGCAGCGGCATCCGCGTCACGCCTTCCACGCCGCCCGACAGCGCCTTCTCGATCACGGTCGCCAGCGGCGAGTCGCGGTAGGTGAGCGCGCGAATCAGCATCGGCAGGTTCACGCCGGCGATGCCCTCGACTCGCCCAGGCACGAGGATGCGCGAAGCGATGTTCGAAGGGGTCGCGCCGTAGATGTCGGTGAGGACGAGCACGCCCTGGCCCTGGTCGAGGAAGCGGATCAGGTCCACCGCGACCGGGAGGATCGCCTCCGGGTCGTCGTGGATCGTCACGCCGAGCTGGCGCAGGTAGAGGGGACGCTTGCCCAGGACGTGGCTTGCGCAGTGGATGAGGGACTCGCCGAAAGCCCCGTGCGAGACGAGAAGGATGCCGACCATGCCGCGATTCTACTCAAGCGGCGCGAATCGGCGTGATCTCGGCTTTCGTGGCGGAGGCGGGGGTGATGCGCGCGGCGGGGAAAACGCAGCTGAAAGTGCTGCCCTTGTTCGGTTCGCTGTCGATCTCGAGATGGGCCTGGTGGCGCTGCAGGACGTGCTTCACGATCGCCAGGCCCAGGCCCGTCCCCCCCGTGGAGCGCGAGCGGCTGCGGTCGACGCGATAGAACCGCTCCGTGAGGCGCGGCACGTGTTCGGGGGCGATGCCCTCGCCGTTGTCCTTCACGGCAAACACGGGTTTGCCGTCCTCGAGCTTCCAGGTCACGTGGATCTCGCCGCCGGGCGGCGTGTAGCGGATCGCGTTCGAAAGCAGGTTCGAGAAGGCACTGCGCAGCTCGTCGCGGCTGCCGTGGATCCAGGTGCGCGCCATGTCCGAATGCAGGCGATGCTGCCCGCGATTCAGGGCCTCGGCGTCCATCAGGACCGAACGCACGAGTGCCGCAACGTCGATCGGCTCTTCACGCAGCGGGTAGCCCGAATCCTCGAGGCGCGAGAGCATCAGCAGGTCCTCGACCAGGCGCTGCATGCGTTCGGCTTGCTCGGTCATCAGCTCCATCGAGCGGCGGTAGAGCCGGTCGTCGCTTTCGCGCGCGTCGGTGAGCGTCTCGAGGAAGCCCTTCATCACGGTGAGCGGGGTGCGCAGCTCGTGCGAGACGTTGGCGATGAAGTCGCGGCGCATGGATTCGAGCCGTTCCCAGCGCGTGATGTCGCGCGAGAGCAGCAGCTTTTGCTGGTGGCCGTAGGGGACGAGCTGGACCGAGAAGATGCGCTCGCCCTCGCCGATATCCTTCAACTGCATCGGGTCGCCGAAGTGTTCGCCCTGGATGTAGTCGAGCAGCGCCGGCTGGCGCAGCAGGTTCGTGATCGGCTGCAGGCGATCGCGCTCGAGCGAGAAGTTGAAGTGTTTCTCGGCGGCGGGATTGAGCCACTCGATGTGGTTCTCGGCGTCGAGGACGATCACGCCGTCGGGCATGGCCTCGGCCGCGTCGCGGAAGCGCGAGAGCGCGGCGGTGAGGCTCGCCTGGCTCGCGCGCTCGAGCTTCAGGTGGCGATAGAGGCGCGCGAAGATTTCGCCCCAGCTGCCGGCGATATCGGGAACGTCATCGGGATTGGGGTTCGCGATCCAGCGCGCGAGTCGCTCCTGGTTGCGGTAGTGCAGCGCCGCGATGCCCACCAGCGTGAAGAACAGGAAGAGCGCGGCCGCCGGGCCGCCGAAGATCAAGCCGACGAGCAGTCCCCCCGAGCCGGCGAGTGCGGCCAGGAGGATCAGTCGGCCCAGCCAGTCGTTCATGCCTTGGAGAAGCGATATCCCGAGCCGCGGATGGTCTGGACGAAGGTCTGCTGCCCGCTCTTCGTGAGCGCGGCGCGCAGCCTCCGGATGTGCACGTCCACCGTGCGCTCCTCGATGAACACGTGATCGCCCCACACATGGTCGAGCAGCTGCGTGCGGGTGTACACGCGCTCCGGATGCGTGAGGAAGAAGTGCAGCAGGCGGAATTCCGTCGGACCCATCGTCAGGTCCTTGCCGCGGCCGGTCACGCGATGCGAAGCCGGATCGAGCTTGAGGCCGTGGTACTCGATCACGTCATCGGTGATCTCGGGCGCGCGGCGGCGAAGCACGGCCTTGATGCGCGCCTGGAGCTCGCGCAGGGAGAAGGGCTTCGTGATGTAGTCGTCCGCGCCGGTTTCGAGGCCGCGCAGCTTGTCGGCTTCCTCGCCGCGGGCGGTGAGCATGATGATCGGCAGGGCCTTCGTGCGCGCGTCGCCGCGCAGGCGGCGCGCGAGCTCGAGGCCGCTTTGCCCGGGAAGCATCCAGTCGAGCAGGATGAGGTCGGGCAACTCCGTCTGGATGAGTTCCAACGCCTGCTCGGCTGAGTCGGCGCGCACGGCGCGCTGACCCGACTGCTCGAGGTTGATCGCGATCAGCTCCTGGATCGCGCGTTCGTCTTCGACGACGAGAATGCTGGCAGGCATGGTGGGGCTCAGGTAAGAAATTCCAATCGAACCCGCATGTTAGGCGTTGCGCGTGACAGCCAGATTACAGGGAAAAACGGGATAATGAGCCCATGGCCACCCCCCGTCCCACCGAGATCACGCTGCACCAGCAATCGCGCCGCCTCGATATCGCCTTCGATGACGGCCAGCGCTTCGAATTGCCCTGCGAATACCTGCGTGTCTTCAGCCCCTCGGCGGAGGTTCGCGGCCATGGCCCGGGGCAGGAAGTCCTGCAAACCGGGCAGCGCAACGTCGAGATCTCCGCGATCGAGCCCGTGGGTGTCTACGCGGTGAAGCTCGTCTTCAGCGACGGCCACGACACGGGCCTGTATTCCTGGGATTACCTCTACGACCTGGGGGCGCGCCAGGTCTCGAATTGGAAAAGTTACCTCGCGCGCCTCGACCAGGCCGGGGCCTCTCGCGACGTCGCTTCGCCCTCACCGCCCAAGGGCAAGGGCGGCTGCTCCGCATGAGCAAGACCCACTTCGGCTACCAGGAAGTCGACGAAGCCGAGAAGGCGAAGAAGGTCGGCGACGTCTTCAAGTCGGTCGCGGGCAACTACGACCTCATGAACGACCTGATGTCGATGGGCCTGCACCGCCTGTGGAAGCGCTTCACGATCTCGATGAGCGGTGTCCGCGAAGGCTCGCGCGTGCTCGACGTCGCGTCCGGCAGCGGGGACCTCGCGCTCGCCTTCGCCAAGCGCGCCGGTCCCACGGGCCAGGTGTGGATGACCGACATCAACGGCGCCATGCTTTCGGTGGGGCGCGACAAACTCATCGACGCGGGGATCTTCCCGCCACTGGCCCTCTGCGACGCCGAAGCGCTGCCGTTTCCCACGGATTCCTTCGATTGCGCAAGCGTGGCCTTCGGCCTCCGGAACATGACGCACAAGGACCGCGCGCTCGCGGAGATGGCGCGCGTGGTGAAGCCCGGCGGGCGCGTGCTGGTGCTCGAGTTCTCGCGGCCCGCCAAGCCCCTGCAGGGCGCCTACGACGCCTATTCGTTCTCGATCCTCCCGAAGATCGGCAAATACGTCGCGAAGGATGAGGCGGCCTATCGCTATCTCGCCGAATCGATCCGCATGCATCCCGACCAGGAAACGCTGAAGGCGATGATGGAAATCGCGGGCCTGTCCCGCGTGGAGTACTTCAACCTCACCGGCGGCGTGGTCGCCCTGCATCGGGGCTTCAAGACATGATGGAACCGCGTCCCGTCACCGCGATGCTCAATCATTTGCTTCGCTCGACGCCGGTGGCGATGGAGCGGTTGCGTCCGTTCGCGGGCCGCACGGCGGAGTTTCGCGTCGGCCCCTTCACCTTCGCATGGACGGTGCAGACCACGGGCGAAGTGACCGCCGCGGGCAAGGAAGTCACCCGCGACCTCGAGGTGCAGCTCTCGCCCTTCGTGCTTCCGCGCCTGGCGCGCGGCGATGAAAGCGCGATGCGCGACGTCAGCATCAAGGGCGACGCGCAATTCGCCCAGGAAGTGTCCTTCCTCGCGAAGCACCTCAAGTGGGATGCGGAAGAGGATCTCTCGCGCGTCGTGGGCGATGCCGCGGCCCATCGGGCGGTCAATACCGCCGGCACCGCGGCCCGCTGGGCAGGCGACGCCGTGCTGCGCACCGCGCAGGGCGCGGCCGAGTACTGGACCGAGGAGCGCCCGCTCATCGCCTCGCGCGTGAAGGTCGAGGATTTCAAGCGCGGCGTCACGGAGCTTCGCGATGCGATCGATCGGCTCGATGCGCGCATCCGCCGGCTCGGGGATTCGCATCGCGCCGGTTGAACTGCCGGGAGGCCTTCCGGTCCAGTATTCAACCGTGTCCTCACTCGAGCGCCTCTTTGTAGGACGACTGGCTTGCGGGGCATGGCTCTTCGCGGCCGGCTTTGCCATGGCGCAAGCGCCGCAGCCCGATCCTCCGCGCGAGCCCGCTCCTGCCGCGACGACCGCGCCGCGGCCCGCGGAAGATCCCGACGACGACGAACCCACGCCCGACGAAACGGCGGAGGCGAGGGCGCGCGATCGCGAAGCGCGCCGCCAGAGGCTCGAAGCGATGAGTGCGGCGGCGCGCAACATCGTGTGGGAGGCGCCCGAGGAGCTGAAGGCGATCTTCGCGAAGCACATCACGCTGCCCGAGGTCGAAACGACGGAGGCGCGCGCGCGATCGATCCGCCCGTTCCTGCGCGAAGTGAACCGGCGCGTGCCCGAGATCGCCGCGGCCGAGGGCTACTTCTTCGCGAAGGTCGAGACGCGCGTCGAAGGCGAGGGCGAAGCGCGCAAGCTCGTCGTGAGCGTGACGCCGGGCCCGCGCACGATCGTCGATCGCGTGATCGTGGAATTCGAAGGCGACGTTTCCGGCGAAGGCGACGGCCGCGAGGCGCAGCGCGCCGACGTGACGCAGTCGTGGACGCTCCCCGCGGGCCGCTTCTTCCGCCAGGCCGACTGGGACGACGCGAAGGGCCGCATCCTCGAGAAACTCTCCGAGCGCCACTACGCCGCGGCGAAGATGGCCGACAGCGTGGCGATCGTCGACGCCGAATCGTCGAAGGTCCTGCTCAAGGTCATCCTCGAGAGCGGCCCGCGCTTCACGATCGGGCCGATGGTCGTCACGGGCCTCAAGCGCTATCCGGAAAGCCTCGTGCGGCGCTACTACACGCAGCAGCCCGGCGACGCCTACCGCCAGGACAAGGTGAGCGATTTCCAGCGCATCCTGCAGAACACGCCGTTCTTCGCGAGCGTCGTGATCGACATCGAGCGCGATCCGGCGAACCCGAGCAACGTCCCGATGCAGGTGACGATCGTCGAGCGCGCGCCCGTCGACATCGGGCTCTCCCTCGGTTACGGCACGGATACCGGCGTGCGCGGCGAAGTCTCGTACCGGCACCGCAATGCCTTCGGCTCGGCGCTCGACATGCAGAGCGCGCTCGGCCTCGACCGCACGCGCCAGATCGGCTACGTGGATTTCTTCCTGCCGCCGCTCACGCTCGGCGGCCCGCTCGGAGATCGCATCGATACGAAGGACAGTTTCGGCGTGCTCTTCGAGCACAAATCCAACCAGGGCCTGGAGACGAACCGGGTCGCGCTTGCCGCATACCGCCAGTTCAAGCTGCGCCCGCAGGACGACTACCGCGTCGGCCTGGTCTACCAGTTCGAACGCAAGCAGCCCGACAACGCCGATGAATCGATCGCGCGCGCGTTGGCGCCGGTGGGCGAAGCGACGTGGCGCTTCGTCGATGCAGTGCTCGATCCGACCAAGGGCGGCGTGCTCAAGGTGCGCATCGCCGCGGGCGGCAAGGCGTTCCTTTCGACGCAGGATTTCGTCCAGACCTATGCGATCTACCAGCACTGGTTTCCCCTCACCGCGAATGACCAGCTGCTCCTGCGCGGGGAAATCGGCCGCACCTTTGCCGTGAGCCGCGAAGGCATTCCCGAGGATTTCCTCTTCCGCGCGGGCGGCTCGCGCTCCAATCGCGGCTACGCCTTCGAAAGCCTCGGCGCGCGCGACGGCGATGCGGTGGTCGGCGGCCGCTACCTGCTCACCGGTTCGGTCGAGTACGTGCACTGGTTCAGCAAGCAGTGGGGTGGCGCCGTCTTCACCGACATCGGCGACGCGGGTGAAGAGCCGACGGGGCTCAACGCGAACGCGAGCTATGGCCTGGGGGCGCGCTGGCGCACGCCGGCCGGTCCGCTCGCCTTCGACCTCGCGTATGCCGAGAACACGCGCAAGTGGCGCGTCTCGTTTTCCGTCTCGGTGGCGTTCTGACATGACGCGCCGCCATCTCTTCCTCGGCACGGTGATCCTCTTCGCGGGCACCGCATTGGTCGCGTTCCTCGTCACGCTCTGGGCCGTGGGTTCGAGCGGCGGCGCGAACATGGTGATGGCCGCCGCCGGATTGAAGACCGAAGGACTCGAGGGGCGATTGTTGGGACCGTTGTCCGCGCGCTCGGTCGAATGGCGTCGCCCGAACCTGCTCGTGACGGCCGAGGGCGTGCGCTTCGACTGGACGCCGCTCGGTCTCCTGCGCGGGCGGTTCCACGTGACCGCTCTAACCGTGGACACGATCTCGATCGCGACACCGCCGTCGAAGGAGCGCGGCAAGCTGCCGCTCTCGCTCGAGCCGCCGCTCACCATCCAGGTCGATCGCGCGGATGTGAAGAGTGTCCGCATGGGCACGCTTGCCGAGGGCGGCAAGTGGACGCCGGGTTTCGAGGTGAACGACATCGCGCTCGTGTCCGTGGCCTCGGGGGACGTATGGCGTTTCGACAGCGTGGGTGCGAAGACCGCCGCGGGCCGGCTCGACCTCAAGGGCTCCGTCGGTGCGGTGCGTCCGTTCAAGCTCGACATCACCGCGACGCTCACCGGGGAACGCGAGGGCCGGCGCTACAGCGTGTCGGGCCGCGCCCAGGGCGAGCTCGCGAAGTTCGAGGCGCGCGTGAAAGGCGAGGAGGGCGGCGTGACGGGCGAGGCGACGATCGCGGTCGAGCCCTACGAAGCGCAACCGCTGCGTCACGTGCGCGGCAAGCTCGCGGGCATCGACGTCAACGCCTTCGTGCCGGCCGCGCCGCGCACCGCGATCACGGTGGAAGCGGATCTCGCCGCGACGGGCGACGGCGCGCTTGCGGGGACCGCGAGGCTCGCGAACGCGCAGGCCGGCCCCATCGACCAGCAGCGCCTGCCGGTGAGTGAAGCGCGCGGACGCCTGCATTGGAAGGGCCGGCGCTACGAGCTCACGCAAGCGGCGATCGGTTTCGCCGGAGGCGGCAGCGCGGTGGGCGACGTTCTCGTCGACGGCGAGCGCGCGGAGGCGAAGCTCGCGGTGAGCCGCCTCGACCTCGCCTCGTGGCATTCGAAGCTGCGCGCCACGCAGCTCGCGGGCAACATCACCGCGCATGCGACGAAGCAGGCGCAGAGCTTCGAGCTGAAGCTCTCGGAGCCACGCTTCGAGATTGCCGGTCGCGCGTCGATCGAGAATCGCCGCCTCACGGTGGCCGAAGCGCGCGTTGCGCGAGCCGAATCAGTCGCGCTCCTGCAAGGCTCGATGGCGCTCGACGGGCACCGCGACTTCGAAGTGACCGCGAGCCTCGAGCATGTGGACCCGTCGCGTTTCGCGAAAGTGCCCTCGGGCGACATCAGCGGCAAGCTGCGGGCGAAGGGTTCGCTCTCGCCGTCGCTCGCGGGAGAAGCAACGCTCGAGCTCGCACCGAGCCGCCTCGCGGAGCTCTCGCTCAACGGCCGCGCAACGCTCACGGGCGAAGCGCAGCGCCTGTCACGCGTTGACGTGGAGTTCGCACTTGCCGATGCGCGCCTCAAGGCGCAGGGCGCGTTCGGCCGCGCGGGCGATGCGCTCGCCGTGCAGCTCGCCGCACCCGACCTCGCGGCCATCGGCAAGGCGTTGGGCACGCCGGTCGCTGGCGCCCTCAATGTCGACGCGAATCTCACGGGCACCTTCGCGGCACCCGCGGGCAAGTTCAATGCGAACGGCACGAAGCTGGTCCTTCCCGGCGGAATTTCAATCGCGACCGCGACGGCGCGCCTCGAGCTCGGGACCGAAGCCGAGAGCCGGCTCGATGGCGCGATCGAAATCACCAACCTCGTGCGCAAGGTCGCGGGTGGCACCGACCTGCTCGCCACACGCGCCACCGTCACGACCACCGGATCGCGCGCGAACCAGCGCACGACGCTCGACGCTGCGCTCCCGGCTGAGCTCGCGCGCGAAGGACTGGTGCCGGCGGCAGCGGCCAACGCCCGCGCCGGACGCCTGCGCCTCGTGCTCCAGGGCGGGCTCGACGAGAAAGGTGCGGCGCCCTCGTGGAAAGGCCGCATCGAATCCGGATCGCTCACCGGCACCAACCCGATCTCGCTCACCGCGCCCGCGACGCTCTCGGTGGCGCGCGATCTCGTCGAGCTCGGTGATGTCTCGCTCAAGGGCGACTACGGCGAAGCGCGGCTCGAGCTCACGCGCTGGACGCCCACGCGCATCGAGGCGCGCGGCCACAGCCAGGGCCTGCTCACGCGGCCCCTCGTGCGCGCGCTCGGGCTGCCCAGCAACCCGCGTTCGAACCTCGTGATGGCCGGCGATTGGGACATCAAGGTCACCGACACGGTCGAGGGCTTCGTGCGCATGAAGCGCATTCGCGGCGACGTGCGGCTGGGCGAACCGCCGGTCGCGCTCGGCATCGAAGAGCTCACCGCATCGATCGAAGCCGCGCGCGGCGACGTGAAGGCCACGCTTTCGTTGCGCGGCGGCCAGGTCGGCAAGGTCGATATCCGCGCGTCCACGCAAGTGCGCGGCGGCGCCGAGGGCTGGACGCTCATCAAGGAGGCACCGCTCGCCGGAGAAATCGACGCGGACATGCCCACGCTCGGTTGGGCGGCCGACTGGCTGGGTCCCGATGCGCAACTGCAGGGCGCATTGAAGGGCAAGGTCACGCTCGCCGGCACGGTCGGTTCGCCCTCGTGGCGCGGCAACGTCGCGCTCGAGGGCCTGCAGCTGCGCGAGCCGGGGCTGGGCTTCGACATCGATTCGGGCCGCGTGGCGCTCACGCTCAACGGACAGGAAGTCGTGATCGATCGCCTCGAGCTCTCGAGCGCCTGGCGCCAGCCGCGCCGGGCCGAGCGACGGCTCGAAGGACTGGGACCCGCCACCGGCACGATCAGCGGCAGCGGCCGCATCGACTTCGCCACGCGCACCGGCTCGATCGTCGTGAAGGCCGACAAGTATCCGGTGTCGCAGCACCCGACGCGCTTCGTGGTCGCGAGCGGCGAAGCGAAGGTCGAGGCGAAGGAAGGCGGTCTCACCGTCGTGGGCGCATTCAAGGCCGACGCGGGGTGGTTCGGAATTGCCGACGTGGCGCCGCCGTCGCTGGGCGAGGACGTGATGATCGATCGCGGCGGCGAGCTGCAGCCGGCGAGCACGCGCGACCGCCAGCGCCTCACGCTCGACCTGCGCGTCGGCCTCGGCGACCAGTTGTACTTCTCGGGGCGCGGCCTCTCCACGCGTCTCGCGGGCGAAGTGCGCCTGCGCGGCGAACCGGGCCGCAGCCTGCTCTCGACCGGTTCAATCCGCGCCGACGGCGGAACCTACGATGCGTATGGCCAGAAGCTCGCGATCGAGCGCGGCGTGCTGAACTTCCAGGGCCCGCTCGACAACCCGGGCCTCAATGTCCTCGCGGTGCGAACGGGCCTTCCCGTCGTCGCCGGCGTGGAGATCCTCGGCAACGTGGCGCGTCCGCGCGTGCAGCTCTATTCGCGCCCCGACGTGCCCGACCACGAGAAACTTTCGTGGCTCGTGCTGGGACGCGGTCCCTCGGATGCTTCCGAAGGCGACGCAGCGACCCTGCTCGCGGCAGCCAACGCGATGCTCGGCGGCAATCCCGAGAATCGCCGCATGCTGCGCGGCCTCGGACTCGACGAGGTTCGCGTCGGCCGCGGCGATTCGACGAGCGCGCTCGGCGCGCTGCCGCAGAGCACGGTCGCGGGCAAGACGGGCGCGACCTCGGGCTCCGAAGTCTTCACCGTGGGCAAGCGCCTCACCAAGGACATCTACGTTTCCTACCAGCACAGTCTCGCCGACGCGGAAGCCACGCTGCGCTTCACCTACCAGCTCACCAAGCAGCTCCAGTTGCTGCTGATCGCCGGTGACAAACCAGGTGTCGACGCGGTGTATCGTTTCACCTTCGAGTAGGAGCCCCATGACCCTCCGCGAAGGCTTCATCGGCAGCGTCGGCAACACGCCGCTCATTCGCCTCGCGCGGCTGAGCGAGGAGACCGGCTGCGAGATCCTCGGCAAGGCCGAATTCCTGAACCCGGGCGGCTCGGTGAAGGATCGGGCCGCGCTGTGGATCGTGCGCGACGCGGAAGCGCGCAGCACGCTGAAGCCCGGCGGCACGGTGGTCGAAGGCACGGCGGGCAATACCGGCATCGGGCTCGCGCACATCTGTGCCGCGCGCGGCTACAAGTGCGTGATCGTGATCCCCGACAACCAGTCGCAGGAAAAGATGGATCTGCTGCGCGTGCTGGGCGCCGACGTGCGGCCCGTTCCGCCCAAGCCCTACGTGGACGACGACAACTACCAGAAGATCGCCGGGCGGCTCGCGAAGGAAATCCCGAATGCGATCTGGGCGCAGCAGTTCGACAACGTCGTCAATCGCCAGGCGCACTACGAATCGACCGGCCCCGAGATCTGGAAGGACACCAGCGGTCGGGTCGATGCATTCGTGAGCGCGGTGGGCACGGGCGGCACGCTCGCGGGCACGGCGCGCTTCCTCAAGGAGAAGAAGCCCGGCGTGCGGATCGTGCTCGCCGACCCGCAGGGCAGCGCGCTCTACAGCTGGAAGAAGACCGGCGAGCTGAAGGCCGAAGGCAGCTCCATCACGGAGGGCATCGGCACGACGCGCATCACCGCGAACTTCGAAGGCACGCCGGTCGACGACGCGGTGCAGGTGAGCGACCAATCCGCGGTGACGATGGTCTATCGCCTGCTGCGCGAGGAAGGCCTGTACGTCGGCGGATCGACCGGCATCAACGTCTGCGCCGCCGTCGAGACCGCGAAGATCCTCGGCCCCGGGCACACGATCGTCACGTTGCTCTGCGACCGCGGCTCGCTCTACTTCCAGCGCCTCTTCAACGCGGAGTGGCTGCGCTCCAAGGGCCTTTCACCCAACTAGGCCGTCACTCGGCCTTGATCCCGGCGGCCTTGATGATCGGCCACCACTTTTCGATCTCCGCCTTGTGGAACGCCGCAAAGCCTTCGGGCGTCTGCTGCTCGCGCGAGGCGACGTCGAGGCCGAGCTCCTTGAAGCGCGCCTGCACGACGGGATCGGCGAGCACCTGCACCATCGCGGCATTCAACTTCGCGACGACATCCTTCGGCGTGCCCTTGGGTGCGAAGAGCCCGAACCATCCGGGAAGGTAGAGGCCGGGCACACCCGCTTCATCCGCGCTGGGAACATCGGGCACCGCGGGCGAGCGCTTCGGCGCGAGGTTCGCGAGGGCCTTCACGGTGCCCGCCTTCACCTGCGCCATTGCCGCGGCAGCCTGGATCGCGAGCAAATCGATGTTGCCCGCCATGAGGTCGGTCATCGCCGGACCGCCGCCGCGATACGGAACGAGCAGCACGGTGGTGCCCGTCAATTGCTGCATCAGGACCGCAGCCGTCTGCGCGGCGGCCTGCTGGTTGGCGAAGTTCGCCTTGCCCGGGTTCGCCTTCATCCACGCGACGAGACCCTTCATGTCATCGACCGGGAGCGTTTTCCTGGCGAGCAGCAACTGCGGATTCATCGACAGCAGGCCGATCGGTTCGAAGTCCTTCTGCAGGTCGTAGTTGAGCGTGTACACCACGCCGTTGGCGACGTGGTTGTCCCACTGGCCGATGTCGATCGTGTAGCCGTCGGGTGTCGAGCGAGCGACGCGCCCCGCGCCGATGCTCCCGCCGGCGCCGCCGACGTTTTCCACGACCACGGTTTGTCCCAAGGGCCCGCGCATCTTCTCGGCCATGATGCGTGCGATCGCATCGGTCGAGCCGCCGGGCGGGAACGGACTGATCAGCGTGACGGGGCGGGAGGGAAATGCCGGAGCCTGGGCCAGCGCGAAGCTGGCGAACAGCGAGAGTGCGATCGCGACGGCGAGCTTGCGCATGGTGTTCTCCCCTTGTTGCTGCTTGTGGTGCTGCTTGTTGTTCTAGCCGCAGTAGCCGGTCCAGCCGCAGGCCGAGCAGAAGTCGCAGCCGTCCTTGCGGATCACGGTGGCGTTGCCGCATTCGCGGCACAGCGCGCCGCGCATGACGCGCGGCTCCTCGATGCCGCGCGGCGCTTCGAGCACGCCCATCTCGCGCACCGGGTAGCCGCGCTCGTCGAGCACGCCCAGCATCGCGTAGCGATGGATCACGAGGGCCGCGACATACGCGACCGTCGAGGGCCAGTTGCGCTGGCGCCGTTCGCCGGGGACGAACGCCATGAAGTCGCCCAGCGGTTCGGAGTAGTCGAGGAGCTTGCGGAGCTTCATCCCGATCCACGCCGGATCGACCACGCGCATGTCGAGCGAGAGGATGCGCGTGAGGCCATCGAGCGCGCGCGGGTAATGCCCCGAGAGCCAGAGCGAGTACGGCCGCATCTGCCCGTCGGGCATCTGCACTTCCTTCATGCCCAGCACGAACTCGTCGTGCGAAGCGGGGTTCGAGACATCCACGGTCCACGAGAGCGTGCCGTCGGTTCCCGTGCGCGGCTCCTCGACGCTGAACATCGCATCGAGCACGGGCAGGGATCCGGGTGCATCGAACACCTTCAATTTCTCGCAGCGCCACCGCACGATCTGCGCCATCGCCGAGACCACGCCGGGCACGGCCTTCACTTCCCCGTTGGGCGGGAAGCGCATCTCGAACGCGTCGTCCCCCGCCGTCTGCGCGAGTGCCTCGAGCTTCATGCGCAGCCACGCGCGGTCGTTGGCGCGCATGTCCATCGAGAGCGTCTTCGCCACGGCACCCAGGCCGCGCGGTTGCTCGGCGCCGTTGACCCACACCTCGAACGGGAACGCGCGCGCATCCTCGCCTTCGACGTGGCCCACGAAGAGCGCGAAGCGGCCGAAGGGTGAGTCGATCATGTACGTCCACGCCGGGTTGCCTTCGGGCAGCTCGGGCCGGCCCGGCCAGCGCAGGCTCGCGAGCACGGGCTCGGGCAACTTCTTGATCGCGAGGCGGTGGTTCGCGCCATCGGTCGCGGTGGGCGCGGGCGCCGCCGGCACCGCGGGCGCGGTGGCGGGTGCGGGTGTTGCGGTCAGCACGGCGCCGATCACGTCATTGGGCCGATAGGTGGCGAGCCCCTTGAGGCCCGCCTTCCAAGCGGAAAGGTAGAGACCTTCGAAGTCCTTGTACGGATAGTCCTCGGGCACGTTCACCGTCTTCGAAATGCTCGTGTCGATGAACGGCGCCACGGCGGCGACCATCTGCATGTGCGATTGCGCGGAGATCTCGAGCGCGGTGACGAAGTACGCGGGCAGCGGCGCGTTCGCGCCGTGCGCATGGCGATAGCGGCGCCACGCGTGATCCTCGACGCGGAACTCCTTGTGCGTGCCGTCGCGCATGCGCTTCCTGCGCGTGTAGGTCCACGAGAACGGCGGCTCGATGCCGTTGGAGGCGTTGTCGGCAAAGGCGAGGCTGATCGTGCCGGTGGGCGCGATCGAGAGCAGGTGCGAGTTGCGCAGGCCGTGCTTGCGAATGCGTTCCTTCAACGCCGCGGGCAGGCGCGAAGCGAAATTGCCGCCCGAGAGGTAGAGGTCGGCATTGAAGAGCGGGAACGCGCCGCGCTCCTTCGCGAGCTCCACCGATGCTTCGTACGCCGCGTCGCGCATCGCTTCCGAGATGCGGGCCGCCATGTCGCGCGCCTCCTGCGTGTCGTAGCGCAGGCGCAGCATCAGCAGCGCATCGCCCAGCCCCGTGAACCCGAGGCCCACGCGCCGCTTGGCCATGGCCTCGGCGCGCTGCGCATCCAGCGGCCAGGGCGTGACATCGAGCACGTTGTCGAGCATGCGCACGCTCACCGCCACGTTCTGCGCGAAGGCCGCGAAGTCGAAGCTCGCGTTGGCGGCGAAGGGCTCGCGCACGAAACGCACGAGGTCGATCGAGCCGAGGCAGCAGCAGCCGTACGGGGGCAGGGGCTGCTCGGAGCAGTTGTGCACGTACAAGCCATTGGCATCGAACGCATGAACGTCCGATACCTCGACATCAAACACATCCTCGACTCCTTCCGGAGTGAGCGACTCGAAAGTCGCCAAAAACCGTTCCCGATTCAGCGTCCTGACGTAGCCTGCCAACGATGCATCGAGCCGCTCCTGCTTCTCTACATCCGAAAAGCCGATGACGTCGGCGAAGCGCGCGATGTTCTGGCCGCTAATCACGAGTTCATGCGCCGTTTGCGTTGGATACAGGCGATGGCCACCCCGTCCATCCGGGAAGAGTCCTTCACCAGCAGCCTTCCGATCCTTATAGATGGTGGATGCGATGCCCAGTCGCAGCAGCATCCGCTGCACTGCCTCGAGGCACGGCAGGCTTACCTGTCCCAAGCGCACAGATACGCCTTTCTCCTGCGAGCCTTGTACGGATCCATCGGCATCGAAGAAACCACGAAGAAATCCCTGATGAAAACGCGATGACGTTCGCTCGATGGCCGCCGTGACCTTCTTGTGGCCGATAACCATCCCGAGTTCCCCGGCAAGGTCGCGCAACGATGCGAGTTGAAGCCTGAAATGCCCTCGCGTACGAGGAACCTCAACCCATCCCGAGAAATCCGCGCGATGGGGCAGGGTGCATGCGGCGTCGTAAGCCGCTTGCATCATTGATGCGACGCCCGGCGACAGCCGAACGCCGCCGTTAGCCTCTCGTGCGAAGTCGGGATCCCATGCACCGAGCACGGCGCCTTCCTTGTGGAGATGGCCATCCCCGACAAGCAGCCCGACGAGGTAGCCTTCCTGGAACGAATGCGCGCCCTCCCATCGCACCGTCTCCCGATGGTTGTGAATGCCAATCTGGTCGCCCGACTTCAGTTCGCTGGCGGCGGCCCACTCGCTCTCGAGTCGATAGCGCGTCGAATGCCAGACACGAAGGACGGGGTGATCGGCAGTGAGGCGAACCGAATGGCCCTCGCGAGTGCGAAGTCGATACACCGGCTTCGTTCCCGTCTTGAAAAAGCCAGTCGAAACTGTTTGGTACGCGCGCCCGCCCACGACTGCCTCGAAGGGCGTGTCGAGCAGCTCCGATACCTGCCGCGGACCGTCAGACGTCATGACCCACGTGTCTGCGGTCACGCAAGGGTTCGTCGACTCGATCGTCTCGCAGTAGTGCAGGTTGTTGTCGCGGTTCATGCGGTCGAGGAACACCACGCCCGGCTCCGCATGGTCGTACGTCGAGCGCATCACCTGGCCCCAGATCTCGCGCGCCGCGACCTTGCGGTAGACCCACAGGCCGTCGCCGCGCTTGTATGCGCCCGCATCCTTCACGGCCTGCGACGGCTCGGCCTTGTGCACGAGCTCCACGGGGGCATCGGCCTCCACCGCGCGCATGAAGTCGTCGGTCACGCCCACCGAGATGTTGAAATTGGCGAGGTCGCCTTCATCTTTCGCGTGGATGAAGGTTTCGATGTCGGGATGGTCGCAGCGCAGCACGCCCATCTGCGCGCCGCGCCGCGCGCCCGCGGATTCCACGGTTTCGCAGGAACGATCGAACACGCGCATGTACGAGACCGGCCCGCTCGCGCGCGAGGCGGTCCCGTGGACGAAGGCGCCCTCGGGACGGATCGAGGAGAAGTCGTAGCCCACGCCGCCGCCGCGGCGCATGGTCTCGGCGGCTTCAGCGAGCGCGGTGTAGATGCCCGGGCGGCCATCGACCAGTTCGGTGATGGAATCGCCCACGGGTTGCACGAAGCAATTGATCAGCGTGGCGGTGAGCGAAGTGCCCGCGGCCGAGGCGATGCGTCCCGCAGGGATGAAGCCCGCTTCCTGGGCGGCGAGGAAGCGCTCTTCCCACTTCGCGCGGTCGGCGTCCTTCTCGCGCGCGGCCAGCGCCTTGGCCACGCGCAGGCGCACGTCGCGCTGCGTCCGTTCGGCGCCTTTCGCGTATTTCTCGAGCAGCACCTCGCCGGAGATCTCCTGCGGGGCAGGGGTCCCGGTGGCGGTTAGACTGGCTGCATGAAGGTCGCTGGGCGTCATCCGAAAGGGTTGGACCCGCGGGCAATCACATAGTTTAGGAGCAAAAACATGGCTGAGGAAGGGAAAGTCCGCGAAGTCGCCACGCTCGCGGGCGGATGTTTCTGGTGTGTCGAGGCCGTCTTCGACCAGCTGAAGGGCGTCGAAGCGGTGGAGTCGGGCTACATGGGCGGCTCCAAGGAGAACCCCACGTACGACGACATCTGCACAGGCCGCACGGGCCACGCGGAAGTCATCCGCGTGACGTTCGATCCGGCCGTGCTTTCGTATCGCGACCTGCTCGCCGTGTTCTTCGCGGTCCACGATCCGACCACGCTCAATCGCCAGGGCAACGACGTCGGCACCCAATACCGGTCCGCGATCTTCTTCCATACGCCGGAACAGGAGAAGGCCGCGCGCGAAGTGATCGCGCGGCTCTCGCAGCAGAAGCTCTGGCGCGATCCCGTCGTTACAGAGGTAACGGCTGCGTCGCGTTTCTACCAGGCCGAGGACTACCACCAGGAGTATTTCGCTCGCGTGGGCACCGCAAATCCGTATTGCAGCTTTGTCATCGAGCCCAAGGTCGCCAAGTTCCGCAAGGATTTCATGGAGCGGTTGAAGCGGTAGTTGTGGCAAACTTTTGCCGTTCCGGAGAGAGCGGGACGAACGAATTCCGACCGGGGGGTGAATGCAGGACCAGGAACAGGCCAGGGGCTGCGTGCTGTTTGCCGACGTGAGCGGCAGCACGAAGCTCTACGAAGCCGTGGGAGACTCCGCCGCGCACGCGGCCATCGACATGTGCGTCAAGCTGTTCGCTTCGATCACGCTCAAGCACCAGGGGCGCGTGATCAAGACGATCGGCGACGAGGTCATGAGCGTGTTCTCGCAGGGAACCGACGCCGCGCGCGCCGCCGTCGAGATGCAAACGGATCTCAGCGAGCTCGCTCCCGTGGGCAACGTTCGCATGGGCGTGCGCATCGGCCTGCACTTCGGGCCCATCGTCGAGCGCGAGGGCGACATCTTCGGCGACACCGTGAACCTCGCCTCGCGCCTGACCGAGATGGCCGCGCGCAACCAGATCATCACCTCGCTCGAGACCGTGAACCTCCTCGAGCCGCTGCTCAAGATGGATTGCCGCCGCCTCTATTCCATTCCCGTGAAGGGCAAGGCCGAAGAGGTCAGCATCTGCGAGGTCCTGTGGTCGGGCACGGACGACGAGACCACGCTTGCCACGCGCACGACTGCGCGCACGTCCAGCGCCGCGGTGTTGCGCCTGGTCTACGGCGAGAAGACCATCCGCCTGCCGCTCGACTGCCGCTCGCTCGTGCTCGGCCGCGACGCGACCGCCGACCTCGTGATTCCCGACCGCATGGCCTCGCGCGCGCACTGCGAGGTCGAGCAACGCCAGAACAAATTCATCGTGATCGACCGGAGTGCCAACGGAACCTGGATCACCGTCGACGGCGAACCGCCGGTGATCCTGCGACGCGAGGAAGCGATGCTGCGCGGGAAGGGCTCGATCACGCTGGGCCACTCCCTCGACGGCGCCACGGAGATCGTGCAATACCACTGCGAGTAGTTCCACATTGGAGGACGGATGGGCATCAAGGATTGGTTCGGCGGCGACAAGAAGAAGGCGGAGTTCCGGGAAGAAGCGAAGAAGCTCGCGACCGGACCGCTCACCCCCAAGACGGCCGCCCAGCTCGAGAAGCTGCGCGAGGATCACGGCATCGAGGACGCGGGCGACGACAAGACCGTGCTTCGCCGCGAGATCTACAACACCGCGGCCAAGGATGCGCAGGCGCGCGGCAAGCTGAGCGCCGGTGAAGCCGCCGAGCTCGCGAAGATCCAGAAATTCCTCGCGCTGCGCGACGACCAGGTCGATCGCACCAAGCAGAACCTCTCCAAGCTTCGCGTGCTCACCGAAATCCGCCAGGGCCGCATTCCGGTGGTGCCCAAGGAAAACGCGGCGCTGCGCCAGGTGCAGTTCCAGCCCGGCGAGATCGCGCACTACGCGGTGCAGGTCGAAATGCTCGATCGCCCGACGACGTCAGGGCGCGATGGCGTGGCCGTGAAGTGGGGCAAGCCCTACGTGGCGAACTCGGCGAAGGTCCAGGGGATGCCGCTCGACGGCGCGCGCAGCCAGGGCGAGGGTTACCTCATCCTCACCAACCAGCGGCTCATCTTCAAGAGCGGGATGAAGCCCGCGGCGGCCATCGCGTACTCGCCGCAGGCCGAGATCCACCTCTATGCCGAAGGCCTGCGCCTGCAGCGCACGGTCGGCAACACGCTGCTCGTTTTCAAATCGCAGTCGGAAGATACCGCGGAGATCGTCGGCGAACTGCTTGCCGCGCTGATGCGCGACCGCTAGTTGGTCGCGGCCTGCCCGTCGGGGCCGAGCAACTCGGCGTAGTTGAACATCGGCAGCGGCGGCGGCAGCTTCAGCGCCTCCGCGACCTCGAGCCTCACCTGCAGCGAGAAGCGCGTGAGGGTCTCGACCGGGATCTTGTCCGCGGGCACGCGGTTGATCAGGATCTGCTCGACCTTGTAGGCCGTGAACTGGCCGATCGCGTGGTAGCGGCTCACGAGGCCGGTGAGCGCACCCGTCTCCATCAGCTGCTCGGTCGATGCGAAGGTGGGCAATCCGACTTCCATCGCCGCGGGGATGATCACCTTCTTCGTCTGCGTGCCGAGGAACGAATCGGGCGGAAGGTAGAGCCAATCGACCCGCTGGTGGTTCTTCAACTGGCGGACCATCTCGGGCGCGCCGTCGATGATCACTTTCTTTTCCGCATCCAGCCGGAAGGGATAGGCGATCACCGTGAAGCCGAGCTTCTTGCCCACGGCACGCACCTCGTCGACCACCACCACGGAGTTCTGCTCGGTGGGCGTGTAGAGCATGCCGATCGACTTGAACGGGCGGTAGGAAGCCATCGCACGCATCTGCGCCTCGATGGGCGCCACGTGGAAGACGCCGGTCACGTTGCGGCCCGGGTTCTTGAGATCGGGGACGATCTTCGCGAGCACGGGCGAGGCGACGAGCGTGAAGACCACCGGAATGTCGGTGATGTACTTGGACGGATCGGGCTTGTCGTGCGGGCCCACCACGCCCAGCGTCACCGACGTGCCCCAGGTGTAGATGAGGTCGGGCCGCGTGCGGCGGATCTCGTCGATGAATCCGGGCATGCGCGACGCGTCGCGATTCAAGTCCCTGAAGGTGATCTCGACCGGGATGCGGCGAGAGGCGAAGTAGTCCTGGAACCCGCGTTCGACATCGGTCATGCCGCGGAACGTGATCGCGTAGATGCGCAGCGGCTTCGTGCGCGTTTGCGCCTGCGCGTCGGTCGCGACCACGACCGACCACACGGCGGCGGCAACGAGCACGATGCGCGCGAAGAAAGTGGTGTTCATCGAGCGGCCTCGTGGTGGAGGGGGCCATAGCGCGTCAGGAGCGCGAACAGCAGTCCGCAGACGAACACGAACAGGCTGATCGCGACGAAGGCGCCCTGGTAGCCCCAGAGGATCACCAGCACGCTCGCGATCAGGGGACCGAGCACGTTGCCGAAGCGCTCGAGCAGGCGATAGACGCCGTAGACCGCATCGGCGCCGTACTTCCTGATCTCTTCCTGGCAGTGCTCGCCCACGAGCGCCGATTGCGCCGCGATCGAGAGTGCCTGTCCCAGGCCGAGCAGGAACACCACGCCGAACAGCACCAGGAAGCTCTCCGAGACCAGCAGCAGGAATCCGCCCAGGCCCGAGATCACGAGGCCGAGCGACACATAGCGCTCGCGGCGCAGGGAGGCGTCCGACTGCGTGGCCGCGAACGGCACGACCAGCACCATCATGATCGCGTAGACCATGAGCATGCGGCCCGCCATCGCCTGCGTGTTGCCGATCGAGACGATGTAGAGCGGCACGAGGTAGAAGCACACGCCCGTGAGCAGGATCTTCGCGGGCATCGCCGCGAGGCCCGTGAGCGTCATGAAGCGGCGGTTGAAGATGAGGGCGACCACTTCGGAGAGCTTGGGCGCGCGCGTGGTGGGCACGTCGACATCCCGTTCCTCTTCCTTGGGCAGCCGCACGATCGCGAGCAACGACAGGAAGGCCATGCCGGCGGAGACGGCGAACGACAGGCGGAAGCCGATGTTGTCGGCGAGGATGCCGCCGATCGAAGGCCCGCACACGGTGGCCACCATGATCGCGCCGATGAACAGCGCGAAGCCCTGCGCGCGGTTGTTGCCGTCGGTGCGGTCGAGCACGTAGCCCTGTGCCGAGACGAACACCATGCCGTAGCCGAGCGCGCACAGCGAGCGCCACAGGAGCAGGTCGTAGAGGTTGTAGGCGAGCGAGGTGGCGGCGAAGCCGATCGTCGCGAGGATCGCGCCCACGAGCATCGCCTGGCGGCGCCCGACGCGCTCGCTCCAGCCGCCCAGGTAGGGCTGGCCCAGCGCCACGATCAGCATGAACAGCATGATCGGCAGGCCGATCACGACCTGCGGCGAGATCCCGGGGATCGGCACGATCAGCTGGTTCACGTAGCCCGGCAGGTAGGAGCGCGTGAGCTCCTCGGCGAGGATGAACGCGAAGAGCGGCGCGCGGATGCGGTTGAGGTCGGTTTCCTCGGTCTTCTGTTGCGCCGCACCGTCGCCGAAGCGCATGCGCGTGTGCAGTGAATCCATCGCGGCCGCGGCGGCGGCGAGCTTCTCGCGCGCGGCGGGCGCGGCGTTCTTCATCTTCGAGTTCAAGTCGCCCAGGAGGAACTCGAAGCGCACGTTCAGGTGGTCGATCGCCGAATCGATCCAGCGAAGCAGCCGCCCGATCTCGTCGTTCACGCGGATGCGGCCGCTCGGCGTGAAGTCGCCCACCTTCATGCGCTCGACCTGGCGCGTGAATTCCCCGAGGCCCGAAGCGAGGCGGGCACCGGCCATGAAGTTCAGCAGCTCGAGCGTGAAGAACAGCGACACCACCAGCACCACCACGATGTCGAGCAGCACTTCGAGCAGCACGCGGTCGACGAACGCCGAATCGATGCCGATGTGGAGCATGCCCTTGGGCGTCTTGCCGGCTTCGACGATCGGGATCGACACCACGAAGAGCGCGCCGAGCTTCACGGCGGGCACGGGCAGGCCCGGCGAGGTGAGGCCGGCGAGCACGGCGGGACGGCTGAAGTATTCGCGCGCCGCCGGCGGTTCCTTGCCGCGCGTGAAGAGCACGCGGCCGCTCGCGTCGGTGAGCGCGATGTGCGCGAACTCGGGACTTTCGGCGAGCACTTCGTCGAAGGTCTGCTCCACGCCGTAGAGCGAGTCGAAGGGGATGCCCGCACCCGTGGCCTTGAGCACGAGCGCGCGAACCGAGGCGCCGACCGTGATGGCCTTCTTCTCGGTCTCGGGAACGAGCTCGCGCTGGAAAGCGCTGTGCGAGAAGTACGAAACCACGGCGAGCCCCACCACCACGCTCGCCATGATCACGCCGGCGAGCTGCCAGTAGATGCGCCAGAGGTAATTCTTGTCGAGCATCAGGCGCCCGCTGCGTCGAGCTTGCCGCGTACTTCGTCGAGGCCCTTGTTTGCCTGGGATAGCGAATCGCGCATCGACTCGATGGCCGGCCCGAAGGGCGAATCGGTCGGGATCGGCGCGCCCGCCCCGTCCTCGAGGTGGCTCACCGCCGACTCCAGTACGAGGAGATCGCGCTCGAAGCGCCGGATGACGATGATCAGCACGAAGGGCGTGATCAAGGCGACCGCCAGGAAGGCGAGGCCCGAGGCGATCGCGATCTCGCGGCCGACCTTCGCAGTCGCCTTGCTGACGTAGTCCGCCGAATAGCGCAGCGCGAGGTAGCCGACCGTCAGGTCGAAGTTGTTCTTGAGGGTGATGCCGGCGACGAGCTCTTCACCTTCCTCGGTGCTCCACTCGGTGCCCTTGGTGAGCTCGGCAATCCTGAGCCAGCTCGCGGGAACCTCGCGCTTCACGCGCGTGGGGTCCGTGCTGTAGATCACCTGGCCGGTGTGGTCGAAGACGTCGAAGCCGGTCGTGAGCTCGTCGCTTTCGAGCTCGCGCTTCATCAGGTCGGTGAGGGTGGCGAGGTCGGTGAACTGCATGCCGACCGAAAGGGAGGCCTGCACCGTGTTCTCGATGTTGCGGCCCGTCACGAGGACGCGCGAACGCACCGTCTCCCCGAACGTGCTCTTGTACTTGAAGTAATCGAGGAAAGCGGCCATCCCGATCGCGAAAAACCCGACCGCCAGTGCCACCAAGATGAACCGGATGCGAATCGTGCCCATGCGCCGGACGTTCCCCTCTCAGGAGGTTATCACGGGATGTTAGCACGAAGGCTTGTCCAATTCCTCAAGGATTAGACGTAAGTGGTTGTCTAGCCGAGGGTTTTGGTGCGCTGGTTCACAGTCTGGCTGACAGATTTTGTGGTAGGTTTGCGAAGTCCGGGTCATAGGCGCACGGACGCAGGGAGAACGAGTTGTCCGAGAACCCCAAAAGCGGCGCGGAAAAGACCCTGGTCGATGCCGACCAGCAGGCCCGCCTGCGCGCTTTTTCCGACGACGATCGGACCCTCCCGAACACCGCCCACGCCTCTGTAGCGGACCGCACCCAGCCTGGTCGCGCGTCCGACCGCACCCTCCCCGCGACCCCGCCCGAACGCACCCAGCCCGACACCAGGACCATGGTCGACCCGACCGCACTCGCGCACGGCGAGGACGGCGAGAGGACGTTCATGGACCCGGGTGCCGGGGCCGAACCGGCGGCCAACGAGCCCCGGCGCGCGTTACAGGCGAAACCTGCCGCCCCCAGCAACAGCCTGCCGGTCGGCTTCCGGCTGTACGAATACCGCATCGACGCGGTCCTGGGCCAGGGCGGCTTCGGCATCGCCTATGCCGCGACCGACGTGAACCTGAATGCCAAGGTCGTCATCAAGGAATACCTGCCCGAAGACTTCGCCTACCGCACCGTCGACAACACGGTGTCGGCCCGGGCCGACGACGACCAGGAGTTCTACCAGAACGGCCTCGACGCGTTCCTGATCGAGGCGCGCACGCTCGCGACCTTCCGCCATCCGCACATCGTGCGCGTGGCGCGCTTCTTCGAAGCGCACAAGACCGCGTACATGGTGCTCGAGTACGAGCGCGGCCAGTCGCTCAAGACCTGGCGCAAGAAGCGCGCGAACGTCTCCGAGCACGAGATCGTCACGCTGTTCGCGCCGCTCTTCGACGGCCTCGCGGTCGTGCATCGCGCGGGCTACCTGCACCGCGACATCAAGCCCGACAACATCTACATGCGCGACGAGGACGGCAGCCTGGTGCTGCTCGACTTCGGCGCGGCGCGCCAGACGGCGAGCGAGGCGGCCGATGTCGCCGCGGTCGTCACGCCCGGCTACGGCCCGATCGAGCAATACGCGGGCGGCGGCCGCCAGGGCCCGTGGACCGACATCTATGCGATGGGCGCCACGCTCTTCTGGATGGTCACGGGCAAGAAGCCCATCGAGGCGCCCGAGCGCATGGCGCCCGAAGATCCGCTGCCGAGCGCTGAATTGCTCTGCCAGGGGAAGTTCAGCGTCGAGTTCCTGCGCGCCATCGACTGGGCGCTGAAGCTCCACCCCAAGGACCGGCCGCAGGACATGAACCAGTTCCGCGCCGCCCTGTTCGCGAATCACTCGGGAACGCTCGGCCTGCAGGATGCGCTGCTCGCGAGCGACGACGAATACACCGCGGGCGGTGGCGACAGCTGGATCGCCGCGTTCAGCACGCCGCGCCAGCTCAAGGCGAAGCTCTCGCGCTTCGGCCGCGCGCTCGTTCGCCCCGGCTCCTGGCCGATCGCGATCAAGCTCACGCTCGCGATGATCGCGACCGCGCTGGCACCCATGCTGATCACGGCTTACTACAACCTCAACGGCACGACCGAGGCGGTGAGCGCCAACGAGCTGCGCAACCTCGAGCAGATCGCCGGCAGCAACGCGAAGCACATCGGGCAGCTCGTGGGCGACAGCCGCAACCTCGCCAATTACCTGGGCACCGACGCGGACTTCGTCGAATTCCTCTCGCGGCCGCCCACCGAAGCCGGCAAGGCCGCGCTGAAGGTCAAGCTCGACGGCCTCATCAAGTCCAACCCGGACGTGCAGCTCGCGATGGTGATGGACCCGAGCGGCACCGCGGTCGTGTCGAGCGACCCGCAGGTGATGGGGCGCAAGTTCCAGTTCCGCGAATACTTCCGCGTCGCGATGACCGGCAAGCCCTTCATGACCGGCATCATCGTGGGCTCCGTCGCGGGCGCGCCCGGCGTCTTCTTCTCGAACCCGGTGTTCGCGGCCGACGGCAAGACCGTGATCGGCGCGGTGGTCCTGCGCATCCTCGCGGCCCCGATCGGCACGATCCTCAAGGGCGCGCAGCTCGGCCAGGACCGCATCCCGTTCCTCGTGGACGAGGACGGCGTGATCGTCTGGCACCCGAACGACAAGCTGCTCTACACGAGCCTCATGCCGCTCAAGAAGGAAGTGGTCGACGAGATCAAGGACGACCAGCGCTTCCGCAAGAACACCATCGACTCGATCAACCAGCCCGAGCTCGAGAAGGTCGCCGTGGGCCTGTCGATCTCGGGCAACGTGAGCTACAACTCGACGGTGAACAAGCGCGAGGAGATCGCGGGCTTCGCGCCCGTCCCCGGCACGGAATGGACGGTGGTGGTGTCCGAGTCGCGCGATTACTTCGCGGCACCGCTCAACGCGCTCTTCCAGAACGTGCTGCTGTCGGTGGCACTCGTGGGCGCGGTCTTCCTGCTCCTCGCGATGATCTTCGCGCGCACCATCGTGCGCCCGATCGAACAACTGACGCTCGCCGCCCACGCCCTGAAGAGCGGCGACTACGCCAACGCCAATATTGCAGTCCGCTCCAACGATGAGGTGGGACAACTCGCCCGGACATTCAACGTCATGATCGACGTATTGCGGCAGAGAGAGCGCGAACGCGCCGGCCGCCGCACAGCTCTGGGGTACGACAAAGAGGAGGCCTAAATGGCCCGGAAGCAACCCGGCACGGAGCGCGGCGCACGCGCACCGCGCCACGACCCGGATTGGGAACCGCCCATCCCCGGCAGGCGTCGCGTCATCGCGACGTGGGACGATTACATGGACATCGCCAAGCGCGTGGTGGGACGTTTCCACGACCGCTTCGACCTGCGCCATTTCGACTACTGGCATCCCGAGCAGCTGCAGCGCAAGGTCGCCCCCCGCTTTCGCAAGCGCTATCCCGTCAAGGTGGCCTATACCGACTGGGGCGATCCCGATCGCCAGACGGTGGTGTGCTGCGGCGGTGTCGCCAACACGGCGATGCGCTTCAACTATCTCGCCGCGGACCTCTCGGACAAGTACCGCGTCGTCTGCATGGACTGGGTGGGCCGCGGGCGCTCGGCGTGGATGGCCGATGAGAAGGACTACTCGCTCGGGACCTACGTCGAGCAGTTGAAGCAGCTGATCGAGCACCTGGGCGGACGGCCGGTGATCCTCCTGGGCTCGTCACTGGGCGGCAGTGCGGCCATCGAGCTCGTCGCGAGGTATCCAAATCTCGTCGACAAGCTGATCCTCAACGACATCGGCCCGTTCATTCCGAAGAAGCGCCGCAAGCGCCGCTCGCAGACGCTCGCGCGCCACTACGTCTTCCGCGATCCGGGCGACCTGCTGCGCAAGATCGGCGCCTCGCAGAAGAACGACGGACCGATCAGCGACGACATCCGCTTCAACGTCACCTTCCACCAGACGCGCTGGTCGGACGAGGACGGCGGGCGCGTGTATCGCCACGACGTGCGCGCGCTCCAGGCCTATCGCGAGGACGCGAAGGACAGCCTCGACCAGTGGAAGCACTGGCGCCGCATCAAGTGCCCGGTGATGCTCATCCACGGGATGCTCTCGGACGCGTTGCTGCCGATGACCATCAAGAAGATGAAGGCCTCGGGCAACGTGACGCTCATGCACGTGCCCGACACGGGGCACACGCCGGTGCTCTCGGATCGCAACCAGAACTGGTTCATCCACGAGTGGCTGGTGGGCAGCGCGGTAGGAGGGTGCGGCGAATGGACCGTGCTGCATGCGAAGCCGCGCAAGGAGCAGCCCCACAACATCGCCACCCTGCGGGTGGCCTAGGTCGCTAGACCTGGTGCGGCCGGCTGACGCGAAGCTTGATGTGTCCGCCGGTGGGGGAGAGCGCGAATTCGACGACCTCGCCGTTGCCCACCTGCATGCGCTCTTCGCCGCCGAGGAGTTGGTTCATCACGCGGCCCACGCCCTTGCTGCTCACGAGTAGCGGGCGGCGTTCGAGGTAGGGTCGCAAGCGGTCGAGCAGGCGCGAGACGCGCAACTCGAACTCTTCCTCCGCTTCGCCGCCGGGCGGCGGCACGTTGTTCTTCAGGGCCTCTTCCGTTTCCTCGATCGGCCGCTTGTTCCACTGGCCCAGGCGCCGCTCGTTGAGCAACGGTTCTATTTCAACTGGAATATTTCCCAGCACGCCGCTGATGATCGAGGCGGTCTGGCGCGTGCGGATGAGCGAGCCCGCGACGATGATGCCGATGCCCAGCTCCATCCGGGAGATCTGCTTGGCGAGCAGGTAGGCCTGGTCGCAGCCCACGTCCATGAGAGGGACGTCGAGGTCCCCGCCGCAGCGCAGCCCCTTGAAATTGACCTCGGTCACTCCGTGGCGGACGAAGTAAAGAGTGAACGGGCGGTCGGCGTGGTACGTCATGCGTCGAGGATAGCATCGGTACAATCGGGGCTGCATGCGAATCTTCCGTCTCATCCGCATCCTTTCCACCCTGCTCCGGCACCGCGTCGACGGCTCGCGCAGCCGGGGCGAACGCATGCGTCGCGCGTTCGAATCGCTCGGTCCCGTGTTCGTGAAATTCGGGCAGCTGCTTTCCGTGCGCCCCGACCTCATTCCCGAGGACATCACCACCGAGCTCGCGAAGCTGCAGGACAACGTGCCGCCGTTTCCCGAGGACCAGGTGACCGCCGCGCTCGCGCGCGCCTATGGGAAGCCGCATTCGGAAGTGTTCCGCACGTTCGACATGAAGCCGGTGGCGAGCGCGTCGGTCGCACAGGTGCATTTCGCGACGCTGCCCGACGGCCGCGAGGTGGCGGTGAAGATCCTGCGTCCCGGAATCGACAGGACGATCGCGAAGGACGTCTCGCTGCTCTACAACGCGGCGTGGCTCGTCGAGACTTTTTCCGCCGACGGCCGGCGCCTGCGCCCGCGCGAGGTCGTGCGCGAGTTCGAGCACATCATCGGCGACGAGCTCGACCTCGTGCGCGAGGCGGCCAACGCGAGCCAGTTGCGGCGCAACTTCGCCGATGCGCGATTGCTCATCGTTCCCGAGGTCTACTGGGACTGGTGCAACCGCGACGTGATGGTGATGGAGCGCATCGACGGCATCGCGGTGAACGACGTCGCGGAATTGAACCGCCTCAACATCGACATCCCGAAGCTCGCGCGCGACGGCGTGGAGATCTTCTTCACGCAGGTCTTCCGCGACGGCTTCTTCCACGCCGACATGCACCCGGGCAACATCCTCGTCGCGCGCGACGGGCGTTACTGCGGCGTGGATTTCGGGATCATGGGAACGCTCTCGGATGCCGACAAGAACTACCTCGCGCTCAACTTCATGGCGTTCTTCCAGCGCGACTACCACAAGGTCGCGGTCGCGCACGTGGAAGCGGGCTGGGTGCCGCGCGACACGCGCGTCGATGAGCTGGAAAGCGCGGTGCGCTCCGTGTGCGAGCCGATCTTCGACCGGCCGTTGAAGGAGATCTACTTCGGCAAGGTGCTGATGCGCCTCTTCGAAGTGTCGCGGCGCTTCAACGTGCAGGTGCAGCCGCAGCTCGTCCTGCTGCAGAAGACGCTCCTCCAGGTGGAAGGCCTCGGCCGGCAGCTCGACCCGAGCCTCGACCTTCGCCGCACCGCGCAGCCGATCCTCGAGCGCTGGGCGAACGACCAGGCGGGACCGGCGGGATTCATGAAGCAGATGAGGGACGAGGCGCCGCTCTGGGCGAAGTCGCTGCCGCAGCTGCCAAGGCTCGTGCACCGCGTGCTCACCGACGACACGCCGCAGCGGCTCGAGGCCGCGCTCGTGAAGCTCGAAGCCGCACAGCGCCGCCAGACGTGGATCCTGCTCGCGATCGCGGTGGTGCTGGGCGCGATGGTCGTGGCCTACCTGTTTCGCTGAGCGCGGCTCAGCAGGTCAGAACGCGCTCTTGGTGGTGCCGCCGTCCACGCGCAGCGCCGCACCCGTGGTCGACGAGGCGAGCGGGCTCGCGACGTAAGCGACCATCGTGGCGATTTCCTCCGGCGTCGAGAAGCGCTTGATGAGCGAGGTGGGCCGCACGCTCTTGAAGAACTCCTTCTCGAACGCCTCGAAGGTCGTGCCCTGTTCCTTCGCCAGCGCCTCGACGAAATCACCGACGCCGCGCGAGTTCGTCGGCCCCGGAAGCACCGCGTTCACCGTGATGCCCGTCCCGGCCACGCTCTCGGCCAGGCCGCGCGAGATCGCGAGCTGCGCGGTCTTGGTCATGCCGTAGTGGATCATCTCCGCGGGAATCTGCACCCCGCTCTCGCTCGAGATGAAGATGATGCGGCCCCAGTCGGCCTTCTTCATCGCCGGCAGCACCAGCCGCGCGAGGCGCGCGCCCGAGAGCACGTTCACCTCGAAGAAGCGGCGCCAGTCCTCGTCGGGAATCTGCTCGAAGGCCTTGGGTTCGAAGATGCCCAGGTTGTTCACCAGGATCTCGATGCCGGGGTTCTCGCGGACGACGCGCTCGGCCTCAGGGGCAAGCGAGAGGTCGCCGGCGAAGGCGATGTACTTTCCGCCCGTCTCCTTCGCGAGCTCATCGCACGCGGTCTTCACCGCATCGGCCTTGCGCCCGTTCACGATCACGCGCGCGCCTTCGCGCCCGAGCTGTGCGGCGATCGCGCGGCCGATGCCGGCCGTGCTGCCCGTCACGAGGGCGAGCTTGCCCTTCAGTTTCAGGTCCAAGCCGCGGGGCCCTTAGCGCTTGCGCAGCAGCGTGAGGCCGTCGCCGACGGGCAGCATCGCGATGCCCACGCGTTCGTCCTTGTGCACGAAGTCGTTGAACCGGCGCAGCGCCACCGTATCCGGTTCGTTGTTCGCGGGGTCCGCGACGCGGCCCGACCACAGCGTGTTGTCCACGAGCATGATGCCGTTCAGGCGCAGCAGCTTGAGGATGCGCTCGTAGTAATCGAGGTACGCACCCTTGTCGGCGTCGATGAACGCGAAGTCGTACTTCCCCGCTTCACCCGCGGCGAGCATCGCGTCGAGCGTTTGCGTGGCGGGCGCCAGGCGCAGGTCGATCTTGCCCGTGACGCCGGCCTTCTCCCAGTGCGTCCGGCCGATGGAGGTCCATTCGTCGCTCACGTCGCAGGCGACGATCTTGCCGCTGTCGGGAAGGGCCAGGGCCACGGCGAGCGCGCTGTAGCCGGTGAATACCCCCACCTCGATGCAGCGCTTCGCACCGATCGCTCGCGCCATGAACTGCATGAACTGGCCCTGCTCGGGCGAGATCTGCATGCGCGCCATTTCCAGCGACGCGGTCGCCTTCCGCAGCTCCGCGAGCACCGGGTGGTCGCGCAGCGAATGCGAGATGAGGTAGTCCTGGACGGGTTCCGTCATGTTGATTGTGCGCGTAGACATATTTTGCCTCTCAGGCGATGTCGAGCATCACCGGTTGATGGTCGGACGCCTGCGTGGCGCCATCGATTTTTATTGAGTGTACGGCAAGCCCCTCGCTGACGAAAACGAAGTCGCAGCAATACGGGGTGGGTTTCCACGAATGGTCGTGCAGGCAGAAGGTGGGGTCGTGCGGGCGGTCGCCGTGCACGAGGCGCCAGGCGTCGCGGTAGCGCGGGGCGCCCCCGGCGAGCGGTTCCTGGATCGCCGGGTGCTCGGGCGCCTCGGGCGGGAAATTGAAGTCCCCGGTGAGGATCGCCGCGGTCGGCTGGGGCGTGGGCTTGAACGTGGCGTTTGAGTCGCCGGGTGGAACATTCTTGCCGTGCAGCGCACGTTCGCACGCTTCGGCGTGCATCTCCCGGAGCCACCGCGCCTGCGCCATGCGCTGCACGTCCGAGTAGTACTCGAGGTGCGTCGTGGTCACGCGCAGCGGGCCGAACGGCGCCTGCACCACGGCCTCGATCGCCATGCGCGGCATCGAATCCATCTGCGGATCGGCGGGCCAGGGCAACGCGTGCCGGCGCACCGAGTGGACCGGAAGCCTGGTGAGGATCATGTTGCCGAAGCGCTTGCGCTTCGTGCCGCCGCCCACGTCGAGCGCAATGCCCTCGAGCGCGGCGTACCCGGGAAACAGCGCGGCAAGGATCGCGAACTGGTTGGCGTCGTCGTTGCCGCCGAGATCGGGGTAGTTGTCCGCGACCTCCTGGAAGCACATCACGTCGAAGTCGCCGAGGGCGCGCACGTGCGAGGCCACGCGCGGGAGGTCCACTCGCCCATCGACGCCCCTGCCCCACTGGATGTTCCAGGTGATGAGCCGCATGCCCGAATCGCTCTGAAGAAGGCCAGAAGTTTGCCAGATTCGCCACGCACGCTTTCGCCGAATATTCCACATGGGAGTCTCGGAATTGAAGCGCTTCGCGCCCTCGCTGTTGATGCTGCTTGCAGGACTCAACGCCACCGCCGCCGACCAGGTCCTGCGCCACGACTGGAAGCGTCATTTCGCCGCGTACGGCGTCGAGGGCACCTTCGTCCTCTTCGACCCGGAGGCGAACAGCTACGGCGTCCACAACGTGGTCCGCGTTCGCCACGGCTACCTGCCGGCCTCGACGTTCAAGATCCCGAACGCGCTGATCGGCCTCGAGGTGGGATCGATCCGCGACGAGCGCGAGGTGTTCCGGTGGGATGGCCACCCGAAGCCGCGCGCGGCGCTCGAGCGCGACCACACGCTCGACTCCGGCATGAAGGACAGCGTCGCGTGGATGTTCCAGGAGGTGGCCCATCGCACGGGCAAGGCGCGCATGAAGGAGTGGCTCGCGCAGTTCGAGTACGGCAACCAGAGCATCGAGGGCGGCATCGAGCATTTCTGGCTGCAGGGCGGCCTTCGCGTGAGCGCGATGGAGCAGATGGAGTTCCTGAGGAAGCTCGAGGAGGGAAGGCTTCCGGTGAGTGCCAGGTCGCGGCGCCTCGTGCGCGACGCGCTGCGCATCGAGGAGACCGCCGGCGGACTCACGCTCTACGCGAAGACCGGCACGACGGGCGCGGTGCGCGAGCCCGTGGCCTGGTGGGTCGGCTGGGTCGAGCGGCGCGGTGTGCCGGTCGCCTACTTCGCGATGAACGTGACGCCGACCAAGGCCGAACCCCTCGGAGCCCGCGAAGCGATCACGCGCGCGATCCTCGCGCAGGAGATCGGCTACGGCCTCTAGCGAATCCCGGCGCGCATGAACGACTGCACGAACTGGCGCTGGAACAGGAGGAAGCCCAGGAGCAGCGGCGCGGAAGTGAGCAGCGTGGCCGCGGTGATCACGGACCAATCGATGCCCTGGTCGCCCGAGGAGAACACCTGCAGGCCCACCGTGACGGGGCGCGACGTGACGGAGTTGGTGACGATGAGCGGCCAGAGGAAGTTGTTCCAGTGGTGGCTCACGGAGACCAGGCCGTAGGCGAGATAGATCGGTTTGGCGAGCGGCACGTACACGCGCCAGAGCACCGTGAGCGGCCCCGCGCCTTCGACGCGCGCGGCCTCGTCGAGCTCGCGCGGCACCGTCTTGAACGCCTGCCTCAGAAGGAAGATCCCGAACGCGGAAGCGAAGTAGGGCAGGCCCACCGCGGGAATCGAATCGAGCACGCCCAGGCGCGCCATCGTGCGGTAGTTCTCGACGATCAGCACGTCGGGCATGATCATCAGCTGCACGAGCACCAGCAGGAAGACGATCTCCTTGCCGCGAAACTCGTAGCGCGCGAAGGAGTACGCGGCGAGCGTGCACAGCAGGAACTGCGCGGCGAGCACCATCGTCACCAGCATGAAGCTGTTGAGGAAGTAGCGCGCGAAGGGCGCGGCTTCCCAGGCGCGGCGGAAATTCTCCAGCGTGAGCGGCGCGCCGAGCACGAACTTCGCGGAAAACTCCGGCGGATGGAACGCCGTCCACACGGCATACACGAGCGGCAGGATCCACAGCAGTCCCAGCAGCCACGCGGCCGCGGTCTCGAGCCCGAGCGCCCAGCCCCTGGGTTCGTAGAGTCTCACTGGTAGTGCACCTTGCGATCCAGGAACACGAACTGCCCGATCGCGACGCACCCCAGCACCACGAGCAGCACCACGGTGAGGGCGGCCGCATAGCCCGTGTCCCAGAACACGAAGCCCACCTGGTACACGTGATAGAGCAGCAGCGACGTGGCGTTGTTGGGCCCGCCGCGCGTCATCACCACGATGTGATCGACCATGCGCACGGCGTTGATCACGGCGTTGACCATCACGAAGAGTGTCGTGGGCATGAGCAGCGGCAGCACCACGCGCCGCAGGTAGTAGCCGCGCGGCGCGCCTTCGATCGCCGCCGCTTCCGCGAGCGAGGGCGGGATCTGCTGGAGGGCCGCGAGGTAGAAGATCATGAAGAACCCGGCTTCCTTCCAGATCGCGACCACCATCACGCAGGCGAGCGCGGTCGATTCGCTCCCCAGCCAGTTGCGGCCCGACACGCCGAAGAGTCCGGTGATCTGCTCGAGCAATCCGTACTGCGGCGTGTAGAAGAAGATCCAGATGTTCGCCACCGCGATCATCGGCAGGATCGTCGGCGTGAAGAACGCCATGCGCAGCCACGTGCGGCCGCGCATCGCGGAGTTCACCCACAGCGCCATGGCCAGCGCGAGCGCGATCGAAATCGGAATCGTGCCCAGCGCGAACCACAGGTTGTTCCACAGCGATTTCCAGAACACCTCGTCCGCGACCATCACGGCGTAGTTCTCGAGCCCCACGAAGGGCGCGGGACGGCCGCCCTTCGGGGTCGCGAAGAAGCTGTCCCACACGGTGGCCACGATGGGCCAGTGCGTGAACAGCGCGAGGAGTGCGACGGCCGGCAGCAGGAGCAGCCAGCCGTGGAGCGGCTTCACTACTTGTACGACCTCAGGATCCGCGTTGCTTCGGCCTGCGCGTCCTTCATCGCCGCCGCCGGTTCCTTGGCACCCGTGAGGGAAGCCTGGATGCCGTCGTTGAGCGCCTTGGTGACGCGCTGGTTGTCGTGCGTCGAGAGCTCCGCGACCGAGAACTGCAACTGGTCACGCGCGACGGAGGCGACCGGGAAGCCCTTCACGTACTCGGTCATCTTCGCCGTGGCCCAGGCATCCGGGCGCACCGCGACGTAGCCCGTGTCCATGCCCCACTGCGCTGCGCGCTCCGGCTGCGTCATGAACTTCGCGAACTTCACCGCCGCGGACTGCTGCTCCTTCGTCGCCTTCTTGAAGACGTAGAAGTTGCCGCCGCCCGTGGGCGAGCCGCGGCGCTTGGAAGCCGGCAGCATCGCGACGCCGAAATCGAACTTGGCGTTGTTCTTCACGTTGGTGAGGTTGCCCGTCGTGGTCCATATCATCGCGACCTTCTTCTCGAAGAAGTCCTTGGGCGTGGTGCCCCACTCGATCACGCCCGTGGGCATCACCTTGTGCTTGCGGCCCAGGTCCACCCAGTACTGCAGCGCCTCGACCACTTCGGGCTTGTCGAAGTAGGTCTCGGTGCCGGCGGCGTTCATGAGCTCCACGCCGTTGGGCGTGGTGAGGCCCTGGAAGAGCCAGTACGGGAAACCCGACGAGGGAATCTGCACGCCCCATTGCGTCACGTTGCCCGATGGGTCGCGCTTCGTGAGCTTCTGCGCGTACTCGAGCATTTCCTTCCAGTTGGCGGGCGCCTTGTTCGGATCGAGCCCCGCTTCCTTGAAGAGCTCCTTGTTCCAGTACAGGACGATCGTCGAGCGCTGGAACGGAATGCCCCAGGTCTTGCCGCCCGTCTGGCTGTTGGCCATGAACGCCGGATAGAAGCTCTTCACCCACGCCTTGTCGTCGGCCGTGTTCGAGACGTCCTCGAAGGGCACGATCGCGTCCTCGTCGATCAGCGTGTACATGTCGGTGGAGAGGAGGATCGCGGTGGTGGGCGGTGTGCCGCTCTTGTGCGCCGTGATGCCCTTCACCAGCGTCTCCTGGTACGTGCCCGCGTAGACGGGCTTCACCTTGATGCCGGGGTTTTCCTTCTCGAAGTCCGCCGACATCTGGTCGATGGTCTTGGTGATGGGGCCGCCGACGGCGACCGGGTAGTAGAAAGTAATTTCAGTCTGCGCGGCCGCGGCCAGCGCCGTCGATGCGGCGATTGCGGCCAGCGGCTTCCAGATGCTCCCCAAAGCGGTTCTCATTTTCTTCCTCCGTTGTTGTCGAAGCGGTGCTCGTGTTGCTTGTCCCAATTGATTCGTACGGTGTCGCTAGCGCGAACGGTCGCGTGGCCGGGAACGCGCACCAGCACGACTTGCGCATCCACCTTCGCCGCGACGAGCGAATCGGCGCCCAGGTACTCGACCGATTCGACCACGCCCGCGAGTCCGTCCGATGAAAGCCGCAGGTCCTCGGGGCGCACGCCGATGGTGGCGCCGCCGACCGTCATCAGGTTCATGGGCGGCGCGCCGATGAACGACGCGGTGAAGGCGGTGGCGGGACGCTCGTAGAGCTCCTCGGGCGTGCCCATCTGCTCGATGCGGCCGGCGCGCATCAGCACCACGCGGTCGGCCATCGTCATGGCTTCGGTCTGGTCGTGCGTCACGTACACCATCGTGATGCCCAGGCGCCGTTGCAGGCCGCGGATCTCGCGGCGCATCTCGCCGCGCAGTTGCGCATCGAGATTCGAAAGGGGTTCGTCCATGAGGCACACCGGCGCTTCGGCGATGATCGCGCGGCCCAGCGCCACGCGCTGCTGCTGGCCGCCGGAGAGCTGCGAGGGCTTGCGCGCGAGGAGTGCCCCCAGGCCCAGCAGTTCGGCCACGCGGGCGAGGCGCTTCTCGCGCTCCGCACCCGCGACCTTGCGCACTTCGAGCCCGAACGTGATGTTCTGCGCGACCGTGAGGTGCGGAAACAGCGCATACGACTGGAACACCATCGCGATGCCGCGCTCTGCGGGTGGGGCGTGCGTGACGTCCTTGCCGCCGATGCGGATGGTTCCGGCCGTGGGCACATCGAGGCCGGCGATGAGGCGAAGCGTGGTGGACTTGCCGCAACCGGACGGGCCGAGCAGGACCACGAACGAGCCGGGTTCGACCGAGAAGGAAACCGAATCGACGGCGCGAACGGTATCCCAGTGCTTGGAGACGGCTTCGAGGTGGATCGCGGACACGCGGCATTGTCCGTTCTGCAGGAGAGCGCCGCAATCCCCGCCGGGTTAGAATCACCCCGATTTTTACCGCCGGGAAGTCCCATGCTCTTCTGGTTCGTCATCATCTACTGGATCATTTCGGTCGCGATCGGCATCTACGCGGCCAAATGGGTGCACAACTCCAAGGACTTCGCGATCGCGGGGCGCCGCCTGCCGATGTACATCGTCACGGCCACGGTGTTCGCGACCTGGTTCGGCTCCGAAACGGTGCTCGGCATCCCGGCGACCTTCATGAAGGAAGGCTTCTCGGGAATCATCGCCGACCCGTTCGGCTCCTCCCTCTGCCTGATCCTCGTGGGCCTGTTCTTCGCGCGGCCGCTCTACCGCATGAACCTGCTCACGATCGGCGACTACTACCGCAAGCGCTACAGTCGCGGCGTGGAGACGCTCACGACGCTTTGCATCGTGATCTCGTACCTGGGCTGGGTGGGCGCGCAGATCAAGGCCCTGGGCCTGGTCTTCTTCGTGGTCTCCGACGGCGCGATCACGCAGCAGTGGGGGATGGTCATCGGTGCTTCCACGGTGCTCATGTACACGGTGCTCGGCGGCATGTTCTCGGTGGCGATCACCGACTTCATCCAGATGATCATCATCGTGCTGGGCATGCTCTACATCGGCTGGGCGGTGAGCGGCATCGTGCCCGGCGGTGCCAGCGCGGTAATCGCGCACGCGTCGGCGAACGACAAGTTCAACCTCCTGCCCAAACCCGAGCTGAAGGAGGTGCTCTGGTTCCTTGCGGCATGGATAACCATGATGCTGGGGTCGATTCCCCAGCAGGACGTCTTCCAGCGCGTGCAGTCGGCGAAGGACGAGAACACCGCGGCGCGCTCGTCGATCCTCGGCGGCTGCCTGTACTTCCTCTTCGCCTTCATCCCGCTGTTCCTCGCCTATTCCGCGAGCCTCATCGATCCGAAGATGGTCGAAGGCGCGCTCAAGGAAGGCGGCGACCCGCAGCTCGTCCTTCCGAACCTGATCATGTCGCCCCTGGTGCCGATCTTCGCGCAGATCATGTTCTTCGGCGCGCTGCTCTCGGCGATCAAGAGCTGCGCGAGTGCCACGCTGCTGGCACCTTCGGTGAGCTTCAGCGAGAACATCCTGCGCCGTTCTTCCCGAAGATCACCGACACCCAGTTCCTCAGGCTGATGCGCATCGTGCTCGTGGGCTTCACGTGCATGGTGACGTTCTTCGCGCTCAACTCCGACGCGAGCATCTACAAGATGGTGGAGAACGCCTACAAGGTGACGCTCGTCGGTGCCTTCGTGCCGCTCGTGTGCGGCCTGTACTGGAAGCGCGCGACCAACCTGGGCGGCACACTCGCCGTGATCTTCGGCCTCACGGTGTGGATCGGCATGGAGCTCTTCCAGCCCGACGGCCTGATGCCCCCGCAGCTCGCCGGCCTCATCGCGAGCTTCACCGGGATGATCGTGGGCTCGCTCGCCGTGAAGGGCTTCGGTCCGCAGGCCGCGCACTGACCCTCGTCGCTTTCATCCTGCTGTACCTCGCCGCGTCCGTCGCGGTGGGGCTCTACGCCGCCACGCGCGTGCGCGGCGCCGCGGACTTCGCGGTCGCGGGAAAACGCTTCGGCACCCCGATCGTCCTCGCGACCGTGTTCGCCACCTGGTTCGGCGCGGAAACGGTGCTGGGCATTCCCGCGACGTTCTGGAAGGAAGGACTGCGCGGCCTCGTCGCCGATCCGTTCGCGGCGGTCGCGTGCCTGGTGATCGTGGGCCTCGTCTTCGCGCGCAAGTTCTTCCGGTTGAATCTCCTCACGCTGGGCGACTACTTTCGCCAGCGCTACGATCGCAAGTCCGAGGTCGTCTTGTCGCTGTGCATCGCCTTCTCCTATCTCGGATGGATCGCCGCACAGTTCGTGGCGCTCGGCTTGGCCTTCAACGTTCTTTCAGGCGGCGCGATCGACATGCGCACGGGCATCGCGATCGGCGCGGGCATCGTTCTCCTTTATACGATGGCCGGCGGCATGTGGTCGGTGGCACTCACCGACTTCTTCCAGGCGATGGTGATCATCGTGGGGATGCTTTACGTCGCATGGGTGGTCTCCGACCTCGCTGGAGGTGCGGGCAAGGTGATCGAAGCGGCCGCGACCGCCGATCGCCTGCAGTTCCTTCCCGAGGCCAATGCGAAATCGGTGCTCGCGTGGATCTCGGCGGCGCTCATCGTGATGTTCGGTTCCATTCCGCAGCAAGACGTTCTGCAGCGCGTGATGAGCGCGAAGGACGAATCGATCGCGGTGCGCGCCTCGATCCTCGGCGGTCTCCTTTATTTCGTGATCGCGCTGATCCCGATCTTCCTGGTCTCCGCGGCCTCGCTCATCGATCCGCCGATGGTCGAGCGCCTGATGGACAAGGACTACCAGCTGATCCTGCCCACGCTGATCCTCGAGCGCATGCCGCTCGCGGTGCAGGTCCTGTTCTTCGGCGCGCTTTTGTCCGCGATCCTTTCGACCGCGGGCGGCGCACTGCTCGCCCCGTCCGTCGCGCTTGCCGAGAACGTGGTGCGACCGCTGCTCGAACGGCGCGGCGTGGTACTCGAGGACGCGAAGGTGCTACTCGTGATGCGCCTCACGGTCGCTGTCCTCGCGATCGCCGTCACCGCGATGGCGCTCGGCTCGCGCATGTCGATCTACCAGCTGGTCAACGAGTCCGGGAAGGTCGTCCTGGTCTCGGCCTTCGTCCCGCTCACCGCGGGGATCTTTTGGGCGCGGGCCACGGCGCGCGGCGCGCACCTCGCGATCATCGCGGGGCTCGGCACCTGGATCGCGCTCGAGGCCTTCGCCCCCGAGGCTCTTGTGCCGCCGGTGCTCGCCGGCCTCGTGGCGAGCGCGATCGGCATGGTCCTCGGGTCGCTCGCAACACGCTCGCCCTAGCGGCAGATCCCCCGGCGCGGCACTTCGCGCCGCCTTTTCCGCATTTCGTCGCTTCCCGCTTTCTCCCCCCGGAGCACGCGCCTAGATTGGCGCCATACCGAACGCGTACCCACCGGGTCGCTGCAAGAGACAAAGGAGAAACACCATGGACACGACGAACCAAAGCCTCGATCGCACCGCCGTCACCGTCTTCGTGCTCGCCATCGTGACGCTCGCGATCACCTGGATGCTGAACGTTCCGGCAGCCACCGCGAAGCACGCCGCGGTCACCGAAGCGCTCGATGCCGTGGTCGAAGCACCCGCCGCCGAGGGCCGCTACAAGGTCGTGGTCACCGGGCTTCGCCTGCCGCAGCGCAACGCGCCTTCCGCGACGGCCGCGGTGTCGACCGGGCAGCCGCGCACCTGAACCGCTCCATCCGGCCGCGTCGCCGTTCGATCCGCCTTTTACGCACTTCGTCGCTTCCTGCTTTCACCGCTCGCGTCGCCCGAATAGATTGGCGGCAAGGAGAAACGAAATGAACACGAACCAGAGCCTCGACAACACTTCCGTCATCGCCGTCGCCGTAGTCGCCGTCAGTTTCGCGATGGCCTGGGTAGCAGACTCCACGGGCCTCGCCCGCGCGCAGTCCTCGAAGAGCGAAGTCACGCTCACCCAGGACGGACACATGAAGCTCACCGTGACGGCCGCCCGCGAAGGCGCGCGCATCACGCAGGTCGTGGGTGCCGCCGAAACGCCGGCCACCGCACAGCGCATCTAGAGCCTGGACAGCTCCCCGAAGCAGCTTCCTCCCCCCCCAACCTGAGGAAGTTGCGAGTCCCCGCCCGGCTTCGGCCGGGCGTTTTTTTTGGCGACGCTGGATCAAGGGCGAGGTCCGCAGATAAACGCGGATAAACGCAGATGAAAGCGAAGGGCCGGGAGAGCGGGACTTCGTCCACCTGCGCATCCGGGAATGCCCAATCACGTCCCGCCGTTATCGGCGTTTATCCGCGTTTATCTGCGGACCTCGCCCTTGCCTGTGGCCCCTCCATGCAGTCTTGTCCCGCGCTATGGCGATTCGCGCCGTACTTCCTGCACTTCGTCGCTTCCCGCTTTCTCCCCGGGTTTCGGACGCCTAGATTGGCGACATACCGAACGCGCACACAGCGCAACCGACCCCAAAGGAGAAACACCATGAACGCCGTCCAGACCCTCGATCGCACCTCCGTCGTCACCCTCGCGCTCGTCGTCGCCAGCCTCATGGTGGCCTGGGTGGTGAACCAGCCGGCCGGAACCACGAAGCAGGTCTCGGCGCCGCAAGCGACGGTTGCCGCCATCGAATCGCCGTACAAGGTCGTGGTCACCGCGCAGCGCCTGCCCCAGCGGATCGCAACGCTCACGGTTCACGCCAGCCGCAGCCTCTAAGCCGTCCCGCCTCCCCGACAAGCCCGGCGCCGTCCGGGCTTTTTTATCCCCAACCGGGGGCCCGAATGCGCGTTTCGTCGCAATCGGATGGTTCCCCGGGGTAGCAAACCGTAACCTGACAGTCATCAGCGAGGATCGAACATGGAACCGATGGACCAGCCAGGCACGAAGAACAGCAACCCGGGCACTGCGTTGCCCGAGCCTGTCTCGCGCCCCATACTGGCCTCGGACCGTCCGTGGCGGCGAGTGCCGCCCGGGGTCGCCGCTCGGCGCTGGAAGCGCGCCGATCGCGTTCCGGTCGCAGCGCTATGAACTGACGCGACGGGCCCACGAGGCCCGTTGTCGTGACGGGGGTGTCAGGCAGTGAACCGGTTTGCGTACCTCTTCGAAGGTCTGACGATTCGCCGCGTCGCGTGGGTCAGCGCGATCTGCGTGGTGGCCACCGGCATCGTCGTCGGCTTCTTCCTCAACACCTATCTCGACCTGCTGGTGAGCGCGCTTTGCGTGGGCTACACCAGCATGCTGCTGTTCACGATCTTCGGGAACATCCGCCAGGAACGTTTCTCGCGGCAGGTGATGCAGGTCGTCGCGATCCTCGTGGGCTCGTTCGTGGGCACGATCCTCGCGGGCCTCGTGAAGGGCCGCGACATCGTCCAGATGTTCTCCGAGCGCCTCGCGGGCGTGACCATCACGATGAGCCTCGGCATCGGCTTCGGCTGCGTGGTCGTCGCCGCCTTCATCCTGCGCGAGAAGCACGCGAAGGACGCGGCGAGATTGCATCGCGCGGAAGCCGAACGCCACCAGCTCGAGAAGAACGTCCTGCAGGCGCGGCTGCAGCTGCTGCAGGCGCAGGTCGAGCCGCACTTTCTCTTCAACACGCTCGCCAATGTGCAGCATCTGGTCGAGACCGAGCCGCCGGCGGCCGCGCGCATGCTCGAAAGCCTCATCCAGTACTTGCGCGCCGCGTTGCCGCAGATGCGCCAGGCCGAATCGAATCTCGGACGCGAGCTGGATATGTCGCGCGCCTTCCTCGAGATCAACGCGATGCGCATGGGCTCGCGCCTCACCTACGACGTGTCGATGCCCGAGAGCCTTCGCTGCCGTCCCTTCCCGCCGATGATGCTGATCTCCCTCGTGGAGAACGCGGTGAAGCACGGCGTGGATCCGTGTTGCGACGCGGGCAGCATCTCCGTGCGCGTCCACGAGGAAGGCGATCGCCTGCGCGTGTCGGTCGCGGATTCCGGCGAAGGCATCTCGCTCAAGAAGGGCACGGGCGTGGGGCTATCGAACATCCGCGAGCGGCTGAAGACGCTTTATGGGGCCGATGCGCGCCTCGTGCTCGAGGAAAACAAGCCCCACGGCGTGATCGCCACGCTCGATCTTCCCGCCGACAACGGTACCAGCGCGGAAATGGACGATAATCCGCGGGTCGAACGCGCCGCCTGAACCCGCAACGCCCTTGAAAAGCCCGACCGCCGTCATCGCCGACGACGAGCCGCTGCTCCGATCGCAGCTCAAGTCGCGCCTCGCCAAGCTCTGGCCCGAGCTCGCCATCGTCCACGAGATGGAGAACGGCCGCGATGCGCATGCCGTGTGCGACGAGCACCAGCCCGCGCTCTTCTTCCTCGACATCCACATGCCCGGCGTGAACGGCCTCGAGGCCGCGCGCGCGATCGGCAAGCGCGCCCACATCGTCTTCGTCACCGCGTTCGACCAATACGCCGTGGAAGCCTTCGAGCGCGGCGCGATCGACTATGTCCTGAAGCCCTTCAACGAGCAGCGCCTGGCCCTGTGCGTGGAGCGCCTCAAGGAACGCCTTTCCGGACCGCCGCCGGTGCTCGACCAGTTGGTCGAACAGCTCGCCGCGCGCCTCAGTCCGAAGCCCTCCGACCACCTGCGCTGGATCAAGGCCTCGGTGGGCTCCAACGTCCGCCTGATCCCGGTCGAAGAGGTGCTCTTCTTCCAGTCCGACGAGAAGTACACGCGCGTGGTGCTGTGCGACTCCGAGGCGCTCATCAGGAAGCCCATCAAGGAGCTCCTCGACGAGCTCGATCCCGAGAAGTTCTGGCAGGTCCACCGCGCCACGATCGTCAACGTCGACCACATCGCCTCGGTGAAGCGCGGGCTCAAGGACCAGGCGGAGATCGCGCTGAAGGAGTCCAAGGAAACCGTGGTCGTTTCGAGGGCGTTCACGCACCTGTTCAAACAAATGTAACTGTCATCCTGAGGGCCGTAGCGCCCGAAGGACCTGCTTGAACAGCGAAGCGGATTTGTACGGTTAACCCCCTCCAGCAGGCCCTTCATCGCAGCGCTCCTCAGGGTGACAGGGGTGGTTTTCCACCCCCGTTCACCCCTCCCGGCAGCGTTTTACCCCCCGTCTTCTGCATTCCAGCCCCGGAGCCTTTCGGGCCCCCCCCCAATCGCCTAATTTGCCTTCCGTGGGGCCGCCATGGGGGTGGCCCCGGACGAACCGGGGAGGTGTCCATGTCGCTCATCGAAGTCCTGGGGCCCAATATGGTGCCGATGGTGGTGGTTATCGGTGTTCTGGTCCTGTCGCTTACGGTGGCCGTCGTGGCCCTCCTGTCCGATTACTGAAAGAATGCGGCCCAACCGGCCTGACGCATGAAATCCTCGCTCTCCAACATCCTCAACAAGACGCCCTGGTGGGCGCTGATCCTCGGCGCCATCACGGTGATGATCGGGCTCGCGTTCTTCGTGGTGCCCTATCACATCATCGGATACCGCCAGTTCGAGGATCCGGAGCATTCGCGCGCCATCAAGCGCGAGATCGACAACACCTTCGCCGAGCAGGCCATCAACCTCGCCCGCAACGTGGTGCGCGGCATGCGCGATGCCACGCGCGACGAGGAGCGGCGTGCCGAACTCGACACCGCGCTCGAAGGCCTCGAGGAAGCGCGCCGCGAGCTGCGTGAAGCCGGCTCCGAAGTGCTGCGCTCCAAGCGCGATGCGCTCGAGCAGATGAACGAGGCCGCGCGCCGCACCACCGAAGCGGTGCGCGAAGCGCGCCGCGAGGCCGAGCGCGCCCTGAAGGGCGGCGGCATCGACAATTCGGAGACGCGCCGTCACCTCGAGGAATCGCTGAAGGCCGCCGAAGATGCGGAGAAGGAAGCCCGGCTCGCGCTGAAGGAGAACGCGCGCGAGACGGCACGCCAGGCGAAGGAAGCGGCCAAGCTCGACAAGGAGGTCGCGAAGGTCCACAAGGAAGTGTCGAAGCTCGAGCAGGAGAAGGCCAAGGCCGCCGAGAAGGAGAAGGCCAAGGCGGAGGCCGACAAGCAAGCGCCTACCGCGAGCCTGGGCATCACCATCGGCGAGAAGGGCGGCCCGGTGATCCGCATCGACCCGGACGTGGACATGGGACCGATGCCCGATCTCCCGCCCGAGTTGCGCGCGAAGATCCAGCGCAACGTCGTGGGCGACATGTATCGCATCGGCATCGGCGCCGTGCTCGTGATGATCCTGCTGCCGATGTTCGTCCTCGCCGTGATCGCGAAGTTCTTCATCGACCGTTCGCGCGCGGCACAACGCCAGGCGGAGCTGAAGCGCAAGGAAGCCGACTACCACCGCCTCACGCAACAGGTGACGGAAGCCAAGCTCGCCGCGCTGCAGGCGCAGGTGGAGCCGCACTTCCTCTACAACACGCTCGCGAGCGTGCAAGCACTCACCGAGGTCGACCCGGCGCAGGCGAGCGCGATGACCGGTCACTTGATCCAGTACCTGCGCAACGCGCTGCCCAAGATGCGCGAGTCCGTCTCCACGGTGGGCCAGGAGATCGAGCTCGTGCGCGCGTTCCTCAACATCCTGCAGATGCGCATGGGCAAGCGCCTCACGTTCGACATCAACGTGCCCGCCGAGCTCGAGCCCCTCTCGTTCCCGCCGCTCATGCTGCCTTCGCTCGTCGAGAACGCGATCAAGCACGGCCTGGAGCCGCAGCGCGAAGGCGGGAACGTGCGCATCACCGCCGAGCGCGTCGAGGGCAAGTTGCGCCTCATCGTGGCCGACACCGGCAAGGGTTTCGCGGAAGCGATCGGCTCGGGCGTGGGCCTCACCAACATCCGCGAGCGCCTCGCGGCGCTTTACGGCGACGCGGCCAAGCTCACGATGGAAGCCAACGAACCCCAGGGTGTGGTGGCCACGCTCGAAGTGCCGACCGACGGCACGCGCGCGCCCGCGCCCATGCCGCCCGCGCCCGAGGAGGCCGTTCCCCCCGCGTCGGCGGCAGCCTCTCCCGCCGCGGCCACGCTCGAAACCGGACCGGACGCGCCCAAGACCAAGTCGCAGCAGGCGCTCGCGGTGATGGCGACGATGGAACGCTGGTGGCGCAAGGCCCTGTCGTACGTCTTCGTGGCCGCGGCCGTGTGCGCCGTCGTGGTCGCGTTCGCCGCGTTCGTCGCCATGCTCTTCGGCGAATTGCCCGTGGAGATCGGCAACGAAGCGCTCACTGGCCCCGGTGGTGCCATCGTGGGTACGCTCGGAATCCTCGTGGGCCTGCTCGCGGTGGTGCTCGCCCTGGCGATCGTCACGGTCGTGATCTACGGGCTGGGCTTCCTCATCGTGGGCATCGCGATCTTCGTCCCGCTCGTGGTCATCGCGGGGCTGAGCCCCGTGCTGGCACCCATCGCCCTGATCGGCGTGCTCATCTGGTGGCTCATGAAGAAGAACAAGAAGGAGCCGGTTCCGGCGACGCCGAAGTAGAATCGCGGCATGCCTACCGCCATCGTCGCCGAGGACGAGCCGATCCTCCGGGCGCAGCTCGAAGCGAAGCTGAAGAAGCTCTGGCCGGAGCTCGAGATCATCGCCTCCGTCGAGGATGGCGCCGCCGCCCTCGAAGCCCTCGAGGACCGTACCCCGGATTTCATGTTCCTCGATATCCGCATGCCCGAGATGACGGGCGTGGAAGTCGCGCGCCACGTGGGCAACCGGTGCCACGTGATCTTCGTCACCGCCTACGATGAGTACGCGGTCCAGGCCTTCGAGACCGGTGCCGCCGACTACATCCTCAAGCCCGCCACCGACGAGCGTCTCGCGGTCACGATCGAGCGGCTGAAGGCGAAGGTCTCGGCGCACTCGCCGCCCACCGACCTCAAGTCGATCCTCGCGCAGATCGGCGAGCACGTCTCCGGCAAGAAGGAGAAGCTGCAGTGGATCAAGGCCAACGTCGGCCAGAACCTGCGCCTCATCCCGGTGGCCGAAGTGCTCTTCTTCCAGTCCGACGAGAAATACACGCGCGTGGTGACGGCCGATTCCGAGGCGCTCATCAAGACGCCGATCCGCGAGATCCTCGACGGTCTCGATCCCGAAGTGTTCTGGCAGATCCACCGTTCCACCGTGGTGAATGCCAACGCCATCGCCGCCGTGACACGCGACTTCCGCGGCCAGGCGCATGTGAAGATCAAGGGGAAGGACGACAACCTGGTGGTGTCGCGGATCTATTCACATTTGTTCAAGCAGATGTAGGTGCTGTCGTTATCGCTACTGCTGGCATCCTCGCTACTGTCATCCTGAGGAGCGAAGCGACGAAGGAACTGCTTGAGTTGGTTAACTGTTAAAAACCTAAAGCAGGTCCTTCGGGCCTGCGGCCCTCAGGATGACAGTCTCTCGAATGACAATTTCTCGATGATCTACGAACTCGGCGACCGAAAACCCCTCTTCAAGGGCGACTACTTCGTCGCGCCCAACGCGGCCGTCATCGGCTCGGTGGTCTTCGAGCCCGGCGCCAACGTGTGGTTCAACGTGACGATTCGCGGGGACAACGAAGTCATCACGCTGGGCGAGAACGTGAACGTGCAGGACGGCTCCGTGATCCACACGGATTCCGGCGTGCCCGTCGTGCTCCACCGCAACGTGAGCGTGGGCCACATGGTGATGCTGCACGGCTGCACGATCCACGAGAACTCGCTCATCGGCATCGGCGCGATCGTGCTCAACGGCGCGGTGGTCGGGAAGAACTGCCTCATCGGCGCGGGTGCGCTCGTGCCCGAGGGCAAGACGATCCCCGACGGCTCGCTCGTCCTGGGCGTTCCGGGCAAGGTCGTTCGCCAGTTGACCGAGCAGGACATCGCGACCAACACGTGGATCGCGAACCACTACGTCGAGCGCGCCGCTACGTACCGCACGGCGTTGCGGCCGATTGGTTAGGCGCTTCCGCGGCTCGTTCGCGGTCTGCGCGCTGCTGATCGCGTACGCGAGCCTCTATCCGTTCATTCCCCTGCGCTGGCCCGCCGACGGTTCGTTCGGGCTCTTCTTCGTCCCGCGCTACATCCCCGGATTCGATGTCTGGCTCAACGCGATGGCCTACATGCCGTTCGGCGCGCTCGCATGCCTGGCGATGCGCCACGAGCCCACCGACAAGGCGCCCATCCTGCGCGCGACCCTCGCCGCCTTCGGCTTCAGCCTCGCGATGGAGATGCTGCAGCTCTTCGTGCCGTTTCGCGTGGCCTCGATCGCGGATATCGCGGCCAACACCGCCGGGGCGTTCGCGGGCGCGCTGATCTTCGTCGAGCCCGTGCGCTCCCTCGTGACGCAGCCGCTCGCGGTGCAACGCGAGCGCTTCGTGATTCCCGGCGCGTGGGGCGACGCTGGCCTGGTGCTGGTCGTGCTCTGGCTCATCGCGCAGTTCAATCCCGCGCTGCCGTTCTTCGAGGCCGGCAACATCAGCTCGGGCGAGAAGGAGGCCGTCGCATTGCGCGCGCTGCAGGCCACGGCGGTCGCGCTCAGCGTGTGCGGCTTCGGTCTGTTCATCTCCGCGGTGCTCAAGGGACCCGGGGGCGCGCTGCGCTCGACACTCCTGCTGCTCACGATGGCCCTCTGGCTCAAGTTCGTGATGGCCTCCGTGATGCTCCAGCCGCACGTCTATCCGGATTGGGAGACGGGCCTCAGGATGGTGGGGTTGATCGCGGGCATCGGGTTGTTCGTGCCCATGCGCCACTTCAGCCGGACCGCGCGCGTGTACCTCGCGATCCTGCTGATCCTCGCCGGCGCGCTCTTCTCGAAGATCTTCGGTTCGTACAGCGCGCTCGACGAGCTGCTGCGGCTGTTCAACTGGCCGCACGGCCAGCTCGCGTCCTTCGCCACGCTCACGCGCTTCCTGCACGAGGTCTGGCCGCTCGCGGCACTGGGCTGGCTGGTCGCGCTCTTCATCGGGAAGCGCCACGACCCCGTGAGATAATCGCGGGCATGAGCTTCTACAAACACCACGTCTTCTTTTGCCAGAACCGCCGTGACGCGCCCGAGGCGTGCTGCGCCTGCCACGACGCGGAGCGCATGCGCGCCTACGCAAAGGACCGCGTGAAGGCGCTCGGGCTTTCCGGCGCGGGCAAGATCCGCATCAACCAGGCCGGATGCCTCGATCGCTGCGAGGAAGGCCCCGTCATGGTCGTCTACCCCGAAGGCACCTGGTACACGTACGTCGACCAGGCCGACATCGACGAGATCATCGACGAGCACCTCGTGAAGGGCAACGTCGTCGAGCGACTCAAGATCTGACGCCGTGCCGCAGCGCCTGACGATTGCCGGTCCCGCCGGGGCCATCGAGATCGCAACGGACGCGCCGGCCAACCCCACGGCAGTCGCGGTCATCGCGCATCCGCATCCGCTCTTCGGCGGCACCATGGACAACAAGGTCATCACCACGCTCGAGCGCGCGATGCGCGAAGCGGGCGCGGCGACGTACCGTTTCAATTTCCGCGGCGTCGGCGGCACCGAGGGCAAGCATGACGAAGGCCGCGGCGAGACCGACGACATGATCGCCGTGATCGAGCACGCGCTCGCGGCTGCGGGATCGCTGCCGCTGTGGCTCGCCGGGTTCTCGTTCGGCGGCGCGGTGGCGGTGCGCGTGTCGGCCCGCGTGGCGTTTGCGCAGCTCGTCCTCATCGCCCCGGGGTTTCGCCGCTTCAGCGACGCGGGCATGGGCGCGCCCATCGATCCGAACGATCCACAATTCGGAGCGCCCGGCGTGCACACGAATGCCAACACCTTCATCGTGCACGGCGACCTCGACGAAACCGTGCCGGTCACCGATTCATTCGCCTGGGGTGCGCCGCGCGAAGTGCCGGTCGTCGTGATTCCGGGCGCGGAGCACTTCTTCCACCGCAAGCTGCACCTCGTCCGCGATGCCGTCTCGCGCATGATTCGCTAGCCGACGATGACGCCGATGCGCGAGTGGCAGGGCGTGGATGCGGAAACGTTTCGAACCCAGGTCGTGCCGCTCTATCAACCGGCGGTGTTGCGCGGCCTCGTTTCGAACTGGCCCGCCGTCGCGCGTGGCCGCGAATCCCCCGAGGCCATCGCGAGCTACCTGCAGGGCTTCGACAGCGGCGCGCCGGTCGATGTGCTCACGATGCCGCCGCATGTGCGCGGGCGGATCTTCTACACCGAGGACATGTCGGGCTTCACGTACACGCGCGATCGCGTCGCCGTGTCGAAGGTCGCCACGCAACTCGTGCGCTACGCGAAGTTCGACAACCGCCCGGGCATCGCCGCGCAAAGCGCGTTGATCAGCGAGTGCCTGCCGCGCTTCAAGGAAGAGAACGTCCTGCCGCTGCTCGATGCGACGGTCGAGCCGCGCATCTGGCTGGGCAGTGCGGTCACCACGCCCGCGCACCTCGACGAATCCAACAACATCGCCTGCGTGGTCACCGGCCGCCGGCGCTTCACGCTCTTCCCGCCCGAGCAGGCCGCGAACCTCTACATCGGTCCGCTCGACTACGCGCCCACCGGCACGCCCATCAGCCTCGTCGACTTCAAGCATCCCGACTTCGATCGCTATCCGAAGTTTCGCGACGCGCTCGCCGCTGCGCACGTCGCCGATCTCGAGCCGGGCGATGCGATCTACATCCCGACGCTCTGGTGGCACCACGTCGAGTCGCTCGAGAAGGTGAACATGCTGGTGAACTACTGGTGGAAGGGCCACGTGGGTTCTGCGGCCCAGGGCGGGTCGGCGCTCGATGTGTTGCTGCTCGCGCTGCTGAATCTTCGCCACCTGCCGCCCGAGCATCGCGCCGCGTGGCGGGCGATCTTCGATCACTACATCTTCAGCGCGACCGAGGACGTTTCAAGCCACATCCCCGCCCACCGCCACGGCGTGCTCGGTCCGATCTCGCCGGAGTTCGCGAAGGAAGTCCGCGAGTTCCTGGTCAAGCAGCTCCGTAAGTAGGTTTCCACCGCCGTCGAACGGTACCGTCAGGCCGATCGGCCGCAGGTTCGCCCGCACGCGCGCCATGTCGAGACGCACCCCTCGTCGCCTCGTTCGATCGATGTCGTACTCCGCCTGCAGCTTCATCCAGAAGGGCGCCCCGGACTGGAAGAGATCACCCAGGAGAATCGCGGTGCGTGGCGTGATCGGTCGCTTGCCGTGAATGATCTGGTTGATGTGCCGCGGCGGCAGGTTCAGCGCGCGCGCCAACGCGTTCTGCGAGATTTCGTACGGCTCCGTGAACATGGCGAGCCACTTTCCGGGATGTGCCGGCCGGCGAAGACGCTGGGTACGGGAGAAGCTGCGATCGGGCTTCATGGCCTTTCAACGATCCACGCGGCGCGAGGATGACTTGCGCCAGACGAGCGCGACCTCGATGTTGTCGATTTCCCCTATGACGCGCGGCGTCATGGCGCGTCACATTTTCTCGGGCGTGGAATGTGACACGCCATGGCGTGGCGCGTCATAGGGGAAAACAGAAGAAGCAGGTCCCTCAGGGCTTCGGAGAAGCAGCTCCCTCAGGACTTCGTCTAGCGGCGCAGGAGCATCAGGTCGACCAGCGTCGGGGCTTCGCGTGCCACCAGCAGCGTGCGTCCCGCTGGATCGACCGCGAGTGCGGAGCCGGCGGTCGTCGGGGCGAAGGACATGCGCCAATCGACGCGTCGCTTGGCGAAGTCGTAGCGCACGAGCTCGCCGGGGGGCGAGCTGCCTTCCTTCAGGAACAGCCCATCGCCAGCGAGCAGCCAGTGGAAACGGTTGGCGTCGCTCACGGGGAAGTCGAGCTGCTCGCAAGCCGAGCCATCGAGGTGGCAGCTGGTGAGGCCGGTGAGTTGTGGCTGCGAGAAGACGAGCCGCTCGCGGCCGAGCTGGAATTCCGCGGCCACCGGAACCGGGAGGCGCAGCGGTTGCGAGGTGCCCGCGCGCGGCGCATGCAGCACGCGCATCGCGTGTCCCGCGAGCTCGCCGACGTAGATCCATTGGCCATCCGCGCTTTCACGCACGTCGTTCACGAGCGATCCCAGGTGCGCCAACACTTCCACGGTGCCTTCGGGCCAGGATGCGCGCACCACGACCTGCGTGGGCTTCTCCTCGATCGAGACGCGCACCGCGTAGACCGACTTCCCGTCCGCCGACCAGTGCGGCCGCATGTAGCGGAAGTTCGCCGGGAACGGCACGCGCTTCGCCTCGCCGTCGAGCGCGCCGACATAGATCGCGTCGTGGCCTTCGCGGTTCGAGGCGAAAGCCACGTGGCGTCCGTCGGACGAGAACTCCGGCTGGCCGGTGTAGCGCGTCGACGGCCACAGTGCTTGCGGCGCCGCATCGCGGTTGCCGAGATCGACGCGCCAGATGTTCGCGGAGTACTGCGCGTTTTCCCAGACGAGGTCACCGCGCGAACTCACGTCAGGGAAGCGCGCGCCGCGGGCACCGAGCAGCCGCGCTTCGCCGGTCTCGAGGTCGACGCGGTTCAGCGCGCGCATTCCGAACCAGTCGGCGGCCACCACGACCGGACCGTCGTTGCCGAGCCATGCGACGCCGTACACGAGGCCATCGCGCGTGAGGACGCGCCGCGCGCGATCCGGGTTCGCCAGCTCCATCACCCAGAGCTCGCGGTGCGATTCGGTGCCGCGGAAAAAGAGCACGCGCTTGCTGTCGGGACTCACGCGCGGATACACGTCTTCACCCATGCCGGGATCAGGCTGCGTAAGAGGACGCGTGGCTCCCGTGGCGACATCGACGAGCATGAGCCCCGAGGGATACTGCGGCCGCACCTGCGCGGTCACCACGAGGCTCTTGCCATCGGGTGCGAGGTCGAAGCGCGAGCGCGGCGCCTGCTTGCAGTCGAGGATCGTGCGTTCCGTACCCGAGGCGAGATCGTGTTCGACGATCGCGCATTGCCCGTCCTGCCGCCGCCAGTAGGCGATGCGCTTGCCGTCGGGAAAGAAAATGGGTGCGACGCGAATCGCTTCGGGCGTGCGGCCGATCTCGGTTTCGATCGCGCCGTCGAGCGAGCGGATCACCAGGCGCGTCGCGGTGGCCTGGCCGAGCGCATAGGCGACGCGTTTCCCATCGGGCGAGAAGCGCGGGCTGATCTCGAGAAGCACGTCGGAGGTAAAGGGCATGGCGTTCGCGAGCCGCGCGCCGAGGTCGTCGTCGTTCACACGGTCGTCGCGCGATGCCAGCCAGTAACCGGCTGCGAGGGCGAACGCCACGGCGACCGTCGCGAGCACTGCAAGGGAGGTGCGACGGGGCTTCGGAACCTTCATCCCGGCGCCGGGAGGTACGGCTGAGACGGCCGCGATCAACCGATAACCGACCTTGGGCAGGGTCTCGATGTATCGGGCCTGCTTCGCCTCGTCGCCCAACGCCGTTCGCAGTTCGGCGATGGTGCGCGAGAGCACTTCGTCGGCGACCATGCGCCGGGGCCAGGCCTCGGCGAGCAGGGTTTCGCGGCGCACGACCTGCCCGGGCTCGGCCGCGAGGCGCAGCAACAATTGCATGAGCAGCGGCCGCAGGCGCTGCACGGCGCTGCCGGCGACGATCTCGTTGGACGCCGGACGGACCTCGAGGTCTCCGAGAAGAAAGGGTTCACGCATGGATTGCGCATTCTAGGCTGCGGTCGGAGATCAATCGGCGATAAATCGGCGACCCGGCCGCGCCCCGGGGGCCGACGATGGCAGCCTCACTCACCGCCCCCAACGCCATCATGCTGCGATTCCTGCTTTCGCTCGTTCTCGTTTGTTGCACCACCGGCGCGCTCGCCCAGGCTCCCTGCGGCTCGCGCCTCTACGTCAGCGGCTTTTTCTCCGGCGTGCACGTCTTCGACGCCTGCACCGGCCAATACCTGCGCGAGCTCGACAACCCCGCCCGCACGGCCGGCCCGATGGCGGTCCGCCTCGGCCCCGACGGCCTCATCTACGTGGTCGCCGAGCAGGCCGCGAAGATCGAGAAGTACTCGAACAGCACGCTCGACCATGCGGGCACGTTCGCCAACATGGGCGGTATCGGCGCTACCGGGCTCGTGTTCGATTCCGCGGGCATCGCGTATGTCGCGGGTTACAACAGCGACGACGTGCGCCGCTTCAGCCGCACCGGGGATGCGATGGGACCCCTCTTTCCGGCGCGCTCCTCGGGGCTGCGCGGGCCCGACAACGGGATGATCTTCGGCCCGGACGGCAACCTCTACATTCCGGGCTACGACTCGAACAACGTGGTGCGCTACGACCCGCGGACGGGGTTGACCAGCGTCGCGGTCGCGCCGGGAACGGCCGGCATCGTCAACACGCGCGGACTGCTCGCCGATAAAGACGGGCAGCACATCTTCATCACCGCCGAAGGCTCGAGACAACTGCTGCGCTGGAATCTCTCGAGCGGGCAGGTCACGCAGATTCGCGCGGGCTTCACGCGGCCCACCGGGATCGAGTACGCGCCCGACGGCAACCTCTTCATCGTCGAGGAGACCCGCGTCACCAAGGTGAATCCGCAGACCGGTGCGACCGTGCAGGTCATCGATACCACGCGCGTCCAGGGCGGCGTCTTTGCAGCGGTGATTCCGATCGCGGCCGGCCAGGCGGTGGACGCTTCCCAGATCGGCAGCCAGTACTGGGTCGTGGGTACCGCGCCCTTCAATGGCCGCACGCTCGACATCCCCGAGGTGCTGAGCGCCACGGGCACGGCCTTTGGGCCGACGCTCTCCTTCGCGGAGCTCACGGTGAAGCGTTGGGGATCGGTGCGCTTCGAGCTCCTGAGCTGCACGCGCGCGCGCTTCTCCTTCGACTCCACGGGTACCAACTCCGCGGGCTTCGGCACCGCCAGCTACGAAGTCGTTCGCTACTTCGCCAACGAGAACGACGCGCGTTGCACGCAGCAAGGCATCGACGCCGCGGACAAGAGCTGGGTGAATGGCCAGTGGTGGAACGAGGGCCGCTCGGGCGAGGGGCTGACACTCGATCGCCGCGCGGACGGCACCACGTTCTTCGCCTGGTTCACCCACCGGCCCGCCGCGGGCACCGCGGGCACCGACGCCACGCAGGTGGGAACGCAGTACTGGGTCGTGGGCGACGCCACGATGGCCGGGCGTGTGCTCGACCTCGGCACGGTCTACAGCGCCACGGGCACGGTCTTCGGGCCCAACCTTCGCTTCAGCGACATGGCCGTGAAGCGCTGGGGTTCGGTGAGGATCGAGTTCACCTCATGCACGACGGCCACCTTCTCCTGGAACTCGTCGAGCAACGACTCGGCGGGATTCGGTTCCGGTTCCTACAACGTGGTGCGCTTCTTCGAGAACGAAGCTACCGCGCGCTGCCGCGCGCAGGGCCTCGATGCCGCGGACAAGAGCTGGGTGAACGGCCAGTGGTGGGGAGGCGATGCGCGCTCGGGCGAGGGCTGGTTGCTCGACCGTCACGCCGACGGCCGAACGTTCTTTGCGTGGTTCACGCATCGCCCGCGCTGAGCGCACTGTCATCCTGAGGGGCGCAGGCCCCGAAGGACCTGCTGGATCAGCGCAGCGGTCCTTGGCTCAACGCTTCGCCTTTGCGACCTGCGCGGCGAGTTCCTCGCCGCTCACGTAGTGCGGCACGCGGAACGTGAGGCGCTTGGAACGCTGGATGAACGCGTTGGAGCCGTTCACCTCTTCGGTCCAGTACTTGTTGGCGAGCGCCATGTTGCGCGGGACATCGAGGTAGAAGCCATCGATCGCGCCCTGGCCGCCGAAGATGTAGAGCTTGCCGTCGATCATCCGCCAGTTTTCGGCGTTGCCGCCCCACGGAATGCCGTAGACGATGCCGTTGGTGCAGTAGCCGCCGAATTGCGGAAGATACTTTTCCGGAGCCGCGTCGAAGAGCGCTTTGTTCTCGGGCTTCGAGAACCGGAACGTGACGCCCTTGTAGACCGACTTGATCATGGGCGAGCCGGCGCGATGCGCGCTCTCGGTGAAGTAGCTCACGACATCCGCACCGAAGAGCATGAGGTGCTTGTCCTCGCCCTCGGAGACGGCGTTCACGGGGCTGAGCCCCTGCCCGGGGCTCTGGGTGACGAAAGGCGCGCAGCCGGCGAGAAATGCTGCGAGTGCGAGGACGGCTGCGCGCGCGAACATCACTTGTACTTGATGGTGCAGCCGTACGGCGTGGTCGACGCGGTGGAGACGGGCTTGCCCGCCTTCATTTCGTCGAGCGCGGCGACGACGTAGTTCTTCGCGCCCTTCACGTCGTCGACGCTGGTGGAGCGCTTGTCGTCGATCGCACCGTTGTAGACCACCTTGCCCGACGGATCGATGATGTACATGTGGGGCGTGGTCTTCGCGCCGTACGCGACGCCCATCGTGCCGGGCTCATCCATCAGGTACTTCGCGGGCGCGGCGTTGGCGTCCTTGAGCTCCTTGGTGAGCTTCTGGGGCGCGGTGTAGTCGCCGTGGCTCTTGTTCGTGGAATTCACCGCGAGCCACACGACGTCGCTGCCGTACTTCTTCTGCAGCGCCTGCATGTTGCCGCTCTTGTAGTGCTTCTGCACGAACGGGCAGCCGAAGTTGTGCCACTCGAGCACGACCGTCTTGCCCTTGTAGTCGGCGAGGTTCACGGGCTTGCCCGCGAGGTCGGTGACCGTGAACGCGGGCGCGGGCGAACCGGCGGGCGCGTTGGCGAATGCAACGCCGGCGAAGGCGGTGGCGATGGCGAGACCGAGCAGCTTCTTCATGACAAAGGCTCCTTTCAACGTTGCGTGATGGCCGTGGCCGGCGCGGGAGCGGCCGGAAGGCGGTTGAGTTCGTCCAGGACGGCGGACGGTGTCAGCAATTCGGGAAGCAGGCGGGGTGCACCCTGGCCCGGCACGTACAAAGCGTACACCGGGACCGCGTTGCGTCCCAACCTTGCAAGAGCTTCGGTGATGCGCGGATCGTGATTGGTCCAGTCCGCCTTGAGGGCGGTGACGTTTCGGTCAGCGAAAGCCTTGGCCACGCCGTCGTTGTTGAGCGCCACGCGCTTGTTCACCTGGCAGGTGACGCACCACGAGGCGGTGAAATCCACGAACACGGGCTGGCCGCTCGCGACGAGATCCGACACCTTCTGCGGCGACCACTCCTGCCAGGCGATGGCGCCGGCCTTCGCGGTGGCGTTGGTCGCGGCGCGGGCGGTCGTCTCGCCGGGCGCGGCAAGCCACGCGCCGATCGCGAAGAAGAGCGCGGTGAATGCGTAACGCCACGGCCCTTCCGAGAGCGCCCAGCGGCCGTAGACCCAGGCCGCCATCGCGATGAACACGAGCCCGAGCAACAGGCCGAGCACCGTATCGATATCGCCCTGCTGGCCGAGCACCCACACGAGCCACGCGACGGTCGCATACAGCGGGAAGGCCATCACCTGTTTGAAAGTCTCCATCCACGGACCGGGCCGCGGGAGCTTCTTCAGCAGGTTGGGGAAGAACGAGAGCAGGAACACGGGCAGCGCCATGCCCACGCCAAGCGCGAGGAACACGGTGAGCGCGATCGGCGCGGGTTGTGCCAGCGTGAAGCCCACGGCGGCACCCATGAACGGCGCAGTGCACGGTGTTGCGACGACCGACGCAAGCACGCCCGCGAGGAACGCATCGGCATTGCGGCCGCGCGCGGACACGTTCGAGGTCAGCGACTGCGCGAACAGGCCCCACTCGAAGACGCCCGAGAGATTGAGTGCGAGCACGAAGAAGAGGCCGGCGAGCAACGTGACGAACATCGGCGACTGGAGCTGGAAGCCCCAGCCGAGCTGCGTGCCGCCCGCGCGCAGCGCGAGCATCAGGCCCGCGAGCACGAGGAAGGACGCGAGCACGCCCGCGGAGAACACCAGGCCCTGCATGCGCAGCGCCTTTGCATCGCCATGCGCGTGCCCCACGAAGCCGAGCACCTTGATGCCGAGCACCGGGAAGACGCACGGCATGAGATTGAGCAGCATGCCGCCGACGAGCGCGAAGACGAGTGCCACGAGGACGCTGCCACCCACTTCCGATCTCGCGCCACCGCCCGAACCGGGGGTCGTGGACGTCGATTGCGCCGCGGCTGCGGGGGCGGCACTCGCGCTGACGGCGGCCTCGAGCACCACGGCTTTGCGGCCCGCGATGCCCGGCCAGTCGCGATCGGCGACGGCCACGCCGGCGAGCGTCGTGAAATCCTTGGGCACCGGATCCTGGTGCTTCATCTCGATCAGCAGCGAGTTGCCTTCGACGCGCGACTTCTGCGGCGCGGCGTGCTCGATCACGTTGTCGCGATCGGGGAAGAACGTGGCCTTCGCGGGGAGCGGCGTGCCCGCGGGCGGCGTGATCTTCAGCGTGACGGTCTTGCCCGTCGAGGCCGCGGCGAACACCCAGCCCGAAGGCTGCGCGGGGAGCATGCCGCGCGCGCGTTCGAAGGAGAGCTGCCAGCGATTGTCGGGCGAGCCTTCGGCGGAGGCGACATTGACGTTGAGGTCGAGCGTGCCGTTCTCCGGAATGCACACGTCCTTGCAGACGAGCCAATCGGCCTTGGCGCTGATCGCGGCCATGCCCGGCTTCGCACTTGCGGGCGGCGTGAGCTCGACGAGGAGCACCACTTCCTCCTCGTAGCCGTAGTTGAGGAGATGCCCGATGGGGAGGTTCTTCGGGTACGGCCACTGGATCGGGCCGGCGGTCCAGCCTTCGGGCAGCGTCCACTGGATCTTGGTGGGAAGGCCCGAATCCCCGGGGTTCTTCCAGTACGTGTGCCAGTGCGGCGCCATCCGCAGGCGCAGGCCCACCATCGAGGGCTTGCCCGGCTGGGTGCCGGTTCGCTCGGCGAGCAGCTGGGCCTCGACGTGCTCGGTCTTCACGACCGGGGCGGCGTGGGCGGTGGCGGCGAAAACGAGGGCCGCGAGGGGGAAAAGGAGGCGGGGGAATGTCATTTGGTTAGAATCGAGAACAATGCTTTGGATCAAATCCTTCCACATCGTCTTCGTCGTGGCCTGGTTTGCAGGCCTATTCTACTTGCCACGGCTATTCGTCTATCACGCACAGGCTACAGACACCGTATCCCTGGAGCGGTTCAAGGTCATGGAGCGCAAGCTCTACCGGGGAATCATGACCCCCTGCATGGTCCTTACGCTTGTCTTCGGGTTTTGGTTGTGGCTGGGCTATGGCTTCAAGGGCGGGTGGCTCTCGGCCAAGCTGGGGCTCGTCATCGTCCTGTTGAGCTACCACTTCTGGCTGGGCCACCTGGTGAAAGTGTTTGCCAACGACGCCAACGCCCGCTCGCATGTGTTCTATCGCTGGATCAATGAACTTCCGCTCGTGATCCTCGTGGCAATTGTCGTACTGGTTGTCGTGAAGCCGTTTTGATGGATGAACGGCACCGTCATCCTGGGCACTGTCTTCCTGGGCACTGTCTTCCTGGGCACTGTCATCCTGGGCACTGTCATCCTGAGGAGCGCAGCGACGAAGGACCTGCTTTGGGCGGTTAACTGAATCAAGCAGGTCCTTCGGGCCTTCGACCCTCAGGATGACAGCGCCCGAATTCGACCTCACTTACTCCCTATTTCATGGTCACCATCATTCGAAAGAAAGCCGCCGACGCCAGCACGCATTTCTACGCGACGTGCCCCCGTGGTCTTTCCGAGGGCCTCGCCGAAGAGCTGAAGGGCCTGGGCGCGACGGAAGTGCGCGTCGATCCAGCGGGTGTCGCCTTCGAAGGCGACCTGGCGCTCGCGTATGCCGCGAACCTGCATTCGCGCCTCGCGGCACGCATCCTCTGGCGCCAGGCGCGCTTCGAATACACCACCGAACAGGACATCTACGAGGGCGCGAAGCGCGTTCGCTGGCACGCGTTCTTCGGGATCCAGCAGACGTTCAAGGTCGAAGTGGCCGCGGTGAAGAGCCCGGTGAAGAGCCTCGACTTCGTGACGCTGCGCATCAAGGACGCGATCGTCGACCAGTTCCGCGAAGCGATGGGCAAGCGGCCCAGCGTGGAATCGCACAAGCCCGATGTGCGCGTGCACGCGTTCCTCGATGACAAGTGGTGCACGTTGTATCTCGACACAAGCGGCGAGCCGCTCTTCAAGCGCGGCAAGCGCGACCACGTGGGCGAAGCGCCGCTCAAGAAGAACCTCGCGGCGGGAATATTGCGCATGGCCGGATGGAAGCCGGGCATGCCGCTGCTCGATCCGATGTGCGGCTCGGGGACCTTCCTCAGCGAAGCCGCGGAGATGACGTTCAACTGGGCGCCGGGCCGCGGGCGCGAGTTCGGCTTCGAGAAGCTCACCAACTACGACGCCGCGCTGTGGGAGCCGATGCGCGAGGCGGCCGCCGCGCAGGAGAAGCCCCTGACGCCGCTGCCGATCTTCGGCTCCGATCTCTATGGGCGTTCCGTGGACAACGCGCGCGGCAACCTCGTCGATGCCGGCTTGGAGACCGTGGTCTCGTTGAAGCAGGTGAACATCCTCGAGATGTCCGCACCGGCTCCGGAGGGGATCATGGTCACGAATCCTCCGTACGGCGTGCGCCTGGGCGAGAAGGAAGAGCTCGCGAAGTTCTATCCCGAGTTCGGAAACCTCCTCAAGCAGAAATTCTCGGGCTGGAATTGCTACATCCTCACCGCGGACATGGACATGCCCAAGGTGATTCGCCTGAAAGCGACCAAGCGAACGGTGCTCTACAACGGCGCGCTGGAGTGCCGGTTGTTCGAATACAAGATTGTTGCGGGGGGAAATAGGTAGAAACGTACGGTCATCAAATGAACTGTCATCCTGAGGAGCGAAGCGACGAAGGACCTGCTTGAATGGGTTAACAGTTAAAACCCTCCAGCAGGTCCTTCGGGTCTTCGACCCTCAGGATGACAGTGCAGAAGCAGGCCCCTCGTCGCTGCGCTCCTCAGGGTGACAGGGTTTGTCGCTGTAGGAATCCTCCGATATTGGCTCTGTCTGCGTGTCGTCACCATGCGACATGGCCTCCCGACCCTCACGCGAATTCGCCGCTCCCGATCTCGATTTGTTCAGCCTGATCTTCTGGATCTTCCTTTGCGTCGGCGGCGGCGCGCTGCTCGGTGCGTTCTTCCAGCCCGACGCGTGGTTCCGCGCGCTCAGCGATCCGCCTTTCGCTCCGCCCAATGCCGTGTTCGCACCGGTGTGGACCGTGCTCTACATCCTGATGGGTGTGGCGATGTGGCGCGTCGAGCGCTTCGCGCGCTCCGTCCCCGCCCGCATTCGCGCTCGCCGCGCGTTCCTCACGCAGCTCGCGCTCAACTTCGCCTGGACGCCGGTGTTCTTCGGGCTGCACCAGATCGAGCTCGCACTCGTCGTGATCTTCCTGCTCTGGATCGCGATCGGCGTCACGTTCTATCTCTTCCGCCGCGCCGACCGCACCGCCGGCTGGCTCATCGCGCCGTACTGGGCGTGGGTGACGTTCGCGACCGCGCTCAACACGGGTTACGCCGTCCTCAACTGACGCGCTAGACTCGCCGCATGGCGAGCACCCTCGATACCCGGCGTGACCAGATGTTCCCCGCGCTCAGTGACGCGCAGATGGCGCGCGTCGAGGCGTATGGCAAGCGCGTGGCGCTTCGCGCCGGTGACGAGCTGGTCAAGCCCGGCGATCGCATGGGCGGCATGCTGGTTGTCCTTTCCGGCGCGGTAGAGATCCTGCGGCCTGTTCCTGGCGGCGAGGAGCTCGTCACGGTGCATACGCGCGGTCATTTCACCGGCGAGGTCGCGACGTTGCGCGGTGCTGGTGCATTGGTGCGCATCGCGGTGCGTGAATCGGGCGAAGCGATCGAGCTCGACCGCGCGGCCCTCATGCGCCTGATCGGTGCCGATGCGCAACTGAGCGAGCTCCTCATGCGTGCGTTCATCCTGCGCCGCGTCGGGCTGCTCGAAGGCAACAAGGGCGAGCTGGTGCTGATCGGGTCACTGCACTCCGCGGGCACGCTTCGCATCCGGCAGTTTCTCTCCCGCAACGGCTTTCCATTCACCTTCACCGATGTCGATCACGATCCCGACATCGCGCAGATGCTCGAGCGTTTCCAGATCACGGTCGCGGACATTCCGGTGGTGATCTGCCGCGGCGGCGAGATCTTCCGCAATCCGTCGAACTCCGCGCTCGCCGAGTGCCTCAAGCTCAACGCGCCCATCGATGAATGCGAGATCCGCGATGTCGTGGTGATCGGCGCGGGGCCGTCGGGGTTGGCGGCCGCCGTGTACGCCGCGTCCGAAGGCCTCAACGTGCTGGTGCTCGAAGGCCACGCGCCCGGCGGGCAGGCGGGATCGAGCTCGAAGATCGAGAACTACCTGGGCTTTCCCACCGGCATCTCCGGCGAGGCGCTCGCGGGGCGCGCGATGGTGCAGGCGCAGAAGTTCGGCGCGCACATCGAGATCGCCGATTCCGCGGTGCGCCTTCGCTGCGAGTCGCTGCCGTATGTCGTCGAGCTTTCCGATGGCCGCTCGGTGCGCGCACGCACGATCGTCATCGCGACCGGCGCCGAGTATCGCGCGCTGGCGCTACCCAACCTCGCCAACTACGTGGGCGCGGGCATCTACTACGCGGCCACCCACGTCGAAGCGCTGCTCTGCAAGGACCAGGAAGTCGTGATCGTGGGCGGAGGCAACTCCGCGGGGCAGGCGGCGGTGTTCCTCGCGAACGGCTGCCGCCACGTCCACATCGTCGTTCGCCGCGCGGGCCTCGCCGACACCATGTCGCGCTACCTCATCCACCGCATCGAGGAGAGCCCGTCGATCACGGTTCACGGTCACTCGGAGATTGCGGGTCTCGAGGGCGACGGGCGATTGCAGCGGGTGCAGTGGCATTGCGGCACGACGAACAAGACGACGGTCGAATCGATCGAGCACCTGTTCATGATGACGGGCGCCGTACCCAACACGCACTGGCTCGACGGCTGCGTCGATCTCGATGAGAAGGGCTTCGTGAAGACGGGGATCGACTACCAGGCGAGCAAGCCCGGGATCTTTGCCGTCGGTGACGTGAGGGCGGGGAGTATGAAGAGAGTTGCGGCGGCGGTGGGGGAGGGGTCGGGGTGTGTTTCGGCGATCCACCGATACTTATCGTCCTGATCGCAACCGTCGTCCCACCGCGCTGTCATCCTGAGGAGCGAAGCGACGAAGGACCTGCTGTAGGGGGTCAACAGTACAAATCCGCTTCGCTGTTCAAGCAGGTCCTTCGGGCAACTGCGGCCCTCAGGATGACAGTGAAGAGGACGACAGTGTTCCCAACTGTCGCCCTGAATCTCCCGCAATCCGCGACGCCACGAACAACTCGCCATCCTTGCTCGACGACTGCCGGACCATCAGTGTCGCCTGCACACCCAAGGCGATCATTTCCACGAGCCGCCGCGCTGAAGCCTCGAGCCCTTCGTTCTTCGCGAGCAACGCGCGAATCGCGGTCGCATGTCGCACGAGTCGTCCATCCCCCGTGCCCTGCATCTCCGCGAGCAACATCTCGAGACCTTCCGTCGACTTCGCGAGCGAGCGCAGGACATCCAGGCAGATCACGTTGCCGCTGCCTTCCCAAATGCCGTTGAGCGGCGCTTCGCGGTAGAGGCGCGCGAGCATGGCTTCCTCGACATAGCCGTTGCCCCCGAGCACTTCCATCGCCTCGACCGTCATGACCGGCAGGCGCTTGCAGTGCCAATACTTGGCGACGGGCGTGAGGATGCGAGTGATCGCAGCCTCTTTCGCGTCGAAGGCACGCGCGAGATGAAAGGCGAGGCGCGCGGCGGCCTCGGCTTCGAGGGAAAGATCCGCGAGCACGTTCTGCATGAGCGCGTGCTCGGAAAGTTTCTTCCCGAACGCTTCTCGATGTCGCGCGTGGTGCAGCGCCTGGTCGAACGCGACGCGCATCATCCCCGCGGTGCCGACGACGATGTCGAAGCGAGTGAGGTGCGCCATCTCGATGATGGTCGCGATCCCGCGGCCCGGCTCGCCGACGAGCCACGCGCGCGTGTCGCGGTATTCGATCTCGGAGGACGCGTTCGAGCGGTTGCCGCACTTGTCCTTCAGCCGCTGGATGAGGAAGGTGTTGCGCGTGCCGTCAGGCAAAGAGCGCGGCACGAAGAAGCACGTCACGCCCTCGGGCAGGCGCGCGAGCGTGAAGAACGCGTCGCTCATCGGCGCCGAGCAGAACCACTTGTGGCCGGTGAGCAGGTATTCGCCGTTCGCCGTCGCGCGCGCCTCGGTTCGCACCATGCGCAAGTCCGAGCCGCCCTGCTTCTCCGTCATCGCCATGCCGATCGTCACGCCCTGTTTCTGCGCGAAGGGCAGGGGCCGCGGGTCGTAGGCGTTGGCGAGCACCTTCGGTTCCCACTCGCGGGCGATCTCCGGCGCCTGGCGAAGGACCGCGATGCTGGCGAACGTCATCGTCACCGGACATGCTGTCCCCTGCTCGAGCTGGTTCCAGAGGTAGAAGAGTGTCGCGTGCGCCGAGAATCCATCGGACCGGGCCGTCCACGCCGCGGAGTGCACGCCCCCGCCAAACGCGTGCTGCATGAGCGCGTGGTAGCTCGGATGGAATTCCACCGTGTCGATGCGCTTGCCGTAGCGGTCGTGCGTACGGAGTTCGGGCTCATGGCGATTGGCATTGGCCGCGAGTTCCTGGCCCGCCTCGCTTCCCACGAGCGCCCCGAGAGCCAATGCTTTCTCGCGGACCGGATCGAGCACGGGAATCCAGGTGTTCTCGCTGAAGGCGTTGTAACCCGTGAGCGGCGGCGCCTGGTTCATCGCGATTCACCCGCGAGCGTAAGCATGTCGTTCACGATGACTTCGGGCAGGAGATACGCGCTGGAGTAGATCTCACGCACGCGTTGCTGGCGATCGATGAGGAACACCCGGAGCGTGTGGTCGAGGCGCTTCTCGCCCGCGGGCGAAACGTCCTGGCCGAAGCCTTCGAGCAGCGGCGCCAGCTGCGCGGGAGATGCGGTCGTGAGGAAATGCCACGCAGGCTCCTTCGTTCCGCCATCGAAGCTCTTCGAGAACATGCGCATCACGTCCGGGGTGTCGTAGTCGGGGTTGAAGGAAAGGCTCACGAGCTGCGCGCCCTTCACGCGCCCCGCGAGGCGATCGCGAACCTGGGCGAGCGTCGAGAAGGCGAGCGGGCAGCCCACGGCATCGGTGCAGTGAGTGTAGATGAACGAGAGCAGCGTGATGCGCCCGCGCGTGAGGTCACGCAGCTGCCGCGGGCGGCCACGCTCGTCGAGCACGCGGCCATCGGGTGCGGCGAGGATCGGCGGGAGTTGATAGCTTCCCGCCGGCGGCGGCGTGAAGAGCTGCTGCGGCGCGATGATGCGCTCGTCACCCTGCGCGGCGTGAACGTCGGCGAGGGCAACGAGCGTTACTGCGAAGAGAAGCGAGGAACCTTTCAACGAGCCTTCGCCGTGAACTTCATGTGGTGCGCGCGGCCGAGCTTTTCTTTCGCAAAATCGACTTCAAAGGCCGGTTTGAGCTCCTTGCCGTCCCAGTTGAAGGCGCGCACGAACTGCTCGTTGTCCGCACCGCCCTTGTCCCAGTTCTCCAGCAGCGAGGAGGTCACGTACACGCGCTTGCCGTCCCAGCTCTGCGAGATCATGTTCACCTGCTTGCCGGTGACCTTCTCGTAGGTCTGCTTCGGCTGCTCGGGATTCGTGAGATCGAAGTAGCGGGTCTTGCCGTCCATGAAGGTGTTGACCCAGAGACCCTTGCCGTCGGCGGTGATGCTGATGTCGACCGGCAGCGGGATCTTCGACGGGTCGCCGATCGTGCCGACGTCCTTCGCGACCCACTCACCCTTCGCGTCCTGCTTCACGAGCCAGAGCTTCGAGGTGAGTGCCGCAGCGGTGATCGCCCAGTTGTCGCCGGATTTGAGCGACCAGCGAACCTCGAGCGGCGCGCCCGGAACCGCGAGCACCTGCTTGGGCTTCATCGCCTTGAGATCCCACACGACCATCGTGTTGCCGAACTTCTTCATCGCCTCGGCGTCCTTGATCAGCTCGCCGAGCGGGCGCATGTAGTTGTTGTAGCCCGCGAAGCTCGAGGTGAGCAGCACGTTCTTCGCGGGGTTGATCGCGATGTCGTAGCCGTAGCCGTCGCCGCCCTTGTCGGTGGGCATGTCGTACTTCGCGACGAAGTCGCCCTTGTTGTTGTAGACCGCCATGCCGGTGACGCCGCCCTTGTCCTTCGTGTTCGAGAGCGTGCCGATCAGCATGCGGCCGGGCATCGCGTAGAACGTGTGCGGCCCGAGGTAGCCGGTCTTCTCGCCGAGGTTCTTGATCGTGCGCACGAGCCTGGGCTTCTCGGGATTGGCCACGTCGAAGACATGGATCAAGTTGTCCGAGAGTCCGCCCGCCCAGAGGTAACGGCGATCGTCTGTGAAGCCCATGTGATGCGCTTCACCGCGCGAACCCACCGAGACGCTCGAGACGACTTTCCCGTAGTCCTTCGATTTCGGATTGGCGCCGATCGTGACGAGCTTGTCCTGCCCGTCGCCGAGGTCCTTCACCCCGAGCGTCCACACGTGGACGTAGTCTTCCTGTCCCTTGATGAGTGCGGTCGTGTAGGGGGAGTTGCAGGTTTCGTCGCCCAGGGCGGGCAACGCCAGGCCCAGCATGAAAGAAATACAAATTGCGTTCTTCATCGCATCCTCCCTGATTGAGGAGTTGCGAGTCTACTCTCCGCCGAGGACCGGGCGGTTCAGCTCCGTGACGTCATCGGTTACGTAACATTCCCAGAGATTGCGGGCGGGAGCATGGCCGTTGGTCACGAGCCATTTCTCGAACGCGCCCCACGCGGCACCCAGGCCTTCGTAGCCGCCGGTATACATCGCGCGCGCCACGCGGCCTCCCGGAAGCCGGCTTTCCTTCACGCGGCCGCGCGGTTTCACCGCGGCGCTCACCGGCACGCCGATTTCGAAATCGAAGATGTGCGGATCCATCTGGTGGTGATGCGAGAACCAGGGGCCGGTCGGACCGATCCCCTGGGCCTTCACGACTTCCATCAGCTCGCCGATTCCGGGCCCCATCACCTTCGCGATATCCGCGCGCGGGATGGCGAACGGAATGACCGCGGTCAGTTGCTCCGCGATCCGGACGATCCGAGGCGCTTCAATCACGCCGCCGCGCTCTCGAACACCGGCGCGGTCCCGCCGCAGTTGGCCTCGTCGCCCATCTGGCGCACTTCGCACTCGCCGTCCTCGTCGATGCACTTGAGGAAGGTCTTCGCGAGCTCGATCGCCTCGGCCTTCGAGGCGCACTCCATGATCGCGAAGCCGCCGACGATTTCCTTGGTCTCGGTGAACGGGCCGTCGGTGACGGTGAGCTTCCCGCCCTTCGCGCGCACCCGTGCGCCCAGGAAGCTCGGCATGCAGCCGCCAGTGGCGATGAGCACGCCCTTCTTCGTCATTTCTTCGGTGAGGGCACCCATCCTCGTCATTTCCTCGACGGTGGGCGGACGGTTCTTTTCGACGGAACGGTAGATCGACATGAAACGCATGGTCTGGCTCCTGAGGTTGGTTGGGCACTGCCAACCTTGTCGAACGCGAAACGCGTATTTCGACAGGAGCCGCCGCCGGCGAGTGTTACGGTTTCTTCAGCAATGTCGCGGCGTATTCCGGAGCGGTGGGTTCGTGCATGAAGTAGACGAACGCCTCCTTCCAGCCGGTGGCGGCGATGTGCTCGGCCCACTTCGCGAGGTCCTTCTCCGAGTAGGTCTCGAGGCGAAGGCGCAGATAGCCCCAGGAGGTCGTCTCCACGAGGGGCGGAGGCGCGTTGTCTTCGCGTTCCGAAAGCACGAGGGCGGCCTTGGCCGACTTCAGGGCGTCATAGACGTCATCGGAAAACCACGTTTCGTTACGGAACTCGAACGCGGCGCAATGTCCCTGCGGCAGGAGGGCGAGGAAGTCGTTGAGGCGCGGGAGGTCCTTCTTCATGTTCGGCGGGAGCTGGAACAGCACCGCGGCGCGCTTGGCGCCCAGCGCGGCGAGGTTCGTGTAGAGGAAGCCCAGCGGCTCGGTCGAGGATTCGGCCTTGATGCGCGAGATGTGCGTGATCCGGCGCGAGGCTTTGATGGAAAACCGAAAAGCGGCGGGTACGGTCTTCGCCCAGTTCTCGAGCACCGTGGCCTTGGGCATCCGGTAGAACGTGTTGTTGATCTCCACCGTGGGCAGCCGCTCGCTGTAGTACGCGAGCATTTCCTCGGCCTTGATCTTCTCCGGGTAGAACGTGCCCTTCCATTCCTTGAACGAGTAGCCGCTCGCGCCAGCGTAGAGCTTCATGGTGGTTATCATGGTGCATGGCCAAGGATGACCTGCGCGAATACTCCGCCAAGCGCACCTTCACCGCAACGCCCGAGCCCGGACCCGAGCTCGCGAAGGACCGCGCCGGTCCGTTGCTGTTTGTCGTGCAGCAGCATGCGGCGACACGCTTGCACTACGACTTCCGCCTCGAGTGCGATGGCGTCCTCATGTCCTGGGCGGTGCCGAAGGGGCCGTCGCTCGACCGCGCCGAGAAGCGGCTCGCGGTGCGGACTGAAAATCATCCGTATGGGTATGCGGCATTTGAAGGGATCATTCCCAAGGGGCAGTACGGCGCGGGCGAAGTGATCGTGTGGGACTGCGGCGTCTATTCGCCCGACGAGGACGCGAAGGGCAAGAAGGGCCACTGGTATCACGACCGCGAGGAGGCCGAGCGCCTCATCCGCGAGGGGATGGCCAAGGGCAAGCTCAGCATTACGCTGCGCGGCGAGAAGCTGAAGGGTTCCTTCGCGCTCGTGAAGACGAAGGAGGACAAGGCCTGGCTGATGATCAAGCACCAGGATCGGTTTGTGACGGACGAGGACGTCACCGAGAAGAACCGGTCGGTGATCACCGGGATCGCGGTGCCCGAGCTGAAGGTGGTGAGCCCGCAGCGCATTCCCGCTTCGCGCCTCGTGCCGACCGGTCCGATTGTCGCGATGCCCAAGATCGAGCCGATGCTCGCGGAGACCGGCGAAAAGGTCTTCAACAAGGCCGACTGGATGTGGGAGCCGAAGCTCGACGGCTACCGCGTGCTCGCGTTCATCGAGGAGTCCGGCGTGCGGCTGCGCTCGCGCCGCGGCATCGACTATGCGGAGAAATTTCCGAAGCTTGCCGCGGAGCTCGCCAAGCAGGCGGTCAACGGCATGGTGCTCGACGGCGAAGTGGTCGCCTTCGACGCGTCGGGCCGTCCCTCCTTCGGCGCGATGCAGGATGCCGACGCGAATACGCCGGTCGTCTTCTGCGCATTCGATCTCCTCTATTTCGAGGGCGTGGATTTACGCAAGAGCACGTATCGCGATCGGCGCCGCTACCTCGCCCAGTGCCTGCTCCCGTCGCCGCTCGTGCAGCTCGTGCACGCGGCCGACGACGGCGTCGCGCTCAACACCGCCGCGATGGCGAGCGGGTTCGAAGGCGTGATGGGCAAACGCAAGGACAGTACGTACGAGGCGGGCAAGCGTTCCTCGTCGTGGATCAAGGTGAAGCCCACGCAGACCGCGGACTTCGTGATCGGTGGTTATACAAAGGGAAAGGGCTCGCGCTCCGGATTCGGCTCGCTGCTGCTGGGCTACTGGAAGGGAAGGAAGTTTCACTTCGCCTCGCACGTGGGTTCGGGCTTCGACGAGAAGACGTTGAAGAAGGTGAGGGCGCTGCTCGATCCGCTCGCGCGGAAGACTCGTCCCTTCGAGGAAGAGCCCGAGTTGAATGGCGAGGCCGTGTGGGTCGAGCCGAAGCTCGTCGCGGAGGTGAACTTCCAGAACTGGACGGATGACGGTGCGTTGCGTGCGCCCGTGTTCCTGCGCCTGCGTGATGATGTCGATGCGAAGAAGGTCACTCGCGTCGAGACGCGAACCGCCACGGCACCCGAGGCCGCCGCAGGTGGCGACCCCACGATCGCCGCCGTCCTTGCGCAGCTCGAAGCAAAGAAGACCGCTCTCTCGCTCGTGGTGGGCAAGCAGGTCGTGAAGCTCACGAACCTCGATCGCGTGTACTGGCCCGCCGATCCGTCCGTCGACCAGCCGGCCCTCACCAAGCGCGACCTCATTCGCTATTTCGCGCAGGTCTCGCCTTATATCCTCACGCACCTCGCCGACCGGCCGCTCACGATGATCCGCATGCCCGACGGCATCAAGGGGCAGCGCTTCTTCCAGAAGCACTGGGAGCAGGAGCGCCCCGAGTTCGTCGATACGATCACCGTGTATTCGGGCAGCAAGGACGAGAGCCAGGAGTACCTGGTCTGCAACAACCTGCCGACGCTGCTGTGGCTCGCGCAATCGGGAACGCTCGAGTTCCACATCTGGCATTCGCGCTCGAAGCCCGGACCCGATTCCGTGACCAAGGACACGAACTTCGCCGAATCCGAAGCCTCGATGGACGCCTCGATCCTCAACTATCCCGACTACGTGGTCTTCGACCTCGATCCGTACATCTACTCGGGCAAGGAAGGCAAGGGCGAGGAGCCCGAGCTCAACACCGTGGCCTTCGAGAAGGGCAAGGAAGTCGCGTTCTGGTTGCGCGAACTGCTCCAGGGCATGTCGCTCAATCCGATCGTGAAGACCTCGGGCAAGACCGGCTTGCATGTCTTCGTGCCCATTCGTCGAACGATCGATTTTGACGCGGCGCGCCACGTTTCGGAATTGGTGGGGCGCCACCTGATGCGCGGCCATCCGAAGGACATCACGCTCGAGTGGAGCATCCCCAAGCGCACCGGCAAGATCTTCATGGACTACAACATGAACGTGCGCGGCAAGACCTTGAACGTCGCGTACTCGCCGCGCGGCGCACCCGGCGCACCGGTCTCGATGCCCCTCACCTGGGAAGAGCTCGCCACCGCCCACCCGCTCGACTTCCGCATGACCAACGCCGCCGAGCGCCTCGCCGAAACCGGCGACCGCTGGCAGGACGCGTTGACGATCAAACAGAGCCTGGAGCGCGCGCTGAAGGGTGGGAAGTAGGGTCAGCGGCACGAAGAGTCGCGCGTTGAGGAGACCTCACGGCGAGTGAAAGATTGATCCCAAAATTTCCCTGTGAAAAAACCGGTCCATTGGACTACCTCTGCACCGTGATGGAGGTCGTCAATCGAGCGGGGAGGTAGTCCAATGGACCGGTTTTTTCACAGGGAAATTTTGGGATCAATCTTTCACACGCCGTGATGCCCTGCAATCGAGATATCGCGATGCCCAGCCCGCTCAGCCGCAAACCACGCCCGCCATACTCCCGCTACCACCTCTGGCTGCTCGCCAATCCCGAACGTCCTGGTGGCAACGCGCGCACTCGGACACCTCGATCACGGCGGCCGGTGCCGATGGATGTTGCGGATCTGCGCACGCGACTGGGGCTTACCCAGACCCAGTTCGCGCGCCATTTCGGCTTTTCCGTGGAGACGCTGAGGCACTGGGAACGTGGCGATCGCCAGCCGCGCGGGGCTGCAAAGGTGCTCCTGAGCGTGATTGCTCACAATCCGGCCGCGGTCCTGGATGCCCTCGTCCCAGAATTCGCGAAACCGCACGAAGAGTTTGTTACAAAGCCCTGATTTGACTGTTTATTTGGACTTCACTACTATGTCCGGTCCTAGGAGGTCCACATGGCTGCACGATCCATCGGAAGTTTGACGGTGTCGTTCGGGCTGGTTTCGATCCCGGTGAAGCTGTATTCGGCGACCGAAGCGAGCAAGGGCATCCACTTCAACATGCTCCACAAGGCATGCGGCTCGCGCCTGCGCCAGCAGTACATCTGCATCAAGGAAGAGATTCCGGTCGCGCGCGAAGACATCGTGAAGGGCTTCGAATTCACGAAGGACCAGTACGTGATGTTCTCGCCCGAGGAGCTCAAGGCCCTCGAGGAAACGGGAACGCACACCGCCGAGATCACCGAGTTCGTGCCGATCGCCTCGATCGACCCCGTGTACTTCGACAAGGCCTACTACCTGGGGCCGGACAAGGGCGGCGCGAAACCGTATGCGCTCTTCACGAAGGCACTGCGCGATTCGAAGCGCTGTGCGCTGGGCCGCTGGGCCGCGCGCGGCAAGCAGTACATCGTGATGCTTCGTCCCGTCGAGGACGGACTGATCATGCAGCAGCTCCTCTACGCGGGCGAAGTGCGCTCGATCAAGGAGCTCGAGATTCCCGAGACGCCCGTGAAGCCCGCCGAGCTCAAGCTTGCGAACCAGCTCATCGACGCGCAGTCCTCCGACAGCTTCAATCCGGACGACTACAAGGACGACGTGGCCGAGCGCATCGAGAAGGCCGTGCAGAAGAAGGTCGAGGGCGAGGAGATCGTCGCCACCGAGGCGCCCGAGACTGGCGCGCAGGTGATCGACCTCATGGAAGCTCTGCGTGCGAGCCTCGAGAAGAAGGGCAAGCCCGCGAAGCGCGTCGCTGAGAAGGAAGCGGTCGCGCCGGCTGCGCGCAAGCAAGCCAAGAAGACTTAGTGTCCGGGTACGGCGTCGCGGATGTCGAGAAGCTGCTGCGGCTTCCGCGCAGCACGATCCGCTCGCTGATCAACGCCGGCTTCGTCGTTCCCGCCCGCGGCCCGCGCAACGCCTTCATCTTTTCCTTCCAGGACCTGATCGTCCTGCGCACCGCGGCGGCTCTCGTCGCGGCGAAGGTCCCCAACCGCCGCATCATGAAGTCGCTGCGCGAACTGCGCCGCGACCTCCCGGCCTCGATGCCGATGTCGGGACTCAGCATCTCCGCCGTCGGTGATCGCGTCGTCGTGAAGGATGGGACAGCGCGCTGGCAGGTGGAGTCCGGCCAATACGTCCTCGCGTTCGAGGGCGATCCTGCCGTGGGTTCCCTTGCGGTCGTCGAACGCAAACCGGAGCCGGAAGCAGAAGTGCCTTCCAGCGCGGAGATCATCAATCGCGCGGTGGCGCTGCATGAAGCCCGCAAGTTCGGCGAAGCCAAGCGCGCGTACATCGAAGCGCTGGAAACCGTCGGCGCCGATTCGATCCTGCTCTTCAACCTGGGTGTGCTGCTCGAGGACATGCATCGCGAGCACGACGCCATGAAGGCGTACGAAGGCGCGGTGCGGGTCGATCCCGATTGCGCCGACGCGCACTACAACCTGGGCCTGCTCTACGAGAAATTCGGCAAGCCCCAGGAAGCTCTGCGCCACATGGCCAATTACCGCCGCCTCACGAAAACGTCCCGCCCTCCGCAGCCCTGATCTCCACCGACCCCACCCTCACGGCCGGAATCGTCTTCGCGACTGCAATGGCCTCGTCGAGATCGTCCGCCTCGATGAAGATCAGCCCCGCGAGCTGCTCCTTGGTTTCCGCGAACGGCCCGTCGGTGACCGATGTCCGGTCGTCACGCACGCGAATCGTCGTCGCCGTATCGACATCCTTCAGCGCCGCCGCCGCGAGGTAGCGGCCGCGCTTCATGAGCGCCGCATGCGAATCCGTGCACGCCTGGCGGAATGCAGCGCGCTCCGCGTCGGGCATTGCCTCGAAGACCTTGTCGTTCTGGTAGATCAGGCACACGTACTTCATGCCCTCATTCCCAGGCGATCCATGCACCAGTAGTCCTTGCCACCGATGACCAGCGGCGCGAGGGCACGCACTTCAACCGTCCCGAGGCGCGCCGAAGGAATCCGCGAGCCGATCTGGATCGCCTCGTTGAGGTCGCGCGCTTCGATGAGAAAGAACCCGGCGACCTGCTCCTTGGTCTCCGCGAACGGGCCATCGGTCACGGTGACCTTGCCGCCGCGCACGCGCACGCAACTCGTGGAGCTCGAGGGCGAGAGCGCGCCGGTGGCGAGCAGTTGGCCGCCGCGCATCAGCTCGTCGTCGTAGTGGTGGTGCTCGAGGTTCAACGCCTCCACTTCCGGCGTGGGCATCGCGCCCATGCTTTCCTCATCGAGATAGATCTGGCAAATGTATTTCATGACAACTCCTTCAATCGTCCTTCCAGGAAACGTTTCTCCGACGCGGTCTGCGTAAGCTGCAGCGCGCGCTTGTACGACTTCGCCGCTTCGGCCTTCATCCCCAATCGCCTGCACAGGTCCGCACGCGCCGAATGCGCGAGGTAGTACTCCTCGAGATCGCCCTGCGCGAGCAGATCGTCGATCAACGCGAGCCCCATCGCGGGCCCGTCGCGCATGGCGACCGCCACCGCGCGGTTGAGCTCCACGACCGGCGAGGGATCGGCGCGCAGCAACACGTCGTAGAGGCTCACGATCTGCGCCCAGTCGGTGTCGTCGGCGCTCGCTGCCTCCGCGTGCACGGCCGCGATGGCCGCCTGCAACGTGTAAGGACCGAAGCGCCCGGAACCGAGTACGCCCTCGACGAGCTTGATCCCGTCGGCGATCTGGTCGCGATTCCACTTCGAGCGATCCTGGTCGGCGAGCAGGATGAGGTCGCCACTGGGTGTGGTGCGCGCGGCACGGCGCGACTCCTGCAAAAGCATCAGCGCGAGCAGCCCCACGGCTTCGGGTTCGGGCAGGAGTTCGATGATCAGGCGACCGAGGCGGATCGCTTCCCCCGACAGGTCATGTCGCGTCAACATCTCCCCTGACGATGCGAGATAGCCCTCGTTGAACACGAGGTAGATCACCCGCAACACACTGTCCAACCGCGTGGGCAGCTCGGACCGTGCGGGCACTTCATAGGGAATCTTCGCCTCGCGGATCTTGTTCTTCGCGCGCACGATGCGCTGCGCGATCGCCGAGGGCTTGGCGATGTACGCGCGCGCGATCTCCTCCGTGGTGAGGCCGACCACCTCGCGGAGCGTGAGCGCCACCTGCGCGTCGGGCATCAGCGCCGGGTGGCAGCAGGTGAAGACGAGGCGCAGGCGATCGTCTTCCACGCCTTCGTGATCCTCGGTGATGTTGGGGTCGGCCATCTCGTCGATGCGCTCGGCCACGTCCTCGAGCGACACGTCGAATTTCGCGCGCCGCCGGATCTTGTCGATCGCCTTGAAGCGCCCGGTCGATACCAGCCATGCGCGCGGATTGCCGGGCACGCCCTCGGTCGGCCACTGCTCGACCGCCGCGATGAATGCGTCATGCAGGGCCTCCTCGGCGAGGTCGAAATCGCCCAGCAAACGGATAAGCGTCGCCAGCACCCGGCGTGACTCTTCCCGGTAAACCCTCTCGATTTCCTGCCTTGCGAGCGTCATGGACCCTCTTCTTCCACGCATGGACCTTCAATACCGCCGCAATGGCTCGCGCGGGCCACATCGTGACTCCTTATTGTCCAATAGTCCGGGGTAGTCGAATGGCGGGGCGCCAATTCGACAGGGTCAGACGACGAGTTCGTCCACCCGGATGCACAGCTCCCTGACCGAATGGACGTCGAGCCGGGTGTAGATCTTCCGGACGTGGTCCGAAACGGTGTTGGGCGCGATGGAAAGCGCGGCCGCGATCTGGCGCTGCGTATAGCCCGCCCGCATGAGGGCGCACACCTCGGTCTGCGCGATCGAGAGGTTGAGCCCGGAGAGCGCGCGCCGCCAGGCCACCGCGCGCGGCTCCTGGTGCTGGATGCTCACGTGGATCGCGCCGGGCGCGCCTTCGGTGGCCGCGGCGAGCGGCTCGGCCTCGAAGACGAACCGCCCCCACGCGTTGTCCACGGTGAGGGCGACCTGGTGCCGCGAAGCGCGCTCGTGCCGATGGATCTGGTCGGCCAGCAGCTGGAGCGTGCCGAAGTCGGCCACGCTGGGAACGCGTCCCGCGGATTCCGGCGTGATGCCGCCGTGCGAGAGCAACAGCATCTTGTGCGCGTCCTGCGACAGGTGCAGGAGCGCGCCGTCTCCCGCGAGGTTGAGCACCGCACGCCGCTCGCGCCGCGCGACGAAGTCGAGCGACATCACGTTGTCCACCGTGAGGGCGCGCGCGATGTAGGGCGTAAGGTCCGCGAGCAGGCGCTCCTCGGCCTGCGTGAAGGGCGGATCGCCTTTCTCGCGATAGAGCACGAGCGAACCGAGCGGCCGGCCGTGCACGTCCTTCACGATCGCCTCCACGCGGCTGTGCAGGCCCTGCGGCCGCCAGATCTCGTTGTAGAGCGCCGAGCGGAAGAACGTCGCGCTGTCGAGCTCCGCCGCACTGCGGATCGAGGCGCGCCCGGTGACCGTGTCCTGGAACGAGCCCATCGCCTCGATCTCGCCCGCCTGGTTGTAGAACGACTCGAAGTAGTGGCGCGCGATCTCCGCGTCGATCGGCCCCTCGAAGAAATAGCGCACGAGGCGGCCCTGCTCGTCGGTCCAGTCGAAGAGGTTGCGCGACGAGGGAATCGCGCGATGCAGCGCCTCGAGCAGCGCCGGGATGAGCTGCTCGCCCGGAAGCCCGAGCGCGCACAGCGCGCGCACGCTCGCGACGGTGGCTGCGTGTTTCATGTTGGTGCGCATCCTTTGAACATCGCACTCCCTGCGGGCGCGGCGATACCCCCTGCTCAGGGGGTGTCCCGCCGACGCCGACATTCTAGATTGCCTCAACAACAAGAAATGATTCAGGGGAGTTTTGCTTGCGAGGTCGTGTGTTCCGCATCGCGACAGCTGCAGTTGCAGGGGCGTGGTTTGCCCTTGCCGCACTCATCCCCCTTCCTGCTCACGCCCAGCGGCCCTCGCCCCTTCCGGGGACGCCCGAGGCTGTCGGCGAAGGCCTGCGCAACATTCCCGACGAGCTCCTCACGCCGGAAGGCCGCAAGCTCAAGGCTGAAGTGCTGCGTGGCGCTCAACCGGCCAACACCACGAACGTGATGCCGGGCGGCGGTACGCCGCGCCCGGGCTCTTCCGCCGACTCCGCGAAAAGCCTCTACGACGCGACCGAGCCGATCGTCCCGCGCGGCAACGCCGACATCGACGCGGTGAAGGCGCACGCCGAGGCGATCCTCGCGCTCGCCAACGAGTGCACCGGTTATCCATGCCCCGTCGTCGAAACCTGCGAGACCGCGACCAAGCTCGCGCAGTCGCTGATCGACGCGGAAGCGTATCTCGATGAAATGGTCGGCGCGCTCAACCGCGCGGCCGCAAGCTCGGCGCAGGCGCACAACAACGTCATTTCGCAGGCGGGCATCTCATCCGCGAACCTCGACCGCGCCATCCGCGTGCTCGCGATCCGGGAGTTCTTCACGAACTTCGCCTCGATGATGATGAACCTCGCTTCGCTCGCGGGCGACGTCGAGGGAATGATCAAGGATGGCACGGTCCTCCCCGGCGACAACCTCGCCGCGAAGCTCGACGGCCTGTATCAAACCGCGAAGGACGTCGAGAACGTCATCCAGGACGGCATCAAGACGGGCACGTCGATCTCGGGCGGGGATCCGGACAAGGTCTCGGCCACGCCGGTGGCCTCGCTCACCGAAGGCCTCGGCCTCACGCCCGAGCAGGCGAGCCGCGTGAACGACTTCAAGGGCTATGCCTCCGACCTCGCGAACGCAGCCGACAAGATGCGCGCGGAAATGAAGGCGGCGAAGGAGGCCGGCGAGAAGTTCAACATCAAGGGCGAGGCCGGCAGGAACCTCGCCGCGGCCCTCGCCAAGATCGCGTTCACCGAACTGAAGGGGATCTCCGACGCGAAGATCAAGGAGGACAAGGACTACATCGACCAGCTGATGAAGGACCTGACCGCCGAGCAGAAGATCCTCGCGGAGCTCTTCCTGCAACGCGGTCGCATCGGCGAGCGACGCAACGCCGCTGACGACGCGCTGGCCAAGGTGCGCCTCGCGCGCGCGGCCCTCGTCGCCTGCCTCGCGAAGACGTGCGGCGTGCCGACGATGACCCGGCCCCGGCTGCCCGACTACTACGCGCCGCCGCCCGGGATGTCGCAGGCGGACCTCGCCAAGTACCACGGCTGGGGCACGGCGCTCCGGGACCTCAACGTGCGCCTCGCCAACGCGGAGATCGCGCTGCGCGACCGCTTCATCGTGAAGAACCTCTGCACCGGTGGTGGCGGCGGGACCTTCACCGATCCGGGCCGCGGTGGCGACATCGGCGTGATCCCCGGATGGGCGGGCTCCTACAACCGGTTGAAGGCTGCGTGCCCCGAGTGCCAGCCGCAGGCCGACGCCCTGTCGGCGATCCTCGGCGAGCTCATCTACCTCGACCGCGAGATCGCGCGCCTCAACGAGGAGTTCAGGAGGCAGGAAGGGCTGATCGAGCAGATGGGCAAGCTCAAGCACCAGCTCGAGCAGCTCGACGCGAAGCGTCGCGAGATGCGCGAGAGCATGACGGGCCTGGGCTCACTCGTGCCGGGCCGCTCGCAGGAGCTCGAGCTGATGAATGGGAAGCGCGCCGAGCTCATCAGCGAGAGGGACTACCTGCGCCGCGAGGCGGAGCGCATCGACGCGATGAAGGACTCCTTCAAGGAGCTCGCGAAGCGCCGCACGGAGGTCGCCGCGAGGGAACCCGCCGCCTCTGAAGCGCTGCGCGCGTGCGAAGAACGCTACTGCACGCCAGTCACCGTCGACGTCGTGATCGGTGTCTTCGGCCACAACCCGTTCAATCCCACCGATCCCATCGGCGTCATCGGCGGCGGCACGGGGCCGGTCACCCCCGGCGCGCCCGGGACGATCACTCTCTCGTCGGCCACGTACTCGGGCGGCGAGGGCGGAGCCGTGCTCATCACCGCCGTTCGCAGCGGCGGAGCGCAGGGCATCGTGAGCGTGGGCTATGCGACGGCCCCCGGTTCGGCCACGCCGGGCGCGGACTACGCGGCAGCGACCGGACGGCTGCGCTGGGAAAGCGGCGAGACCGGCGGCAAGACCTTCGTGATCTCGATCATCGACGACACTCAGGTCGAGGACGCGGAAACCTTCACCGTGGTGCTCGACAACGTGGAAGGCGGTGCTTCCATCGGTGCGCCCTCGCGCGCGACGGTGACCATCGCCGACAACGATTCGGTCGCGCCGCCGCAACCGGCGGGCAACCTGCAGTTCACCTCGGCGACGTATTCGGTCCAGGAGAACGCGGGTGTCGTGACTGTCCTCGTCACGCGCACCGGCGGCAGCGCGGGCCAGGTCACGGTGCAGGCGCTCACGGGCGGCGGCTCGGGAAGTGCCAGCGTCGGCTCTGATTACCAGTCCACGCAGGCCACGCTCGTCTGGGAGAACGGCGATACCGGCACCAAGAGCTTCACGGTGTCGATCGTGAACGACACGATCCTCGAGGGCAACGAAACGTTCCAGGTCGCGCTCAACGGCCCGACGGGAGGAGCCACGCTCGGCGCGCCGTCGGTGGCCTCCGTCACGATCATCGACGACGACCAGGACACCGGTCCGTGCGGTCCGACGGGCAACGCGTGGACGCCCAACGCAGGCTCGCCTTACTCGTGCGGCGGAAGCTGCTCGCCCACGCCCACGCCGCAGAGCGTCACGGTGAGCGGACTGCGCGTCACGGTCTCGCCGTTCGACGCGGTCGGCCCCGCGACCTTCACCGGTTGCACGGCCACGCTCAACTCCGACAGCAGCACGCTCACTTACTTCGGCCAGGCGAACCACCGCGCGACGATCACGCGCACGAGCAACAACTCGTTCACCGCCAACATCGTGAGCAGCGGTGGTGGAACCTGCACGATGGCGTGCTCGAGGAGCGGACCATGAAGCGCGCCCTGCTTGCGGTCCTTGTCCTCGCGTTCGCCGTCGCGGCGCCGGCGCAGGAGTCGCGCAGTTTCAATCCGATCGCGCGCCCGGCCGCACCCTCGGCCACGCCCGAAGGCGCGGTTCGCATCTCGCCGCCGATTCCCGTGCCGCGCGATCGCGTCGAAGGCGTGGTGAACTCGATCGCCAATGCGTGGACGGCGCGCCGCCTGCAATCGATGCTCGCTGCGAGCTTCCCCAACCGCGACCAATTGAGCGACGCACTGGTCTCGGCGCAGCAGAAGGACGCGCGGCTTCGCGTGACCGCGATCCAGGGCTGGCAGGTGATCGACCAGTATCGCCAGGGCGGGCGCATCGTCTCGAAGCTCAACGTCACCGTGCGCACCCAGGTGGAGTTCAACGACGCCACCGGATTCCAGCGGCGCGACGGCACCAACGAATGGGTGGTCACGATTCGCGGACGCGGGGACCAGCCGTGAGGCTGCGCGGGGCGGTGCTCCTCGCGCTGTGCGCGGCGGGCGCGGCGCAGGCCCAGGAGCTCGTGATCTCGGGCTCGAACACCGCGCGCTGGGAACGCTACGACACGCGCGGCCTGCAAACGGCCTCGCCCTATCCGTTCTCGCTCACCACGGGCTATGACGAGCTCGCGGTGAACGCGACGTGGCAACCGTCGTCGTTCGATCGCTGGCGCGGGCACGTCGCGGGGGTGATCAACGATTCACCGTACCGCGCGCAGGACCGCGACATCGTTCCCGAGCGCCTGCTCCTCTCGCGCGAGAACGGCGAGGGCGCGATCGCCTACCGCGCCGAAGCCGGTGACTTCTTCGCGTTCACCAGCACGCGCACGCAGCAGCGGCCGCTGAAGGGCGTGGCGGTCGAGCTGCAGCCCTCCGGCGACCTGCGCCAGTCGATCCTCCTCTTCGCCGGCGCGTTCCAGAATTCCTGGCGCCATCTCCAGTGGGACGACGACAACTCCTACGGCGCGTCGTGGCTGATGGAGCTGGGCCGCGTGCGCCTCACGGCGAACCTGCTTCGCAACGAGCGCGCGGACCAGACACAGGATGTGGCGAGCCTTGCCGCCGAAACGCCATTCTCGCTCGGATCGACGCAGTGGCGTGCCGAAGCGGAAGTCGCATACCTGCGCGGCGATCGCGACGACTCCGGTCTCTTCGCGCAACTCTCGGGTTCGCTCACCGGCACCGGGCTCTCGTGGCGCTTGCGCGGCGAACGCTACGGCCAGGACTACCGGCCCTTCGGCGCGACGATCATTCCCGACCGCCGGGCCGCCGAGGCTCACCTCAACTACCTCACCGCGGGCGGCCTCGCGTGGCGCGCGCGCGTGCAGTCGTGGCGCGACTTCGCCGAGAGCGCGAACCCGCTCGAGACGCGCGTGATCGGCGCGGGCGTCGCGGGCCCGGTGTTTGGCAAGGGCAACCTGGGCGTCGATGTGTTCGGCCAGGAGCTCGAACGCGAGGACCGCTCGCTCGACCAGCGCAACGTCACGGCCAACGCGTACTACTCGCAGTCCTTCGGTCCGTGGGTCGTCAGTGGGAACCTGCTCTACCAGCGTGTGGACGACCGCGTGCTCGTCGGCACCGATCCGCGCACCAAGCAGGTCGGCGTGAACGTGTTGTATCCGGTTTCATTCGGCGTCGTCTCGGGAAGCATCGGCGCGGGCGTCCTGTGGCGCGACGTGAGCGGCACGCCGTTCGCGACACGCGACGTGCAGCCGACCGTGCAGCTCTCGCTCTTCGGCGGCCCGCATCGCTTCAACCTGAACGCCGGCCGCCTGGCGCAGGATCCGTCTGCACCCGCGGCGCCGGACCTCGACACCGTCAACTTCGCAGCGGACTACCGGTATCGCTGGGGCCGCCACGAATTCGGCGCCGACATCACCGTGTTCGATCGCAAGCCCTCACCGGGCGAGAAGACCGAAGCGTATCGCGCGGGTATCACGTGGACGTACTACTTCGACAGCACGCCGACCGTCGCACCCGCGGGCGCACCGCTCGCCGTCGTGGGTGGAGCCGCGGGACCCATCACGCGCGATGCGAGCGTGCTGACCTCGATCGCACCGGGCGACGGACTCGACGACACGCTCACGCGCCTCTCCGCATCGGGAATCACCGGCGGTACGCGCGAGCCCACGGCCGTCGTGTACGAAGTCCGGTTGCTGCCCGAGGTCGAGGAGCGCCAGCGCCTCATGCTCATGAACGCGCACGGGCGCATCGACCGCGCCGCGCTCGTGGTTTCGCTCTCACCCACCGGAGGCGGCGACGACCCCGCGCGGGTCTACGAACGCGTGCTGCGTTCGATGATCGAGCGCTTCGGCCGCCCTGCCACGACGTTCGAGGAAGGCACGTTCGGTGCCGGCTTCACGCGCGACCTCGCAGCCGGTCGCTTCATCCGCATCGCCGAGTGGATCACGCCCGGCGGCACGCTGCGCCTGGGCATTCCACGCCGCCTCGACGGGGTGGCGCGCATCGAAGTCCACCACGCGCGCAGCTTCCCCACCCCCCGCGACACCAACTGGGGCGTGGAACCGAAATAAGTGGGGTCAGACTCGACTTAATTTGATTCTGTGGATAACTGGGTGGGGCTTCAGTTATCCACAGAATCAAATTAAGTCGAGTCTGACCCCACTTATTTCCCGCGTTGCACCCAGTCCACTAACGCATCGAACGCCGGCTGCGCCCGGTTCGCGTTGTCGTGGTTTGCGACGATCACCACCACCCACCGTCGCCCTTTCGAGTCGAGAACGTAGCCCGCAACGCTTTGCACGCCGGTCAGCGTTCCGCCCTTGAGGTGCGCCTGGCCGGCGGCATCGCCCACGCGCTTCTTCAGCGTGCCATCCACGGCGAACACCGGGAACGACGAGATCAGCTCGGGCATGACCGAGCTCGCCCATGCGCTGCGCAGCACGGCCGCCAGCGTCGCGGCACTCGCGCGCTCGGCACGCGATAGCCCCGATCCGTTTTCGAGCACGAGCTCCGGGGCGGCGATGCCTTTCGTCTTCAGCCATTCGCGAACGACGCGCGTGCTCGCTGCAGCGTCACCGGGCACGCCGGCCTTCTCCGCCGAGAGCGTGAGGAACACCTGTCGCGCCATCACGTTGTTCGAATACTTGTTGATGTCGCGCACGAGCGAGGCGAGGGGCTCGGACTCGTGCATATAAAGGAGGCGGCCTTCGGCGGGTGTCGCGCCGGGCCGCACCTTGCCCAGCAGCGTGCCGCCCACTTCGCTCCAGATCCAGCGAAACACCGACTCCACGTAGCGGTCCGCATCGAAGACCGAGAGCGGCCAGGTGTTCTCGCCGCACGACGCGGGATAGGTGCCGGTGAAGTTCGCCGTCGCGATCAGCCCCATCTCCACGATGTCGTACTTGAGACCGCGCCGCCACGCGCCGCACGGCTCCTTCACGAGCTTCAGGGAGCTCGCGATCTCCACGTTGGGCAGGTCCGGCTCGCCCATCACCCGAACCCCGTCACCCTCCGGAACAAACCGAAAGTCCACGGCCTTGAAGTTGATGAGCAGCGCATCGGGCCCGACGTTGTACGCGCGCCGCGATTCGCCGTCGAACTTCGCGGGGTCGTGCACGGCGGGCGCGAAGTACGAGCGATCGAGGATCACGTCGCCGCGGATCTCGCGCAGCCCGCGCGCGCGCAACGAATGCGCGACCTGCCAGAGCCGCTCGTACGAGAGCTTGGGATCGCCGCCGCCGCGAATCGCGAGGTTGCCGTCGAGCACGCCGTTCGTGATCGTGCCGGTCACCGTGAAGTGCGTGCGGAACGTGAAGGCAGGGCCGAGGAGATCGAGGCCCGCATACGTCGTGATGACCTTGATCGTGGAGGCGGGGTTGAGCGGTTTGCCCGCGTTGTGATCGACGAGCGCGGTTCCACCTTCCACCGGCACGACGATGGCGCCCACGGCCGAAAGCGGAACGCCGACGCGGGCAAGCGCGTCACGTACTGGCGCGGGCAGTTCGGCCGCGAAAGCGAGCAGCGGGAATGCGAGGACCACGAATGCGAAGCTACGCAGCATCGGCGATGGCCACTCCTGCATCGACGAGCAGATCGAACTCGGCTTCGCTCACGATGTAGGGCGGCATGAAGTAGACGGTTTTCCCGATGGGCCGCAGCAGCACGCCGCGGCGGAGTGCCAACTCGAAGGCCTTCCGCGCGAACTGCGGATCGGCGCTCTCGACTTCGAAGGCCCAGATCATCCCGAGGTTGCGCAGGTTGCGCACGTTGCGGTGCTTGGCGAGCGCGTCATGCGCGGCTTCCGAAAGGCGCGCCGCCCGCTCGCGATTGGCATCGATCACATGGTCGCGCTTGAAGATGTCGAGCACGGCCAGTGCCGCGCGGCACGCAAGCGCGTTGCCGGTGTACGAATGCGAATGCAGGAAGCCGCGCGTCACGTCGTCATCGTAGAACGCGGCATACACCTCGTCGCTCGAAAGGACGCACGACAGCGGCAGGTAGCCGCCGGTGATTCCTTTCGACAGGCACAGGAGGTCGGGCGCAATGCCGGCCTGCTCGCACGCGAACATCGAGCCCGTGCGCCCAAACCCCGTCATGATCTCGTCGGCGATGAGCAGCACCTCGCGCTTCGTGCAGAGCTCGCGCGCGCGCTTGAGATACGCCGACGGATACATCCGCATCCCGCTCGCCCCCTGGACGAGCGGCTCGACGATGAGCGCGGCAATTTCTCCCGAATGCTCGGCAAGAACCTTCTCCAGTGCTTCGATCGCCCCCGCGTCACCCGGGAAGGGAACGAGAATGTTCTCGCGGAGGAGCGGGCCATACGCATCGCGGAAGATGGCGACGTCGGTGACGGAGAGCGCGCCGATCGTTTCGCCGTGATAACCACCCGCGAGCGCCACGAAGCGCTTCTTGCCGGGGCGGCCGCGGTTGGCCCAGTAGTGGAACGCCATCTTGAGGGCGATCTCCGCGGCCGAAGCGCCGTCGGAAGCGAAGAACGCGTGCCCTAGCCTGCCGGGTGCGAGCGCCGAGAGCTGCTCCGCGAGCGCCACCGCCGGCTCGTGCGTGAAGCCCGCCAGCATCACGTGCTCGAGCTTGCCCATCTGGTCGAGCAGCGCCGTATTGATCTCGAAGTTCGAATGCCCGAAGAGGTTCACCCACCAGGAGCTCACGCCGTCGAGGTAGCGCCGTCCCTCGAAGTCGATGAGCCACGCGCCTTCGCCGCGGGCGATGGGCAGCAGGGGAAAGCGCTCGTGCGCCTTCATCTGCGTACAGGGGTGCCAGATGGCGGCGAGGCTTCGGGCGACGACCTCGCGGTTGCTCACGCGCGCGTCAGCCGCCGGGGGCGATGCGGTTGATCTGGTGGACCACGGCGGCGGTGGCTTCCTTGGCCAGGGACTCGAGCGATTCGCGGGGCAGGTCGTTCTTGCCCTCGGTGACCAGGCACATCGCGGTGAAGAGGGTGCGCGTTTCGACGAATCCCAGTGCCGCCGCGCCGGTATCGCGCAGGGAGGTGAACACGGCCGGGCCGTCGGCGTTCACGACCACGCCCACGCCCGCCTTCAGCAGCGCGGGGCCGCCGTGCTGGTCGAAGTGCGCGGAGAGCTTTGCGAGGACAAGGGCCTCGAGCTCGGCTTTTTCTTGGGGTCCGATGAGGGGCACGCGGGAATTCTACAAGCGATTTTGTCATCCTGAGGAGCGAAGCGACGAAGGACCTGCTTCAGGGGGTTAACAACGCGGCAGCGCGCTTTTCTTGAACCCCCTGAAGCAGGTCCTTCGTCGCTTCGCTCCTCAGGATGACAGGGGGGCAGTGGGATTCCACTGACAGCGCCTCGGCATCCCCACTGGCACCCAATCCGACAGACTGCTAGCAACATCGCTCCATCGATCCATGGCAGAAGAGACGTGCACGACATTTGCTTGCGTTATCTCGTGTTCCACACACCGGGAGGGTTACGCGCCATGCATCTGCTCGACTGCATTGAAACGCAACTCGTTTCCAACCGGCTTCCGCTGGTGGGGGTGACGCTCGCCGCCGTCCCCTACGCGAATACGCCGGTGGTCCTTACGCTGCACTGGCATGGATTCGTCGAGACGCGCCTCGCGGACGTCACCGACGCCAACGTCGTCGCCTACCAGACGGTCCCCAGCTCCGCGCTGCAGATCAACGAGCGCTGGGACCGCTTCGAACAGCTCGAAAGCTCCATTCTCGATGTCGCCTGGGAGCTCGGCGCGTGGGACCTCGCACGCACCGAAGCGTTGCCCTATGTCCGTCCCGGTGCAACGGCCACCGAAGCGATCGCCTGCCAGGGTGCCTTCGCCGCCCAGCCACCGCTCATCGACGGCCAGCCCGCCGTGGTTGCGGAAGTCCCGGATGCCGGTGACCTCGTCGAAGCCGCGGCGCGCTCGGGTTACGTTTCGTGGCTCTTCCGGCCCGTGCACGGCGGCCTCTGGGCCGATCTCGCCGAAGACCTCACGCTCGAAGAGGGCGGTTATCGCAACCCGCCCTGCCCCCTTCTCAGTGCTCCCACCCGGCCCGGCCGCAGCCGTCGCGTGGTGTACCAGTTCGGCCGCAGTGACAGAATATTGAGCTAAGAGGTGTCATCCTGAGCATCGCGAAGGACCTGCTGATCGCGTCGTCATTGAGCGCGATGCTCATCGCAACCGCGAGTTGCGCGATGCCGCCCATCGAGCGGGAGATGCTTGCCTCCCGCAACGAGCCGGTGAAGCTCGACGGCGCGCGCGGCACGCTGACCGCGGCGCAGAGCAAGGCCATCCTCGACAACATGAAAGCCCGCTCGCCCGAGACCGCGATCTTCGATCGCCATCTCGCGGTGGAGGAAGCGATCGCCGGCAGCCCGCTCAGCGTCGGCAACAAGGTGACCCTCCTGCAGGACGGCCCCGCGACGTACAGGGCGATGTTCGAGCAGATCGCCAAGGCCAGGGACTCCGTCCACCTCGAGATGTACATCGTCGAGGACGACGAGATCGGCGAGAAGTTTGCCGAGGCGCTGCTCGCCGCGAAGAAGCGCGGCGCCCAGGTGAACCTCATGTACGACTCGGTGGGCTCGATCAACACGCCGCCCGAATTCTTCAAGCGCCTCGCCGACGGCGGCATCGAGGTGCACGAGTTCAACCCCGTGAACCCGATGAAGGCGAAGAAGGGCTGGGAGTTGAACGAACGCAATCACCGGAAGCTCCTCATCGTCGACGGCAAGGTCGCGTTCCTGGGCGGCATCAACATCAGCGGCGTGTATTCGGCCGGCTCGGCCACGCTTCGCAGGTCGAATTCCGGCCCCCAGAGCAACGGCCGCTCGTGGCGCGATACGCAGCTGCAGATCGAAGGGCCCGCGGTCACCGAGTTGCAGAAGACCTTCGTCGAAGCGTGGATGAAGTCGGCCAAGGAACCGCCGCCGCTCAAGAACGCCTATCCGCAGTTGAAGCCCGAAGGCAAGGAAGTGGTGCGCACGCTCGCCGGCTGGGGCGACCACGAAGTGAATCCGATCTACGTGACGCTCATCTCCGCCGTGAAGAGCGCGGATAAGTCGGTTCACATCACGATGGCCTACTTCGTACCGGATCCGGTCCTGCTCGCAGCGCTGAAGGAGGCGACGGCGCGCGGCGTGGACGTGACCATCATCCTGCCGAGCTTCACCGACTTCTGGGCCGTCTTCCACGCCGGCCGCTCGCACTACACCGATCTCCTGGAGGCCGGCGTGAAGATCTACGAGCGGCGCGAGCGGCTCCTGCATTCGAAGACCGCCGTCATCGACGGCGTCTGGTCCACCGTGGGCTCGGCCAACTTCGACTGGCGCAGCTTCACGCACAACCATGAGCTCAATGCCGTCGTGCTCAGCCCCGAGTTCGGCGCGCAGATGGAAGCCATGTTCCAGAAGGACATCACCAACTCCGACCTCATCACCCTCGAGGATTGGAAGCGTCGTCCGTTCGAGAACCGGATGCGCGAGGCCGCCGCGAGGATTTGGGAGTACTGGCTCTAACGCCGCTCGACGTCGGAGCCGCCATCGCTCCTCGGTATGCGTCTCTCAAAAGGGCACTTTGCATTCGCCTGATCCAGAGGCTCACCTAATTGATCCAGAGGCTCCCTGAATGGATCCCGCGGATCATTTGAGTGATCCCGGGGATCAGGCGAATGCAAACCGACTTTCGGAGGACCTCTCGTTATGCGTCAGGGCGGCGACTTGAGCGAACGCTCGAGGCCGCCCGGATCGGCATGCAGGAGGTGGATGCTCTCAGCGGTGGCGCGGGCGAACCCGCGCAGGGGCAACAAGCTGAGCGAATGCTCGTTTACCCCTGCCCCATCCTTCACCGTGACGAGCACGCGGCCCGACGTGGATTCGATCCGTGCGATGTTGCCCTTGCCACCGATCGCGGCCAGCAACTCGGCCGCATTGGGAAGTGCCGAGCCGCCTGTCGTGGCCCGGCCCCTGCCCGCGAGCCGTGCGCGGATCTCGCTCGCGACCTGATCAGCGATAGGGCCGATCACGACCTGGACGCCGTGCGTGCCGATGTTCACGACGCCGCTGGCACCCAGTTGCTTGAGCACGCGCTCGTCGATCTGGGTGCGGTCGGCCACCTTCAGGCGAAGACGCGTGGTACAGGCTTCCACCTCCGTCAGGTTTGGTGCGCCACCAAGTGCTGCGATGTAGCGGTCGGTCTCGTCGCCGGAAGATGTTGCGGAAGCGATCGCCACCTCGTCGACCTCACGCCCCGGCGTCTTCAGGTTGAACTTCACGATGAAGAACCGGAAGAGGCCGTAGTACAAGGCGAAATACGCCGCGCCCACCGGCAGCAGCAGCCAGGGCTTCGTCGCGAGCTTGAAGTTGAGGATGTAGTCGAAGAGGCCGGCGGAGAAACTGAAGCCCAGCTTCGCGCCAAGCACATCCATCGTGACCATCGCGGCACCCGTCAGGACCGCGTGCACGACGTAGAGCGCGGGTGCGAGGAACATGAACGTGAACTCGATGGGCTCCGTGACGCCCGTGAGGAACGACGTGAGACCGATCGAGAGCAGCAGGCCGCCCGCGAGTTTCTTCTTTTCGGGGAGCGCCGTGTGGTACATCGCGAGGCATGCGGCGGGAAGGCCGAACATCATCACCGGGAAGAATCCGCTCATGAACGCGCCCGCGTTCGGATCGCCCGCGAAGAAGCGCTTGAGATCGCCCGTCGCGCCGCCGAAGTCGCCGAGGATGAACCACGCGACGTTGTTGAGGATGTGGTGCAGGCCCGTGACGATGAGGATGCGGTTCAAGACGCCGTAGGCGAAGAGACCCAGGCCACCGGCTTCGACCACGCCTTGCGTGACGACATCCATGCCGCGCGTGAGGAAGGGCCAGCCGTAGCCGAAGGCGAAGGCGAGGAGCAAGCCCGCGAGACCCGCGACGATCGGCACGAAGCGCCGGCCGCCGAAGAAGGAGAGATAACTCGGGAGCCGAATGTCGCTGTAGCGGTTGTAGAGCAGGCCCGCGAAGATTCCCGAGAGGATGCCGATCGGCACCGAGAGCTTCGAGAGCTCCTTGGCTTTCCACGCGGCCACATGGGCGAGGGCGAGCAATGGCGGCGCGGCAATGATCACTTCCGCGCCCTTTGTTGCGACGAGGAAGCACACCACGCCCGCGAGTCCGGCCGCGCCGTGGTTCTCGCGCGCGAGACCCACCGCCACGCCGATCGCGAAGAGCAGTCCCAGGTTTCCGAAGATCGCATCGCCCGCGGCGGCGATCGGCGCCATCGCGAGGAGGTCGGGTTGCCCGAGCCGCAGGAGCAATCCCGCGATCGGCAGCACCGCGATCGGCAGCATCAGCGCGCGGCCCAGGGCCTGCGTGGCTTCCATCATCTTCATCGTCCTGCCTCCATCATCTGACGCACGGCGGTTGCGGTGCCGAGCGTGAGCGCGCGCTCGGCGAGCTCCGCGCAGCGTTGTGCGTCGAGGGTGCGGATCGTGGCCTTCAACCGCGGGATCATCGCGGGCACGACGGAGATCTCGCGGATGCCCAGCCCCACGAGGATCGGCACCGCCGCGGGGTCGCTGGCGAGACCGCCACAGACGGCGACTTCCCTGCCGGCTTCGTGCGCGGCTTGCGAGATCGTGTCGATGAGCCGCAGCACCGCCGGATGCAGCGCATCGAGCTTGGCAGCGAGCTCCGGGTGCCCGCGGTCCATCGCGAGCGTGTACTGCGAAAGATCGTTGGTGCCGATCGAGAAGAAGTCCGCGTGCACCGCGAGCTGGTCGGCAAGCATCGCGGAGGCGGGCGTTTCGATCATCACGCCGAGCGCGGGTGTCGCGTCGATCCCGAGGTCCTTCGCGCATTCGTCGAGGAGGGCGCGCACCGTGACGAGGTCCTCGATGTCGGTGACCATCGGCAGCAGGATGCGGCACGCGCTCGCGGGCTTCACGCGCAGGATCGCGCGCAACTGCGTGCGCAGCAGCTCGGGCTTCCAGAGGCTCGTGCGCAATCCGCGGAGACCCAATGCAGGATTGTCCTCGCGCGGCATCGGCAGGTAGGGAATGGGCTTGTCGCCGCCGATGTCGAGCGTGCGGATCGCGAGCGGGCGGCCTTGAAGCGCATCGGCGATCGCCTGGTACTCGCGCGCCTGCTCGTCCTCACCCGGCGGTTCGTGACGCTCGAGGAACAGGAACTCGGTGCGCAGCAGTCCGCAGCCCTCGGCGCCGTTGGCGATCGCGGGGGCGGCTTCCTTCAGCGCGCCGAGGTTCGCGTACACCGCGACGGCAACATGATCGGTCGTGCGGCAGGGTGTGATTGCGGCAGCGAGATCGGCCGCACGCTGGCTCGCCTGCGCGGCGACGGCCGCCTGCATCTCGGCGAGCTCCACGGGCGAGGGATCGACTTCGAGCAGGCCGCGTTCGGCATCGACCACGAGCGGCGTGCCTTCGGCGATGCGAAGGACCGCGGGCCCGGCAGCGACCAGCGTCGGAATGCCGCGCGCCGCGGCAATGATCGCCACGTGCGACGTCGGTCCGCCGCTCGCGGTGCAGATGCCGGCGACGCGCGCGAAATCGAGTGCGAGCAATTGCGAAGGGAGCAGTTCGTCGGCGAGCACGATCGCCTTGTCGGGCAGTACCCGCGAGTCGCCGGGCGATTCGCCCGCGAGCACGCGCAGCACCTGGCCTTCGAGGTCGCGAAGGTCCGCGACGCGTTCGCGCATGCGCGGGTCGTCGAGCGCGCCCAGCGCGGCGATCGTCGAGCGCGTCGATTCGCGCCACGCATGCGCCGCACTCTTGCCGCGCCGCAGCCACAGGTGCGCGTGCGCCGCGAGATCCGGATCCTGCGCGAGCTCCACGTGCGCGGCGAGGATCGCCTTCTGTTCGCCCTTCGCGGACGCATGCAGTTGCTCGAGGTGCGTCGTCACGCGCTGGACAGCCGCGGCGAGGTGCGCTTCCTCCTGCACTTCGCCCTCGCCGTTCTCCACGACCGGCGCCTCGGGTCGCTCGAGCTGCACCGCGATCCCGACCGCGAAGCCGCGGCTCGCGATCACGCCCTTCACCCGGCGCGGTACGGCGTCGATGGGATCGCGCGAGACGACGGGAACCTCGGCCACGGGTGCGAGAAGGTTGGCGAGCGCCTTGATCGCGCGCGCGGCGTCCGGCCCGGTCGCGCGCACATCGATCGTCTCGCCGTAGCGAATGCCCAGCCCCATGAGGGCGACGGTGCTGCGCGCGTTGCCGCTGCGGCCGCGCGCGAGGATCGCGACGTCCGCCCTGAGCGGGCGAAGTGCGGCGGCCACCAGGGCCGCGGGCCGCGCATGGAAGCCGTGGTCGAACGGCACGGAGAAGCGATGCACGTGTTCCTCGCCCCGGTTCGTGCTCTCGACGGTTTCCGCCGCTTCGATCTCCATGAGGAAATCGCCGGCCACGAGCGATCGGCCCGAGACACGGCGAACCACGTTGCCGGGCGAGGCGAGCAGGATCGGCGTGACGGTGCTCTTTGCGCGCCGTGCCACGAGATCGAGGTCGAAACGCAGCAGCGCATCGCCCGCGCGCACATAATCGCCGCCCTTCACGAGCGCCTCGAATCCTTCGCCGTGCATCTCCACCGTATCGATGCCGACGTGGACGAGGATGTCGATGCCGCCGGTCGCGCGCACGGTCAGTGCGTGCTTCGCGTCCTTCAGCGGAACGATCTCGCCGTCGCACGGCGCGCGCAGCACGCCTTCGATGGGATCGATCGCAACGCCATCGCCCGCCATCTTTTCCGCGAACACGGGATCGGGAACCTCTTCGAGCGGCAGGCACCAGCCGGCGAGCGGCGAGACGAGTGTCAGCTTCGCCATGGTCAGCGCGCCTGCAGGACCGCGGCCGGCGCGCGCGGCACCAGGCGGATCGAGTCGATGACCCACACGGGCTCCAGCGCGGGTTGCGCGAAGCGAAGGCACAGATCGTGGCGGCCCGACGCGGAGATCCTCGCCGTGGGCAGTGTGGTCACGCCCTGCGATGCGCTCGCCGGCAGGACGGGCAATCGCGCGATCACGTCGCCCGTGCATGAATCGATGCGCACTTCGAGCTCGCCCTCGGGCGTGGTCGGCTTCGGGAAGGTGATCTTCTTCACCGCTTCGCCGATCTGGAAGTTGAACGGGATCTGGCCGACGGCGGCCTCGATGCTGGCGACCGTATCGAGATCCACCGCGGGATAGATCCAGCACGGGTTCTGCACGTCGACGAGGAATGCGGCGCGCTCGCCGTTGAGCGGCGCGTCGTCCTCGAGCGAGAGCGAGATGTTCTCGGTGCACAGCTTCAGGTCCTGGCTCTTGCGGCGCATGGCGAATTCAGGAGCGAGCGCGAACACACGCGGACGCGAAAGGCGCGTCGCACCGGAGAAGGCCGCCGCGCGAAGCTCCCCCTTGGGCACGACGCTCAGCGGTGCGCGATACAGCGGCGACTTCACGGTCGGGTCCTTCCCGTCGATCGTGTAGCGGATCTCGCCCTGGCCGACCTGGGTCGCGAGCTCGACCTGCGCACGCGCGGTCCTGCGAGGCACGGCGGCAAACTGCGTGACCGTCGCGCGCACGGCGAAAGCGCTGTCCGCATACGGCAGCCCCACGTTTTCGTAGCGTGCGAACTGATCGGGCAACCGGCGCAGGAAATCCTTCCAGTCCCGGCGTTCCGGCTGCGACCATCCGAGCTCCGCGATCGCCGCAGCGCGCGGGAAAGCCATGTGCGCCATGCGCGGCTCGGTGCGGATGTGCTCGCTCCAGAGATTTCCCTGCAGGCCGAGAACATGGTGGCGCTGCTCGGGCTTGATCGTCGGCGGCATCGGCTCGAAGCGATACACCGTCTCGAGCGTCTGGGTGTTGCCGCGGCCCGGAGGTTCATCCGCGCCCGCGCCCTGGCGATTGTCGAAGTAGAGCGTGGGCCAGGGCGAGAGGATCGCGTCATGGCCTTTCGATGCGGCCTCGAGCGCGCCTTCGATGCCGCGCCACGACATCACCACCGCGTCCTGCGGCATGCCCGGCGTGAGGATCTCGTCCCAGCCCACGAGGCGGCGGCCCTTCGCGGCGAGGAACTTGCCGATGCGCTGCGTGAAGTACGTCTGCAGCCCCGCGGGTTCGCTGATGCCCAGTTCCTTCATGCGCGCCTGCGCGGCGGGCCAGTGCTTCCACTGTTCCTTCTCGACTTCGTCGCCGCCGACGTGGATGTACTTCGAGGGAAAGAGCGCCATCACTTCGGTGAGGACGTCCTCGAGGAATGTGAAGGTCGCGTCGTCCGGGCTGTACGCATTGGCGAACACGCCCCAGTCCGGCGAAGCCGCGGTGGGCGGCGTCGCGGTGGAGGCGAGCTCGGGGTACGCGGCGATCGGTGCCGTGGCGTGGCCGGGCATCTCGATTTCGGGCACCACCGTGATCTGGCGCTCGGCGGCGTACGCGACGATCTCGCGCACCGTGTCCTGCGAATAGAAGCCGCCGTACTGGGGCGCGTTGGCGAAGCCCGCGGGCACGCGCCACGCGGCCACGGAAGTCAGCTTCGGATACTTCTTGATCTCGATCCGCCACGCCTGGTCGTCGGTGAGGTGCCAGTGGAGGACGTTCAACTTGTGCATCGCCATCCAGTCCACGAAGCGCTTGATGAACTCGGGCGACTGGTAGTGGCGCGCGGAATCGAGCATCACGCCGCGCCACGAAAAGCGTGGCGCATCGGTGATCGTCATCGCGCTGATCGACCCACGCGCATCGCGAGCACTCGCCAGTTGCCACAGCGTCGTGCCGCCGTGGAAGAGCCCCGCCGTTCCGGAAGACGCAATCGTCACGCGCTTCGCAGTCACGTCGAGCCGGTAGCCTTCCCCCGCAGCACCCTCGCGAACAAGGTTGATCGCGCCATCGCGCGGCGCACCCACGACGACCGCGGCCTTCACGCCCAGCAGGTCGCGAAGGCGAGTCGCAATCCGCTCGGCCTGCGCATCGTTGGCCGGCACCACGATCGCACTCGCCCGCGCGAGCGCGAAGCTCCCGGGCGCGCGCGCGATCGACGCGGGGTTGGGAATCACGGTGGGCTCCGCGGCAAGCGCGGAACCGGCAAGTGCAAGGAGCAGGAGGATCTTGGTCATGGTCAATTAGGGAAATAAGTGGGGTCAGACTCGACTTAATTTAATTCTGTGGATAACTGTAGCCTGACCCAGTTATCCACAGAATTAAATTAAGTCGAGTCTGACCCCACTTATTTCATAAAAAGGGCGGGGCAGTTGCCTGCCCCGCCCGGAAGAGGATCTCGCTCCTGGGTGAGCAAGTACCCTCACGGCTTCACCTCTCCTACATCTTCATGCGGATGCCCACGTAGTACTGCCGGCCGTTCTGGTAGAACGCGCGCGGCTGGTCCTTGTTGGCCCCGTACATCTTGAGGATCGGGTCGTTCAGGTTCATCGCATCGAACGTGAACGTCAGGTTGTCGTTGAAGTAGTAGCTCAGGTTCGCCGACAACGTCTTCGTATCGTCCTGGTACTGCGGCGTGGCACGATCGAGGCCGACGAAGTACGCGGAGCGGAAGTTGTACGCGAGCCGCGCCCCGAACTTGCTGTTCTCGAAGTACCCGATGAGGTTGTACGTGTTCTTCGAGGTGCCCACGAGGTCGTGGCCGCCGTTCTCCTTGCCGTCGGCGTACGTGTAGTTCGCCGTCGCGCCGAAGCCGTAGCCGAACGGCTGCTGCCACGACAGTTCCGCGCCCTTCACCTTGCCCTTGCTGTTGACGGGGGCTGCGATGGTGTACGTCTCGAACGCGCCGTTGCGGATGTTGAGCAGCGTCGTCTGGTACGTGCCGAAGCCCACGTAGTTGTCGAGGTCCATGTAGAACAGGCCCCCCGACAGCAGCGCGCGCGGAGCGTAGTACCACTCGAGTGTCGCGTCGAAGTTGTTGGAGATGATGGGCTTCAGGTCCGGGTTGCCGCCGTTGCCGGTGTGCGTCGTGTCGTCCGCCGTGATCGAGCCGCCGAGCGCCGAGTAGTCCGGGCGCGCGAGGGTGCGGGTCGCGGCGAGGCGACCGATGAGGTCCTTGTCGATGTCGAAGCGCAGGTTGAGGCTCGGCAGGACGTCGTCGTACGTGTGCTTGATGTCCTTGCGGTAGAACGAGCCGAACGCCGACGTCGTGATGGCACCGGGCACCGGACAGTTCGACGAGGTCGGCGCGCAGATGCCGCCGGGCAGCTCGGGAATGCCGACGTTCACGGTGACCTTCTCCTCGGTGCGGACGAAGCGCAGGCCCACGTTGCCGCTCCAGCCCTTGCCCTCGAAGTCGGTCATCACGTACACGGCCTGGTTCTTCTCCTTCATCGAGAACTCGCCCGGCCAGTACTGGCGCTCGAGCGGATCGCGGTTGGAGTAGAGGTCACCCCAGCGTGCGAGCTCGCCCGGGTTGAGCATCCACGGCTGGCGCGGGAAGTTGCCGCCGATGCCGTCGGCGAAGTCGCCCGGATACGTCTCCCCGTTCCAGCGCGGCAGGTTCGCCGCGGCGAACGGATCGGCCGACCACTTCGGACCCTGCGCGACCTGGTGCGTCTCGCGCGTGTGCTCGGCCCAGCGGTATCCGGCCTTCACGTTCTTGAACATGCCGCCGTCGAAGCCGTACTCCGCATCGCCTTGCGCGTACTTCTCCTTGTCCTTCGTCGAAGCAGGGCTCGCACCGAAGATCCAGTCGAGCGACGTGCCGGTGAACGACGAGGGGTTGCCGCTCGGGAACGAAACGTCGGCGCCGTTGCTGATGCCGTTGAGGCGATACGCGGCGCCCGTGTTGAACACGTCGCCTTCGAACACGTGCTGCACCGGCGTCTCGCCCTTGCCTTCGGACGTGCCGACCTTGCCGGTGATCATGAGGCGGTCGCTCGCGCGCCACTTCACGTCGAAGTTGTAGAAGTTCGTCTCGGAGAACGCGCCCGGACGATAGATCTCGTCGACGACTGCGTACGCGACGTTGTTGCCCGGCGTGCCGGCGTTGGCCCACGCCGCTTCCACGAGCGTGCCGTTCTGCACGCGATACGACGTCGGGACGCGGTTGTCGCCGCCGATGACGCGGTTGCCCCAGAACATCCAGTTGCGGTTGTAGTTGCTCGCCTCGAGCTTCGAGGTGAACGCGCTGAAGTCGACCTCGAGGTCGTTGTTGATCTTCACTTGCACGTCGAGCATGCCGCCGGTGCGCTCGCGCTCCTGCTCGAAGAACGACGAGCCGATGAGCGTCGGGTAGTAGACGTTCGCGAGATCGGGACGGGCGATGGCGAGCGCGCTGGTGGGCGAGATCTGGCCGTAGCCGAGGATCTCCTGGCCATCGCGGCGGAGGCTCCGTTTTTCCGAGAAGCCCTGCAGCAGGACGCCGACATTGCCCGCTTCGTTCTTCCAGTTCACGAGGGCGTTGATCTGCGGATCCCACTTGTCCGGACGCTCGGCGTACACGCCCATGAGCGTGCCTTCGAGCGTGAGGTTGTTCTTGAACGACAGCGGCTTCCTCGTGAGGATGTCCACCGCGCCGGCAACACCCCCTTCCGTAAGGTCGGCGGTCGCGCTCTTGCGAACGATGACCTGGCCCACGAGCTCGGAGGGCAGCATCGAGAAGCTCACGCTGCGGCCGACGAGGCCCACTTGGTCGAGCACGAACCAGTCGGCCGAGGCGACGGCGTGGCCATTGATGAGCGTCTGCGTGAGGCTGGGGTTCGTGCCGCGCATGGAAACGCGGTCGTTTTCATCGAAGCCGCCCGAGCCGCCCGACTGCGAGCTCGTCGTCACGCCGGGGACGCGCTGCAACGAGTCGGCCACGTTCTTGTCGGGCATCTTGCCGATGTCTTCCGCGGTGATGACTTCGACCAGCGAATCGGCGGCGCGCTTGGTTTCCAGAGAACGTTCGAGGGAGGCGCGAATGCCCTTCACCTCCACCTTCTCGATCTGCGTTGCCTTGTCGGTCGACTGCTGCGCCTGCGCCTGCATCGTCATGCCCATCAGCGCGAGCGCAACGGCCGAAGCGATGGGTGTTTGCTTGAGTTTCATGACCTCTCCCCAGTATTTGGACGTTGGACCCTGAACAAAAAAAGACTCACTCCTGCAACCAATCTCATGCCACTGTACTACCAGTGCGTGCCAAAACACTACCACTGGAAAAAATAAAATGCTAGGCTCTAGGCGCAAAAGCCCGGCAAGGGCTACTATTGGTACTGTAGTGGTAGCACAAACATTCGAGGAAAACACCCGATGACGTCGCTGGGAGCGGTCCTGAAGCTGGACCCGAACAACAGCCTGCCGCTCTACCAGCAGCTCCAGCGCGCCATCCGGGAGGCGATCGCCACCCGCGTCCTCGGGCCCGACGACGCGCTTCCGGCCGAGCGGCAACTGGCGACCGAGCTCGCGGTTTCCCGCATTACCGTTCGCAAGGCGATCGACGGCCTGGTCGAGGAGGGCGTGATCATCCGCCGCCAGGGCTCGGGCAATTTCGTCGCCGCGCGCATCGAGAAGAACTTCGCGAAGCTCACATCGTTCTCCGAGGACATGCGCGCGCGCGGCCGCACGCCGCACAGCGTGTGGCTTCGCAAGTCCGAAGGCACCGTGACGCCGGAAGAGGCGTTCACGCTGCAGCTCTCGCCGGGCGAGCCGGTCTTCCGGTTCCATCGCCTGCGCTACGCGGACGATGCGCCCATGGCGCTCGAGTTCGCGACCATCGTCGCCTCGAGCCTTCCTTCGCTCGCGTCGGTGGACAACTCCTTATATGAGGCGCTCGAGCAGGCGGGCAGCCGTCCGGTGCGGGCGCTGCAGCGGCTTCGCGCGCTGCTCCTCAATGCGGAGCACGCGAAGCTCCTTCATGCGCACGAGGGCGACGCGGGATTGCTCGTCGAACGCGTGGGCTTCCTGCGCGACGGCCGCGCGGTGGAGTTCAGCCAGTCGTACTATCGCGGCGACACCTATGATTTCGTCGCTGAGCTCTCCTCGGGACATGAATAGCCCGCTCTTCGATCCCGCAACGACGCTGATGTACCGCGAGGCCTCCGAAGCCGGGGCCGCGGTGAAGGCGCAGTTCGAGCGCAATCATTCCGCCGCCGCGGCGCTGGGCGTGGAGCTGCGCCGGAATCCGCCGCGCACGGTCGTCACCTGCGCGCGAGGCAGCTCCGATCACGCGGCCACGTTCGCGAAGTACCTGATCGAGACGCGCACCGGCGTGATCACGGCTTCGGCCGCTCCCTCGATCGCTTCCTTATATGGGGCGAAGCAGGATCTGCGCGATTGCCTGTTCCTCGCGATCTCGCAATCGGGCCGCAGTCCGGATCTCGTGTCCGCAACGGCAGCCGCGAAGCAGGCAGGCGCGCGTGTCGCCGTGCTGGTGAATGCAGAAGATTCGCCCCTCGCGCAGATCGCCGACCATGTGCTGCCGCTGTGCGCGGGTCCCGAGATGAGTGTGGCCGCGACCAAGTCGTACATCGCTTCGCTCGCGGCCATCGTGCATGTCGTTGCCGAATGGACGCAGGACAAGCTGATGCTCGACAGCCTCGCGATGGCCCCGCGCCAGCTCGAGCGCGCGTGGGACCTCAACTGGTGTCCGGCGCTGGAGAACCTGCGCGCGGCGGGCCACCTCTTCGTGATCGGACGCGGCGTGGGCCTGGGCATCGCGCAGGAAGCCGCACTCAAGCTGAAGGAAACGTGCGGCCTGCACGCCGAAGGCTTCAGCAGCGCGGAAGTGCGGCACGGCCCGCAGGCGCTGCTCTCCGGAGGATTTCCCGCACTGCTTCTCTCGCAGAACGACGAGACGCGCCCCGGCATCGAGGAGCTCGCGAAGGATCTCGTCGCCCGCGTGGTGGACGTGACGATCGCGGGCGTGAACGTCCCGGGCGCCACGGTACTGCCGACGATCGAAGCGCATCCGGCGATCCAGCCGCTGTTGCTCATCCAGTCCTTCTATCGCCTCGCGAACGCCATCGCCGTCGCGCGCGGCCTGAATCCCGACCAACCGCCGCACCTTCGCAAGGTGACCGAGACGCGCTGATGCGTGAGGCCCTCGCGAATGCCCGCGTCCTGACCGACGACGGCATCTCCACCGAAGTCGTCGTGCTGGTCGCCAACGGCCGCATCGAGGCCGTCGTGCCCGAGGGCCACGCACGCGTCGGCGATGCGAAGCGCATCGACCTCGATGGCCACCTGCTGCTGCCGGGCTTCGTGGACACGCAGGTCAATGGCGGGGGCGGCGCGCTCTTCAACGACGACCCGAGTGTCGAAACCATTCGCAGGATCGGCGCCGCGCACCGGCGCTTCGGCACCACGAGCTTCCTGCCGACCCTCATCAGCGATGACGTCGCCGTGATCGCGCGCGCCATCGCCGCCACGCGCGAAGCGATCGCCGCGAAAGTGCCCGGCGTCATCGGGGTCCACATCGAAGGCCCGTGCCTCAACGAGGAGAAAAAGGGCGCGCACGACTCGGCGCACTTCCGCTCGCTCGATGCGTCCGACGTGAAGCTGCTCTCCTCGCTCGCGACCGGGCGCACCCTCGTCACCCTCGCGCCCGAGATGACGACGCCCGCGCGCATCTCGGAGCTCGCGAAGGCCGGCGTGGTGGTTTCCGCGGGCCACACGAACGCGACGTACGCCCAGATCAACGAGGCACTCGCGCACGGCCTCACGGGCTTCACGCATCTGTTCAACGCGATGTCGCCGCTGCAAAGCCGCGAGCCCGGCGTCGTCGGCGCAGCACTCGATCACCGCGAGAGCTACTGCGGGATCATCGTCGATGGCCATCACGTGGATCCGGTCACGCTCAAGATCGCGATGCGCGCCAAGCGCGCCGACCGCTTCATCCTGGTGACCGACGCGATGCCCAACGTCGGCGCCAACCAGGACTTCTTCATGCTCCAGGGCCGCAAGATCCTCGTGCGCGACGGCCTGGTCGTCGACGAGAACGGCGTCATCAGCGGCTCGGCGCTCGACATGGCCAGCGCGGTGCGCAACGCGATGGACCTCCTCGGCCTGGCACTCCCGCAAGCGGTGCGCATGGCGAGCACCTATCCCGCGCAGTTCATGGGATTGGACGACGAGATCGGGCGCATCGCTCCGGGCTATCGCGCGAATTTCGTGCTCGCCGATGAGCGGATGAACGTGATCGGGACGTGGATCGACGGCAGCAACTTGTCATCCTGAGGAGCGAGGCGACGAAGGACCTGCTGGAGGGGGTTAACAGCACAAACCCGATCAGGTAGATTCCCTGCGACGAGTCCCAGAAACTCGATCACACAGGGAGCCCCCCGATGTATCCCCATTTCGCGACGCGCACCGCGATGCGATGGTTGTTGCCGGTTCTTGCGTTGGCATCCATCGCCCTCCTGCCTGGCTTCGCCAACGCCCAGCCCTTCGCCTATGTGACCGAGAACACCGGCGGCAGCATTGCGCGGATCAACCTTGCGGACGGCACTGTCGTGCGGGCCGCGATCTGCAGCTCGCCCCGGGGTGTGGCCATCAACAAAGCCGGCACGCGCGGCTACGTGGCGTGCGGTGGCGGTGGCGGCGTGCGGGAGTTCGATGCGGCCACCCTGGCGACCACCAATTCGTTCGCAACCTGTGGCGGGGATACCTCTGACGTCGTCATCGATCCGGTGCAGCCGCGGATCTTCGTGACCTGCGGCACCTCCTTCGGCACGCTCCACGCGATCCCGATCGACGGGTCGACGCCCATGGTCGCCGCGTTGACCGGTGGTTCCACCTCACCGCGGGGGCTGTCCATCGACCTCACGGGCACGCGGCTTGTCGTCGCCGATACGGTCAATGGGGTCTATGCCCTTGACCTCACCCTGGGTTTTCTCAATCCCGTCCTCGTGCGACCCGGCAACGCGCACGCAGTGGCCTTCGATGCGGTCACGGGCAACACCTATCAGGCTGTGTACGGCGTCACCGGCGTGGTGGAAACCATCACGTGGCCCAGCACCGTGTCGGCAACAGCCACCAACCTTGCCGGCCTGGGGCCGGCGTACGTCGTGGCCGGCCCCACGGGAGCGATGGCGGTGGCGACCGTGAACATCGGGAGTGTCACCCACTGCGGCGTGACATGCAGCGGCAGCTACGTCACGGCCTCGCCCATCAACGGGCTCGCGTACACGCGGGACTCAGCGCGGCTGATCGTCTCGCGGACCAGTGGCGGGGAAGTCGTAGCGCTCAATGGGTCCTCGGATGCGGTCCTGGCCACTTACACGGGCTTCTCGGGTCCGTGGGGGGTTGCGACCGGGCCGGTGCCCGTCGCGGTCACGATCAACCAGGCCGGCGCGCAGCCCGACCCAACGACCGTTGCGTCGATCGTCTTCACAGTAGTGTTCTCGGAGGCGGTGACCGGCTTCGACGCGGCCGACATCCTGTTCACCGGCAGCACCGTGGGCGGCACGCTCGTCGCGAACGTGACCGGCGCGGGCCCGACGTACACCGTGACCGTGACCGGCATGACGGGCGACGGCAACGTGGTCGCGAGCGTTCGCGCGTTTGCCGCGACGAGCGTCGCCACCGGCATCGCGAGCTTCACCTCGACGAGCACGGACAACACGGTCGTCTTCGGCACGCCGCCTTCGGTCACGATCAACCAGGCCGGTGCGCAAGCGGATCCCGCGACGGCAGCGCCCATCAACTTCACGGTGACTTTCAGCGAAGCGGTCACCGGATTCGCGACGGGTGACGTGACGATCGGCGGAACGGCGCTTCCCACGACGGCGACGGTCACCGGTGGACCCACGGTCTACAACGTCGCCGTCACGGGCATGACGGTCGCTGGCACGGTGACGGCGAGCATCGCGGGCGGCGTTGCCGTGGATCTCGGCGGCAACGCGAACGCGGCGTCGACGAGCACCGACAACACAGTCACTTATGCGCCGCCGCCCCTGACGGTCACGATCAACCAGGCCGCCGGCCAATCCGATCCCGCGAACCAGGCACCGGTTCGTTTCACCATCGTCTTCAGTACGCCGGTCACGGGCTTCGATCCGGGTGACATCTCGTTCACCGGAAGCACGGTCGGGGGAACGCTCTCGAGACTTCTCACGGGATCGGGCGCGAACTACACGCTGATCGTCGCCGGCATGACTTCCAGCGGCAACATCGTCGCGAGCATTCCTGCCGGCGTTGCCACCAACGGCGCGATCACGAACAGCGCCTCGACGAGCACCGACAACACCGTGGCGTACACGTACGTCACGCCGGGCCCGCCGTTCGCGTACGTGACCAACCTCACCGGCAACAACATCTCGGTGGTTTCCATGACCGGCCTGGTCACCGTCGCCACCATCCCCGCCGGTTGCCCGGGCCTCCCGGGCTCGTTTGGCCCAACGGGCATCGTGCTGAACGCCGCGGGAACGCGGGCGTACTTCACGTGCGGGGACGCGGGCCAGGTCAACGTGCTCGACCTCACCACCAGCACGATCGTGGCGAGCATCCCCATCGGTGGGTCGGGGAGCGGCATCGCGATGAACGCGGCCGGCACTCGGGTGTACGCCTCCTCGAACACCACCAACACGGTCGCCGTGATCGACACGGCCACCAACACGGTCATCACCAGCGTGCCGGTGGGTACGGTCTACCGCTTGACGGTGGCCCTCAGCGACAGCGCCAACAGGCTCTATGTCCCCAACACCCTCGGCAGCGTCACCGTGATCGATCTTGCGACCAACGCGGTGGCCGCCACCGTGCCGGCCGTGGGAACGTCGCCGGCCGCGGTCTCGATGAACCCGGCGGGCACGCGCGCGTATGTCTCCGCCCAGCTCAGTGACGAGATCGTGATGATCGATACCGCGACGAACACCGTTGTTGGAACGATTCCGTTGGGCACGGGCGCCCTGCCCTTCGATGCGATCGTCTCGCCCTCGGGAGCGACGCTCTACACCGCCAACCACGGCGTCGACGGGATCGGCGTCATCGATACCGCGACCAACACGCTCACGACGACGATTCCGCTGAACAACCTTGCCAACCCCCGCGGCATGGCGATGACGCCCAGCGGGAATCAACTCTGGGTCGTCGACCAGCAACTCAATGGCGTCTCGCTCATCGATCCGGCGACCAACACCGTGATCGCTCGCGTGCCGGTGGGCAGCCAGCCGGTCTACGTCGCGCTCGGCCCGCCCGTTTCGCCGACGGTGACCATCAACCAGGCGGTGGGACAGGTCGATCCGGCGCTGACGGTTCCCATCAATTTCACGGTGACGTTCAGCGAGCCGGTGACCGGCTTCGCCGCGAGCGACGTGGCCTTCACCGGCAGCACGGCGGCGGGCACGCTCGCAGCGGTGGTGACCGGTGGGCCGACCACATACAACGTCGCGGTGTCCGGAATGACATCGGCCGGAACCGTCGTCGCGAGCATTCCCGCCGGCGGCGCGAATGGCGCGAGCGGCACCAACCTCGCCTCGACCAGCACGGACAACAGTGTCACGTTCGCGCCAGCCGCGCCGACGGTGACGATCAACCAGGCGGTGGCGCAGGTCGATCCCACTGCGGCGGGACCGATCAACTTCACCGTGACATTCAGTGAACCCGTCACCGGATTCGCGACGGGTGACGTGACGATCGGCGGCACAGCGCTTCCCACGACCGCGACCATCACCGGCGGACCGACGACGTACACCGTCGCCGTCACGGGCATGACGAGCGCAGGCACGGTGATCGCGAGCGTCGCGGCCGGCGTCGCGACCGGTACTGCGTTCGGGTCGCCCAACGTGGCATCGACCAGCACGGACAACTCGGTCACGTTCGCGCCAAACGCGCCGACGGTGACGATCAACCAGGCGGTGGGCCAGGCCGATCCGGTGCTCTCGGGACCGATCAATTTCACGGCAGTGTTCAACGCGGCGGTCACGAGCTTCGATGCAGCCGACATCCAGTTCACGGGCAGCACCGCGGGCGGCACGCTGTCGGCCGTCGTGACCGGTGGACCGACGACGTTCAATGTCGCGGTGTCCGGCATGGCTTCGGCGGGGACGGTCGTTGCGAGCATTCCGGCCGGCGCGGCCACGCTTCTCGGCGTGGGCAACATTGCTTCGACGAGCGCGGACAACTCGGTGACCTACGCGCCATCGACGACGACATTCTCGGGTCCGACCGCGACCGGCACCGGCACGCAAACCATTGCGTTCACCGGCGGCGGCGCCGCGTGCACGTTCGGCGTGAGGCAACTGATCGGCGCACCCCCCGGCGCGGCACCGATCCCGCCGACGGCGCCGGGCGGCGTGACGTTCCCGCACGGGCTGTTCGATTTCACGACGACCGGTTGCACCGCGGGCTCGACGCTCGCGTTCACGCTCACGTACCCGACCGCGTTGCCCGGGGGCACGACGTACTGGAAGTACGGGCCGACAGCCTCGAACACCGCGCCGCACTGGTACACGTTGCCTGCCACGGTTGTCGGCAACACGATCACGTTCTCGATCACCGACGGCGGGCTGGGCGATGACGATCTCGTCGCGAACGGCACGATCGTCGACCAGGGCGGCCCCGGCATTCCGGGCGCGCCTGGAACGGTGACCGCGGTGCCGACGCTGTCGGAGTGGATGTTGATGCTGCTGGCGACATTGATGCTTGCCACCACTGTCATCCTGAGGAGCGCAGCGGAAAGTAGGACCTCCTGAGCGCGCGAAGGATCTGCTTGCACTCGCGCCACCGGGCATCACCCCCGCCAGAACGCCATTTGCATTCGCCTGAGCCAGTGGATCACTTAATTGATCCCGTGGATCGCTGAGGTGATCCCTCGGATCAATTGATGAATCCCCTGGATTAGCCGAATGCAAACCGGGGTTTCGAGCATCCACGGCCTGCCGGGGGCGCGGGTTTACCCGGGTGACAGCACGAGAGGATGACCTCTATCATCGATTCACGATGACTTCCTCCGTTGTGTTGTTCGGCGCCACCGGCGATCTCGCCCGCCGCATGCTCTGGCCCTCGCTCTACGCGCTCGATCGCGAAGGGCTGCTCCCACAGGACGTGCGCCTGGTTGGCGCGGCGCTGCCAAAGATTGATAACCAATCATTCGTGACGAGCGTGGGCGAGGCGATTCGCCAGTCCGCGAATGCGGCGCTCTTCGACGAATCGGGATTCGCGGCCTTTGCGAAACGCATCCAGTACGTGTCGGTCGATGCCTCCGCGAAGTCGGGCCTCGATCCGCTTCGCACTGCACTCGGCGGAGCAATCGGCACCATTTTCTACCTTGCCACCGGGCCGAAGCTGGTCGCGCCCCTCTGCGCGGCGCTGAAGGAAGCCGGCCTCGCCGACGCCGCGAGCCGCGTCGTCATCGAGAAGCCCATCGGGTCGGACGCTGCGTCCGCCGCACGCATCAACGAAGCGATCGCGGGGACATTCGCCGAGGACCAGGTCTTCCGCATCGATCATTACCTCGGCAAGGAAGCGGTGCAGAACCTGGTCGCGCTGCGTTTCGCGAACGCGATCTACGAGCCGCTCTGGAACAAGAACGCGATCGAGCAGGTCGAGATCACGGTCGCGGAGACCGTGGGCGTCGATGGCCGCTGGGCGTTCTACAACGAAGCCGGTGCGCTGCGCGACATGGTGCAGAGCCACCTGCTGCAGCTCCTTTGCCTCGTTGCCATGGAACCGCCTGCGAGCTTCACGCCCTCGGCGGTGCGCAACGAGAAGGTGAAGGTGCTGTGGTCGCTGCGGCCGATCGGCGCGAAGGAAGTCGCGACCCACACGGCGCGCGGCCAGTACGAGGGTTACCTCAAGGAAGAGGGCGCGAGTGCCACGAGCGAAACGGAAACGTTCGTCGCCATTCGCGCCGAGATCGACAACTGGCGCTGGGCCGGCGTCCCGTTCCACCTCAAGACCGGCAAGCGCCTCGCGGAGCGCTCGAGCGAAATCGTGATTCGCTTCAAGAGCGCGCCGTTCAACATCTTCGCGGACATCGGCGCCTCGCTCGCGCAGAACACGCTGCTCATCAAGCTCCAGCCCGAGGAGCGCATCACGATGACGCTCATGCACAAGGAGCCGGGCCTCAACGAATTCGCGCTCGACGAAGTGGGGCTCGACCTTTCCGTGAGCGACGCCTTCCCGAAGGGACGCCGCCGCATCGCCTACGAGCGGATGCTGCTCGATGTGTTTCGCAACAACTCCGCGCTCTTCGTGCGCCGCGACGAAGTCGAGGCCGCGTGGAAGTGGATCGACGGAATCATTGCAGGTTGGAAAACGGCAGGCATCAAGCCCAAGCCGTACAAGGCCGGGACATGGGGTCCACGAGCCTGACCCAACCATCACAGGGAGCTGTCATGTTTTCAAGGATCGGGAAATTCGCATTGCCCGTGCTCGCGTTGGCTCTTGCTGCGCCGGCGCTGGCACAAACGAAGGACGGAAACTCGGACGCATGCATCATCAACACGGCCGCCTATGTGATGAAGGTAACCTGGTACAACGAAGCAGACCTGAAGTTCGAGAGAGGAAAGCTGGAGATCCGTCGCCAGGCGGTCCAGGAAGACTCCATTCCCAACGGATACAAGTCCTGTCGAAAGGCGGAGCGACTCATGGCGGTGACGAGCATCGCGGCGTGCAAAGGGTGTGCGAAGGCCGGCCGGTCTCCGTATTGCTCCAAGCCGACGAGCGTCAACTCGTGCGAGGTGATGCTGGTCGGTCCCGGATGGCCCGGCAGCGTTGCCGCCATCTTCAAGTTTCCGCAGGCCGACGAGCACATCGAATTCTCGGGCACGGCCCTCAGCCCGAAGTGGACGTTCGTCGCGGCGGCCGGGGCCACCAAGCGCTAGACAGAAAGGAGCGTCGATGTCTTCAAGGATCGGAAAATTCGTGGTGCCCATGCTTGCCATGGCCTTCGCCGCGCCCGCGCTGGCGCAACCGAAGGACTGGTACTCGGACGCATGCATCGTCAACAAGGGTGCCTACGCGATGAAGGCGACCTGGTACGACGAAGCGGATCTCCTGGAGGAGAAAGGCAAGCTGGAGATCCGTGGCAAGCCGGTCCTGGAAAGCGTCATGCCCGTGGGAACGAAGTCCTGTCGCAAGCCGGGCCGGCTCGTCGCGGTCACCAGCATCGCGGGTTGCACCGGGTGCGCGAAGAGCGGCAAGGCGGCGTTTTGCGCCAAGCCGACGGACGTCAACTCGTGCCAGACGGTCCTGGTCGGTCCCGGTTGGCCCAGCGGGATCGCCGCCATCTTCAGGTATCCGCAGGGCGACACGCAGATCGAATTCTCGGGCACGGCCATCAGCCCGAAGTGGAAGTTCGTCGCGGTTCCGGGGCCCAACAAGCCCTAGGCGCCGCCCAGGCTCTCGAGCATCTCGCGGAAATCGTCGGGCGCATCGCGCTCGAACGAGACGCGCTTGCCGGTTCGCGGATGCGCGAATCCGAGCACGCGCGCGTGCAGCATCGGGCGCGGTGATTCGATCCGCGTGCCTTCATAGTCCCGGATGTATACGCGCTCGCCGACCAGCGGATGGCCGCGCTCCGAGAGGTGGATGCGGATCTGGTGCTGGCGTCCGGTCTCGAGGCGGCACTCGACCAGCGTCGCGCCCTTGAGCGGCGCGATCGGCGTGATGACGGTGACGGCGTGCTTCGCATCGTGGGGCACGTCGCCCCGCGCTCGCCGGAAGAGGCCATGCGAGCCGCGCAACCCGTCGCCGCGATCCTCGATCAGGTCCGACTCGATGCGGGCGGCGGTCACCGCGCCATGAGCGATCGCCTGGTAGACGCGATCGACGTCGTGGGTCCTGAACTGCGCGGCGAGCGCGCGCTGGGCCGTCGCGTTGCGCGCGAAAACCATCAAGCCGCTCGTGTCGCGGTCGAGGCGCTGGACGACGCCCAGCCCCGTGTCCTCGCCGCTCCCGCCGATCCGCCGCAGCAACGTGCGCGTGTGCGGGGCCAGCGTGTCCTTGTTGCCCGGCTCGTCGGCCACGCTCAGCATGCCCGCCGGTTTCTCGACGACCACCAGGTCGTGATCGAAGAACACGATCGCGCTCTCGTCGAGCGCGCTGAAGCGTTGCTTCGGAGCCGTCTCGTTGACGACGATCGTCGCATCCGATCGCACGCGCTCGGCCGGATCGAAGCAGCGCTCGCCGTTGACCGTGACGCGCCCGTCGATGCAAAGCTGCCGCGCGCGCGACCACGCGACACCCGTGCGTTCGCGAACGAGTGCGGCGACGGTGGGGTGCGTGATCGCCGGGTTTCGCGGAGCCGTCTTGGCAGTCTTGGGAGGTCGTCTTTCCATGGGCCGTATCGTAATGCCGAACTCGCCGGCGGGTGGAATGATGCGGCCCCGGCGACTGTTCTCTCCCTTAGGACCACAGCGTAGGAGAACGAACATGAGGAATCTTTTACTCGCGGCCGCCCTGCTGGCCGCGCTGCCCGCCCTTGCGGACAGCAATCGCATCCGCACGAGGCTCAGCGGCGCCGAGGAAGTCCCGGCGGTCGCCACGCGCGCCAGCGGCACGTTCGCCGCGCAACTGTCGAGCGATCGCCTGTCGATCGAATACGAGCTGTCCTTCTCCGGCCTCCAGGCGCCGGTCACGCAGGCCCACATCCACGTCGCGCAGCGCGACGTGAACGGCGGCATCGTGATCTGGCTTTGCGGATCGAGCAGCCTTCCCGGTCCGGTGGGAACGCCGCCGTGTCCGCAGGAAGGTACGGTCAACGGACTCATCACGAGTGCGAACGTCCTCGCGGTGGGCGCGCAGCAGGTCGGCGCGGGCGGGCTCAGCGCGGTGCTCGACGCGATGCGCTCGGGCTTGGCGTACGTGAACGTGCACACCACCGCGTCGCCGGGCGGGGAGATCCGCGGGCAGATCGGCGAGGGGGCGTTCGCTCCGGGAACCTGACGCGCGAAGGAGCTGTGTGTGCTTGCGCACCGACACGCTCACGCGGTCGGCGTAACTTCGTGCGCATCGCAATCGCGAAGGAGCAACCCCATGAGCCTCGTCGTCGCCATGTTCCTCGGCGCATTCCTGGGTTGGGCCAGCCACTCGTTCACCGGACTCAATGAAGGGCGCGGCAGGATCGCAGCCGTCTTCATTGGAGCCGCGGGCGGATTCATCGGCGCAAAGATGGTCGCGCCGATGTTCGTCGCCGCGCCGGTCGTGGGAAGCTCGTTTAGCGTGTCCACGCTGGCCTTCGCCGGCATCGTTGCCGTTGCCGCGCTCATCGCGGGCAGCATGATCCACAGCCGCTGGGACATCTGACGCGCCTTCGCGTCACCGACCCATCGCGTGGTCGTAGGTGTCCTTGTCGGCCTGGTAGCAGCTGCATGAAGCTGCCTCCAGGCCACCGCGATCGCGAATCGAGATGTCGCCCCGCGTATAGCGGATGAGCTTGCGGTTCTGCAGCGAGGTCGCGGCCTTCGTGATGCCCACGCGGCGCACGCCCAGCGAGTACGCAAGCAACTCATGGGTGATGTGGAACGCCTTCGAGTGCGCCCGGTCCGCCGTCATCAGAAGCCAGCGCGCGAGCCGCTGCTCGACCACGTGGAAGCGCGTGCAGCCCGCGCTCTGGCCGAGCTGGCTCATCAACACGTACAGATAGAGATGCAGGCCGCGCCGCAGCGCGCAGTCTTCGGCGAGCGCGCGGCGAAAACGCGCCGCACTCATGCGCCACGCGAGGCCCGCGCCCTGCACGACGGCGTGTACGGGCGATTCGCCGATGCCCAGCACGAGTGGTGCGCCCAGCATGCCTTCGTTGCCGACGAGGGCGACCTCCAGGCTGGGACCCTCGTTCATTTCCGTGGCGAGCGAGATGAAACTTTCCGTGGGGAAGTAGACGAAGTCGATGGGCTCGCCACTCTTTGCGAGCGTCTCGCCTGGAATGAGCTCGACGTTTTCGCACTGCGCGAGCAGGCGCACCCGGTCGCCGTGCGGCAGGTCGTCGAGAAGGCGGTTCGTGTGCTCCGTGCGTTTCATGCGGCGAGACTAGGGCGATGCAATGCAGCGCGTCTGCGCGGTATCGCACACAGGGCAAGGTTCGCTACCGCACAGACGCGCAAGGGGTGATCGCCGTACCCTTCGGGCATGACGCACATGAACTGGAAACAGATCGCCCTCAACTGGGCCGACTTCCGCGCCGGCATCAAGGAGCAGTGGTCGAAGATCAACGACGGCCACCTCGACGCGATCGCCGGAAGCCGCGAAAAACTGATCGGCAGCATCCGCAAGGCGTACGGCACCTCGCAAGAACAGGTAGAAAAGCAGGTGACCTCGTGGACCAAGCGAGTGACGCAGCAAGATCCCCCTTGAGCGAAACGAAGCCGACGATTGCGGTGACGAAGGCGCACGCCCAGATGCTGCTGGACTTCGCCGATCGCCAGCCCGCAGGTTGCAAGCGCTGCCGCGTGCCGATGCCTTTCTGGGGCGTCGCTCCGGGCAACAAGGGCTACTGGTACCAGCCTGCGCCGCCGACCTGCGAGCACGGATGCCACACCTTGCTGATCGAGCTGTGGGCCAAACTCACCACGGACTTCACGATCGCGCCGCGAGATCCCGCGCCACCGTTCTCGGGCCGCACCAAGCGAAACACGTAGTACGCAAGCGTACGTTCGCTATCGCACAGACACACCGCCGCGATCGCCGTAGCCTGCACACATCGACCCACGCGCAACACGGCGTCGAGGCTTCGGGAAAGCGCTTCTCGCGCATCCGTCCCGGCCATCCCAGGAGAATCACACATGACGACCCTCAAACAGTTTTCCACGCTGCTGGCTGCATTTGCCATGGCGACCACGCTCGGCTGCGCTGCGACCTCCAAGTCCGAAAGCACCGGTGAGTACGTTGACGACACCGCCATCACGACGAAGGTGAAGTCGGCCATCCTCGCCGAGGACACGCTCAAGTCCGCCGAGATCAACGTCGAGACCTTCAAGGGCATCGTGCAGCTGAGCGGCTTCGTGAGCACGCAGGCGAACGTCGACAAGGCCGTGGTGGTTGCGAGGAACGTGTCGGGCGTGAAGTCGGTCAAGAACGACATGCGCGTGAAATGACCATGAACAAGACCCTCAGCAGGGCCCTCGTGGTGGCCGGCATGGCCATCACCACACAGGCGGCCGCAAGCGTCGTCTTCTACGAAAACGAGAACTTCGGCGGCCGCTCCTTCTCCGCGCAGAAGCAGGTCGTCAACTTCGAGCGCACCGGCTTCAACGATCGCTCCTCGTCGGTCGTCGTGCTCGACGAGCGCTGGGAAGTGTGCGAGCACGCGCAGTTCGGCGGCAAGTGCGTCGTCCTGCGTCCGGGGCGCTATGCCTCGCTGGGCGCGATGGGACTCAATGACCGCGTCTCCTCGGTGCGCATCGTGAGCAAGCACACGCGAGTCGACGACCAGCGCTACGCGCCGCAGCCGGTTCCCGTCTACGACAACCGCCGCCGCAACAACGAGCGGCTGTACCAGGCCAACGTCACTTCCTCGCGCGCCGTGGGCGGTACGCCGCAGCAGCGCTGCTGGATGGAGCGCGAGCAGGTCGCGCAGCAACCGCAGGGCGCGAACGTTCCGGGCGCGGTCATTGGCGCCATCCTCGGCGGCGTTCTCGGCCACCAGGTCGGCAGCGGGCACGGCAACACGGCAGCCACGGTGATCGGCGCCGGTGCCGGCGGCTACTTCGGATCCACGGTCGGACGCGACAAGAACGGACAGCCGGTGTATGCGGACGTGCAACGTTGCGCGACCGACACCAGCCAGAGCCGACCCGACTACTGGGACGTGACGTACGACTTCAAGGGCCAGCAGCATCGCATGCAGATGGCAGGCCCACCGGGCAACACGGTCACTGTCAACGGCAAGGGCGAGCCGCGCGCCTGAGGGAGGGACATGCTGCACGAGTTCCTGGATGCAAACCGCACTGAACTGATCGAGCGTTGCCGCATGAAGGTCGTGCGGCGCGCTTCTCCGCGCCCGACACCCGCGGAGATCGATCACGGAATCCCGTTGTTCCTGGGCCAGCTCATCGAGGCCCTGCGCGACGAGGAGCGCGCCCGGAAGGGCGAAGGCCGCTCCGCGGTGGGCGCCCTCAGCGCTGCGCGGAGCGATTCCCGAACGGACATCATGTCGGGCGCCTCGAAGCACGGGCACGAGCTCCTGCGGCGCGGCTTCACGGTCGAGCAGGTGGTGCATGACTATGGCGACCTCTGCCAGGCCGTCACCGAGCTCGCCATCGAAAGAAACGTGCCCGTCGGCATCGACGAATTCCGCACGCTCAACCGCTGCCTCGACAACGCCATCGCCGATGCCGTCACCGCCTTCGCTTCCGGACGCGACGTCCTGGTTTCCGAGAGCGACGACCGCGAGAACACGGAGCGGCTGGGCTTCCTCGCGCACGAGCTGCGCAACTTCCTCAACACCGCGATGCTCTCGTTCGCCGCAATCAGGAGCGGCAGTGTCGCCGTCGATGGGCCCACGGCCGCCGTTCTCGAACGCAGCCTCGCGGGCCTGCGCGACGTCGTCGACCGCGCGTTGACCGACGTGCGCCTGAACGCGGGCGTTCCCGAAAAACTCCTCGAGGATGTCGAGGTCCACGCGTTCCTCGTCGAGCTTCACGTTTCCGCGAGCCTCGAGGCCACGAAGCGCGGATGCGATCTCAGCCTCTCGCCCGTCCAGCCGGGACTCACGATCCGCATCGACAAGCAGATGGTGGGATCGGCCCTGTCGAACCTCCTGCAGAACGCCTTCAAGTTCACGCGCGCCCACAGCCACGTGTCGATGAAGGCCTATGGCACGAACGAGCGCGTGATGATCGAAGTCGAGGATCAGTGCGGCGGGCTTCCCACCGGCAAGGCCGAGGCGATGTTCCAGCCCTTCGTGCAGCACGGCACCGACCGCAGCGGCCTGGGGTTGGGGCTGTCGATCGCGCGCCGCGCCATCGAAGCGAGCGGCGGCAATCTCTCGGTGCGCGACATGCCCGGACTGGGCTGCGTCTTCACGGTCGACTTGCCGCGGCAGGCCGACCTCCAGGTGGCAGAGCCTGTGCGTCTCGCGAGCTAGGGTGCGATCTTGTACGGCAACAGGCGGTCGCACTCCTTCCTGACCACCGAGTAGCACTCGCACGACATCTTCTCGAGCTTCGTGCGGTTGAGCACCCTGATGTGCCCGCGGCGATACTCGATCACCCCGGCCTCCTGCAGTTTCCCGGCGGCGGCGGTCACACCCTCGCGCCGCACCCCCAGCATGCTTGCGATCAACTCCTGCGTGACCACCAGGTCCTGCGTGGGCAACCGATCGAGGCTCAACAGCAGCCAGCGGCACAACTGCTGATCGACCGAGTGGTGCCGGTTGCACACCGCGGTCTGCGCCATCTGCGTGATCAGCGCCTGCGTGTAGCGCAGCAGCAAGTGCTGCATCGATCCGCCGCGGCCGAACTCCGCGTGCAGGAACTTCGCCGGAAGCCGGAACGCATGCCCTGTGCTCTGCACCATCGCGCGGCTGGGCGTGGTTTCGCCGCCCATGAAGAGCGAGATGCCCACGAGACCGTCGTTGCCCACGACCGCGATCTCGGTGGTCGAGCCGTTCTCGAGGACGTGAAGCAGCGAGACGATCGAGGTCGTCGGGAAGAAGACGTGATCGAGCAGGCGCCCCGATTCGTAGATCACGTGGCCCAGGGGCATCGCCACGGCCTCCAGGTGCGGGCGCATGCGCTTCAGCTCCGCGGCCGAGAGGTTCGCGAGCAGGTGGTTTTGCTTCGGGCTGGGGTCGGGCATGGTCCAGTGTGCGCCAACGCGGGCGTCTATGTTCGCAACCGCACCGACGCGCGGGCAATCGCCCGATACCATGCGGGCATGATCCGCCTCCAATTTACGATCGAGCTCAAGTACGACATCGCCGACCAGCCGAGCGATTTCGTGTTCAACATCCACGCCGCGCAGACACCTTCGCAGGTCATCGTGGCCGAACAGCTGCGCACGAGCCAGCAGGTGCCGACCGCGATGTACACCGACCCGATGCTCGGCAGCCGCTTCATGCGGCTCACGGCGAACCCGGGGCAGCTCTCGGTGCAGTACGACGCCACCGTGGACATCAACCATCACTTCGAAGCCCCGATGAACATCGGCGAGGTTCCGATCGCGCGCATGCCGCCCGACGTCCTGCCGTTCATCTACCCGAGCCGTTACTGCCAGTCCGACCGGCTGCGCAAGCTCGCCACGCGCGAGTTTGGTCATCTGCAATTGGGCTACTGGCGCGTCCAGGCGATCGCCGATTGGGTGAAGCAGCGCACGGCATTCACCATGGGCGCCTCGAACAGCAGCACCGCGGCGGTCGATACGCTCGTCGAGCAAGTGGGCGTGTGCCGCGACTTCGCGCACCTGATGATCGCGCTGTGCCGTGCGTTGAACATTCCCGCGCGCTTCGTGACCGGCATCGACTACGGCGCCGCGCCCGAGCTGGGGCCGACGGACTTCCACGCGTATGTCGAAGTGTTCCTCGGCCACCGCTGGTACCTCTTCGATCCCTCGGGGATCTCGCCGCCGATGGGCCTCGTGCGCCTCGGCACCGGGCGCGACGCCGCCGACGTGTCGTTCGCGACGATGTTCGGTGCGGTAAAATCGTATGCGCCCGTGATGAGCATCCACGCCGTGAACGATCCGGCCAATGGATTCACGCTTCCGTACCACTCGACCGACGCGATTTCCACGCACGGCGAGCTCGTGATGTCGCAGTAAATAAGGAGACCCAGATGCCCAAAGGCCAGCAGAAGAGCAACAAGGAAACGCGCAAGCCCAAGAAGCCCAAGTCGACGGCGCCCGCGCCCGTCTCGCCGTTCAGCTTTCCGCCGGTGACCAAGTGACGGTGGCCAGGCGCGTGATCACGGGATGGCGGCAAGTGGTCGAGCCGAAGAAGGCGCGCAAGAGCCCGCCTCCCACGCCGCTGCCGGGTCAGTTGGTTCCGGCGAAGCCACTCCTGTCATCCTGAGGAGCGCAGCGACGAAGGACCTGCTTTAAGGGGTTAGCGAGAGGGCCAGGCGGGTCAGGGTTCGAAGTCTTCGCCGCGCTTGATGATTCGCGCCGCCCTCGCATCCTTTGGAGAAATCATGTGAGTGGCCCCCCAGGCCCACTCTTTCAAGCTCTCGACTTTCGGCTCGAGCTTTTGGAGCGCAGCCAAGCCTTCATGAGCGCGCTTCGTCCATCCGGGGCCGCGGCCCAATGCGTCGGTCCAGGCGTTGCGCAACTCGTCTGCCCGCTCCGCGGCCAATGCGTCGATGAGCGAGGCCGCCTGTAGCAGGTCCTTTTTCGACTTGAGGCGGCTTGCGCCACTCCTTTCGCCATAGACGACCAGCTTGTGAATGGCGAATCGGGCGGGCGAGGGGATGTTCACGATGACTGCGCCCTCCGTGCTCAGGAGCGCCGCCTGGGTGGTGTCCTCGAGCGAAAACTCCATGAACTTCAGTGGCTCGAGCGCGACATTCAGGTTGGGCACGTGGACGCTGGACTTGCCCGCGCGCGACGCCGAGGTGACGAAGTCGATGCGCAGCTCCGGGTTCTTGGGGTTGAGGTAGGTCGTCCCGGCCTTGCCTTGCATTTCGGTGATCGGGAGAAATCCCATCTCGAGGGAGTCGAGGGCTCCCTGGACGTCGACCTTGATGTCGGCAGGCAATGCGACCGAGATGTTCTTTCCGGCGTGCGCGAGGTCGACATCGAGGGTTCGCGATCCGTCCGTGAATTTCACGCCGAGCAGGTTGCCCAGGCAGAGGAAGGCGTGGGTACCGACGAGCACACCCCCTGCCCGGAAGAAGCCGTATTCGGAGAGTCGCCGGACGATTCGGAAGTGGCGCGGCACGGCGGCCTCGCAGCCCAGGGCCGCCGCCGAACGGGCCAGCGGAGCGAGCGGCTTCGAATCGCGGGCTTCACGGACGGTGGCGATCAGCTTCCTCACGCGGTCATCGTCGGGGCCCACATAGATCTGGCGGACCCTGGCTTCGATGTCCCGGTAGGCGAAGTACCAGTAGGTGCGTTCCTTGACCTTCTTGGAAGCGAAACTTCCGTTGAGGTCCGCCACGGTTCGATGCCGTCCCTGGGCACGCGCGCTTTCCAGGAGCTCCGCGTAGGCGGTTTGCGCGGCGATGCTCAGTTCGCGGAATCTCATGGGAGCCCTCCGAGTTATACAACACGCTATCAATACGTTGTATAACTCGCAACCCTCGCGGTCTCGCTGAATCTCTTCGCCGGACTTGAAACAGAAGCCTTTGGCCCCTATTATTAGCAGTCACAGTGGGTGAGTGCTAATACCCCACCGTTCGCCTCGGAGGGCTCCCGCCCTCCCCGATTTCGTAGGTCCTAAAGTCCTGTTTTAAAGGAGACAAACCAAATGAAACTGCGTCCGCTGCATGACCGCGTCATCGTCAAGCGCCTGGAAGAAGAACGTAAGACCGCTTCCGGCATCGTGATCCCCGACACCGCCGCCGAAAAGCCCGACCAGGGCGAAGTGATGGCCGTCGGTCCCGGCAAGAAGAACGAAGACGGCAAGGTCTTCCCCGTCGACGTGAAGGTCGGCGACAAGATCCTCTTCGGCAAGTACTCCGGCACCACCGTGAAGGTCGATGGCGATGAGCTCCTCGTGATGCGCGAGGAAGACATCATGGCCGTCGTCAAGTAACGAACGAATTCGAAAGGAACATCCATGGCTGCCAAAGAAGTCAAATTCAAAGAGCACGCACGCGTTCGCATGATCGCGGGTGTGAACATCCTGGCCGACGCAGTGAAGGTCACCCTCGGCCCCAAGGGTCGTAACGTCGTCCTCGAGCGTTCGTTCGGCGCCCCCACCGTCACCAAGGACGGTGTCTCGGTCGCGAAGGAAATCGAACTGAAGGACAAGTTCGAGAACATGGGCGCGCAGATGGTGAAGGAAGTCGCTTCGAAGACTTCCGACGTCGCCGGCGACGGCACCACCACCGCCACCGTGCTGGCCCAGTCGATCGTGACCGAAGGCATGAAGTACGTTGCCGCCGGCATGAACCCGATGGACCTCAAGCGCGGCATCGACAAGGCGGTCATCGCCGCCGTCGAGCAGCTCAAGAAGATCAGCAAGCCTTGCAAGGACACGAAGGAAATCGCGCAGGTGGGTTCCATCTCCGCGAACTCCGATTCCTCGATCGGCGATCGCATCGCTGAAGCGATGGACAAGGTCGGCAAGGAAGGCGTCATCACCGTGGAAGACGGCAAGGGCCTGGAAGACGAGCTGGACGTCGTCGAAGGCATGCAGTTCGACCGCGGCTACATCTCGCCGTACTTCATCAACAACCCCGACAAGCAAGTGGCCCTGCTCGAAGATCCGCTCGTGCTCCTGCACGACAAGAAGATCTCGAACATCCGCGACCTGCTGCCGATCCTCGAGCAAGTGGCCAAGGCTGGCCGTCCGCTGCTGATCATCGCCGAAGACGTCGATGGCGAAGCGCTGGCGACCCTGGTCGTGAACAACCTGCGTGGCATCCTGAAGACGACGGCCGTGAAGGCCCCGGGCTTCGGCGACCGCCGCAAGGCCATGCTCGAAGACATCGCCATCCTCACGGGCGGCACCGTCATCGCTGAAGAGCTCGGCCTCAAGCTCGAGAACGCGCAGCTGAAGGATCTCGGCAAGGCCAAGCGCATCGAAGTGGGCAAGGAAGACACGACGATCATCGACGGCGCCGGCAAGGAAGACGCGATCAAGTCGCGCGTGGAGAACATCCGCAAGCAGATCGACGAAGCCTCCAGCGACTACGACAAGGAAAAGCTGCAGGAGCGCGTCGCGAAGCTCGCCGGCGGTGTTGCCGTGATCAAGGTCGGTGCGGCCACCGAAGTCGAGATGAAGGAAAAGAAGGCCCGCGTCGAAGACGCGCTGCACGCCACGCGTGCCGCCGTTGAAGAAGGCATCGTTCCTGGCGGCGGCGTCGCACTGCTGCGCTGCAAGGAAGCCATCTCCAAGGTGAAGGGCGACAACCCCGACCAGGACGCCGGCATCAAGATCGTGCTCCGCGCGATCGAGCAGCCGCTGCGCGAAATCGCCCGCAACGCCGGCGACGAGCCCTCGGTCGTCATCAACAAGGTTGCCGAAGGCAAGGGCAACTTCGGCTACAACGCCCAAACCGGCGAGTACGGCGACATGGTGGCGATGGGTGTTCTCGATCCCACCAAGGTCACCCGCTACGCGCTGCAGAACGCCGCTTCCGTCGCCGGTCTGATGCTCACGACCGACGCGATGGTCGCCGAGCTGCCGAAGGACGACAAACCGCAGATGGGTGGCGGCGGCGGCGGCATGGGCGGCATGGGTGATATGGATATGTGACAACGCCGACGCGGTTCGTGAGGACCGCGGAGGTGTTGTCATCCTGAGTGATGCGAAGGATCTGCTTTGCTCAGTAGAAATGAAAAAGCCCCGCGCGAGCGGGGCTTTTTTTGTTTGGTTGACGCTTCTGTTTAACGTATGTTAGTAAGGCCAACTACAAGCAACTAACAACATCAGTCCGGCCAAATGCCGGCGCATGAGGGCGCATACCCATGCCAAAGAAGCAGCCCAAATCGCATCTCGCGGCACAAGCCGTGGAGGTTCTGCTGTCACAAGAAAGGCCCCGCGAGAGCGGGGCTTTTCTCGTATGGGGCGCAATAAATTGATGTGACGCAGCATCGGGGGCCGCACACAAATTCAATCCATTCCTGCTTGGAGGTCTCGAGAAATGACATACAAGCTTTATACGGTCGAGCCCTTGGGGCCACACGATCTTCCCCTCGTCATTGCGGCTGCGTATCGAAATCCAGGAGGCTACTTGAAAGGTGAGTGGTTCATCGTCATCCCTGAGGCCGACCCTGGTGTCCTAGGGCAAACAACGAGATTCAATTACAAGGAGATTCCGGCCGACCTAGGAGAGCTCGACGAAGCCTTCATGCAGCGCGAAATGTTGGACCAAGCAACACTGAGACTTCGTACATACATTCACGAAAGAAAGATCGAGATAGGTGCAGGCCGTAGCCGATGGCAGCCCGAGTTGCAAGCTGCAAGTAAAGGGCTGTTCATCCATCTCTGGGTTCGTGGGGGCTACGGTGACGCGCTAAGAAAGGTATTCCACGCGACATCGTGCGATGCGCTCAGAGCCGATATTGAGGCCGTCTCCGTTCTTGACAAATATGACCGGCGAGACCTCGAGTAACACGTCCGAGCGGATCGAGGCCCATCTCTATGACAGTCATGTTTGTTGTCACTCCACAAAGGGTCGCATGTATTGACTGGGCAACTCTGGCCGCGCCACAGGCATCGTGGTCGGCCGCCCAACGCGATCGTTAGCGCCATGGAACAAGCCGGCGAGTATCGATACATCATCGTCGAGTTGTTTGACGGTGCGCATGAAGGCTCACGCAATAGGATTCGCGCACGTCCATTGCCCGACCAATGGGCAAGCCCTGGAATCCGCGTTGAATGTCCGTCGAGTTTTCGAATCCAGCAGAACATCGGCAGGCTCTACAAGTTATGGGCGAAGTTCAAGAGCACCGATACGGCACCACAGCTGTACACAAACCGCGACTGGATTCCCATCCCCGTTACCGCGGAGGAAGCGCGCCGCTTCATAGAGGCTGGGGAGTGGTGGTAATCGTGCGCCTGGCCATTCGTTGGAGCGGACCGAAGCCAATTGTGACCCGCTGTGCAATGCGGCAAGCGGCAAAACGCGCGGCCAGTCAACTCAGTCGTTGTAGCGCATCGCGCTGATTAAACCTGCTACTTGAAAGTTCGAGTTCAAATGGAAGGATTGCGACATGGCTAGATGCACAGCTCCAGTACGTGGGCATAGCTCGGCGGCCGCTGCGGCCGCCTGCCCTGTTTGCCGCTACCGCAGTAGCTACCGCTCTAGCGGATACAGCCCGTCCTACTCCTCGTCCGGTAGCGGAGCCAGCCATAGCAGCATCGGTGGCGGCGGTGGGCCTAGGTCCAGCAGCAGTCCAAGGCCGCGCTGGTCGAGGGTGGGTTCGTCCCTGCCGTACACGGCAAACCAAGTGCACTCGCTCACGCCAATCCGTCAAACTGTTGAGACGCGAGCAGCGGAGCAGCCGGACCTTCGTGACGTCTTCCTGTGCCACGCGTGGGACGACCGGCAGGGGCCCGCCAAAGAGTTGCACGATGCGCTCGTGGCGGCTGGAGTCAAAGTTTGGTTCAGCGAGAAGGACCTTGGCCTCGGCGTGCCGATGATGCGCGCAATCGACAAAGGCTTGGTGAATTCGCGAATTGGCCTTGTGTTGGTGACCCCTGCGCTGCTGGCCCGCCTCCCAAAAGAGGGTGTCGCCGACAAAGAGCTTTCGGCACTCCTAGCGCGCAATCAGCTCGTTCCCATCGTGCATAAGACGACGTATGAAGCTCTCCGCAACGTCAGCCCTCTGCTCGCCTCTCGCAGCGGCCTGGACACTACAGAAGATTCAATAGCGGTGGTCGCGGCAAAAATAGCCGAGCTGGTTGCGCTCTAGCTTGTTGGCACAAACAAGACGATGACATGCCAATCCGTAGTCGCGCTCCTGTCAGCACTCCTAACGCCGGTCATCGCGATCATCACCACGTATATAGCGTGGCAGCAGTGGCAAGGAAATCGGCAGAAGCTTCGCTTCGATCAATACGAGAAGCGCCTCCGCATATATCAGGAGGTCGTGAAGATTCTCGGTCACATCATGAGGGACGCTGATGTGCGCCTCGAAGACTTGATGCTCTTTCGCGCAAACACAGCCGAAGCAGATTTTCTCTTTGGTCCTGAAATCCCAAAGTACATTGAAGAAGTGTTCACTCGGGGCCTCGCGCTCCGGACGGCGATGGTGCAGTACCGCGACGCGTACCAGGAGAAGCCACCGGGCTATGATCACGTGGCAATCGTCAACGAGTCAGACAAGCAGCTTCGCTGGCTAACCGAACAATATGAGCCGGCGAAGCAGAAGTTCTCCAAGTACCTAAAGGTGGGGGCGTCATGACACATGGCATCGAGTCCACGCGGGCCGCGAAGCACGCAGTCCTTGGCCATTGCTGATGCAGAACGACATATTCACGCGTCGATTCGAAGAGCTCGCCGCTCAGTATGGAAGGCTCCCCTTTCACGCCAACGGGGGAGGCATGTCCGGCTCACACGTTCCATCAGGACTGTGGGAGCAGTGGGCAACCAGTGCGCAAAGCCTGATTCGCGCTGTGTTCGGAGAGGTGTCGCCGCACTATCAAAACTTTGTGAAGGCTCTCAGCGATTGCAGCGGATACGACCATCAAGTCCACGTTCTCAAGGGAATCTTTCAAAGCGCGAAGGAGGACTTTGATGGCGGCTATGTCTTCAACGTCGATCTTCGCGTTTCGGGCGAAGTGTTCGGTGACTTCGTGACTCTGGCCAGACAGGCCCTTTCGGAAGGTCACAAAGACGTCGCCGCGGTGTTGGCATGCGCCGCGTTGGAGGATGCACTGAAGCGATATGCGGCCACGAACGGATTAGAAGTCGGCGACAAGGTGATGCAGGAGGTAGTGAACGCGCTCAAAGCGAAGGGCCTGGTTTCCGGAGCTCAAAAGTCCCTACTGGACGCAATGCCAAAGATTCGCGACTACGCAATGCACGCCAACTGGGACAAGATTGCGGCGCCTGACGTTAATAGCGTCATCGCTTTCGTGGAGAGTCTCCTCCTAACCAAGTTCAGCAACGGATAGGCCCAATCGCAGCGGAGGCAAGATGGAATGGTTTGAAGCGATCGATCAACTAAAACCCTACGTCGTACGAATCTCCACGCCATCAGGATCTGGGACGGGCTGGCTTGTGTCGCGGAGCACGACGTCAAGTCTTTGCGCAATCGCCACGGCCGGACACGTTATCGATCACGCGCACTACTGGGAAGAACCCATTCGACTCCATCACACTCAGTCCGGCCAATCAGTTGTCCTCCGTGCACCGGACCGCTCCATTCACCTGGAGTCTCAACTGGACTCCGCCGGACTGATCTTCGATTGCACTACATTGCCACTGCCCGATCTACCAATCGAGTTGGTTCCGAAGGACAAGTTCGTCGTGCCTGGCGTCGAAATAGGCTGGCTCGGGTTTCCTGCAATTCCACGAGCCGATCTATGTTTTTTCTCCGGACGCATCAGCGCGTTCATTGAAGCTGACTCCGCCTATATGGTCGATGGCGTCGCAATCAATGGCGTCAGTGGGGGGCCGGCGTTCAACATTAACGGGGGAGAGCTGCGGCTATTGGGTATCGTGTCGGCCTATATTCCCAATCGCGCCACGGGCGATGCTCTGCCCGGAGTTGCAGTCGTTCGCGACGCGACGCAGTTTCACGACCTCACGGAGCGCTTTCGTGACTTCGATGATGCGAAGAAGCAAGAGAGCCCGCCCGCGAATGCGGCGCCCTCCGAGGTGACCGAAGGGGAGCCTCCGATAAAGACTTTGCACAAGTGATTGTGCGACCTCGTTGCGCGTCCGAAAGAGCCGTCGTCAACTAGGACGATGGTCAGGGAGGCACCAATTGCTAGAGCCACCAGACGGACCATGGGTTGACCCCGAACTACTTCAGAGGGAGGCGGTTGAGAAACTTGTTGAGATCGAAACAAAGCTCGTCTCAGCGATCTACGACAAGGCTGTCGCGTACACGAACTTGGTTGTAGCCGCCGGTTACGCCGCGTTCTTCGGGCTATGGGCAATCACCAAGCCCTATGCCTCGCCGGGACTACTGCAGTGGGCTGCGCTACTAATGTTGGCATCAGCCGCCACGTTCGTCATCTTCGAGATTTACAAAATGTGGCGAACCACGCAGGACCTCAACTCGCGCTACTTTCGGTTGGGACAAATGATCGAGGGAAAGTCCGCAGTCGAGTTGCTAGCAATGTACCGAAGGACTGGCCTGGAGGCTCAACAGTCGGCGCTCGCCCTAGTGCCTAAGTGGCGAATCGCGCTGGGAGTATCTGCAACTACGGGCCTCGCAGCAGTCCTCCTGCTAGGGGCGGCGCTTCTTATCGGAGTATTCAAAGGTGCTGTTTAGAGACGCGCGGACACAGACTCCCGCACGTAATCGCGTACTGCCTCGTAAACTCCGCCCCCAAAAAGAAAATCTGCGCCGAGTAGTAAACCCAAAGCAGCAGCGCCACCAGCGACCCCGCCGCCCCAAAGCTCGAAGCCACGTCGCTGTTCCCGAGGTAAAGCCCAATCGCATACTTCCCCAAGCTGAAAAGCCCCGCTGTAAAGAGCGCGCCAATCCAAACGTCCCGCCAGGAAAGCTTCACCGCCGGAAGCATCTTGAAGATCACGGCGAAGAGACACGCGACCACGGCGAGCGACACGAGCGAAGAAAACACCGCCAGCGCCATCGATTCGCTGCCAAGGAATCCACCCGCGTAGTTCGCGAGCACCGTAAGCGCCGCGCTCATCACGAGCGACACGAGTAGTAGAAACGAAAGAATCAGCACCATCCCGAACGCGAGCAGCCGCGAGCGCAGGAAGTTGAGGATGCCTTGCCCCTTCGTCGGCTCGACACCCCAGATCTCATCGAGGCTGTCCTTCAGCTCGACGAACACCGTCGTCGCGCCCACGATCAGCAGGGCACCGGCAACCAACGTCGCAACGAGACCGGATTCAGGATCGCGAGCACTGGCGAGCATCGCCTCCACCGCCTGCGCGCCGCTTTGTCCCATGAGTCCTCGCAGCTGCGCGACGATCGCTCCCTGCGCCGCCTCGGCCCCGAACACGTAGCCCGCCGCAGCGATCGAGAGAATGAGGATCGGCGCCATCGCGAACAGCGTGTAGAACGCGAGCGCCGCGCCCTTGCTGCTGCAGCGATCGTCCACCCAGGCTTCGAGCGTTTGGCGCAGGGCCTTCGCGGTTTCCATATCCCGCGACGCTACCGGCGCCCGAGCACACCGCAATCAGCGCGCTCCTACACGCCTCTGTGCGCTAACGAACTCACCGCTCGGTGCGCCACCGCACAGACCCCGCCACCCGACGTGCGTAGCCTTCGCAAGATCGAGCGTGAACGACTTCGTCGTTCCGAGTAGGTGTCGGGAGAAAACCAAAATGAATCGCATCCTAAGAAACGCCCCCGCGCTGGCAGCGCGCGCGGCCGTCATCCTGTCGTGCAGCGTTTCCACCGCGGCACTCGCGCAAGTCGCCCCCAACCTCGGAACCGCCGCCCCTTTCGGCGTCGTCTCCAGCACCTTCACCAATTCCAATACCGGGTTGCAAACGGCCATCGCCGGAAACGTCTGCTTCACGACGGGACCCGTAACGCCCCCGATCAGCATCACGGGTACGACGACGACCCCTTGTGCTCCCCAGGTCGGCTTGGATCAAAACGCCGCGCTCGCAGTGCTGATCGGCCAACCCTGCACCAGCCTCGGCGCCGGTGCGGTGGCCCTCAACGCAGTCGTCGTCGGCGCCAACCCGCCCGGCACGATTCCCCCGGGCTGCTACTCCAGCGGTGGCGCGATGAACATCACCGTGAGCACGACCGTGACCCTCACCGGTGGCGGCGTCTACATCTTCAGGCCGGGCGGGGCGCTCAACACCGGCGCCGATTCGCGCGTGATCATGGCCGGCGGCGCATGTGCATCTGATGTGTACTGGGCGCCCGTGGGCGCAGCGACCCTGGGCGCGAACGCCGCGGCCTCGGCCACGCCGACCTTCCAGGGCAACATCCTCTCGGCCGCGGGCGTCACGATCGGCCACTTCGCCAACCTCACGGGCCGCGCACTCGCGTTCGGCGGAACGGTCACGACCGACGCCAACACGATCACCGTGCCCACTTGCACCACCCTCGTCCCCGGCGGCATCAACGTGGTTCCGACGCTCTCCCAGTGGGCGATGTTGCTGCTCACCCTGCTGATGGCGATCGCGGCCTTTACGGTGCTGCGCAACCGGGCAAGGTAGTCGTCACCTGACCGGGACTGCGGCTTACCACTTGCCGTAACGCAACTTCGCACTGTTCACGCAGTCGCTCTTGGCGTCGCCGGTCCGGGTGTCGCATTTCTCGAGCGCCACGGCGTAGTCGGCCTTTGACTGCGCGTCGCGCATTTCACGGCGGCCGGTCGCCTCGGGCTTGTCCATGGCACCGAGCCCGGCCCGGGCGACGTTCTCCGCGCCCTTGGCCTCTGCCATGCAGATGTCCTTCCTGTCGCCCTCAAGCGCCTCGCAGGCCGCCTTGGCGGCCTTGTAGTCGGCTTCGATCTTCAGTTGCGCGGCCTTGTTGAGTTCATCCTTCGACGTGCTGTCGGCCGTGGCGCAGGCGCTGAACGCGAGGCCGATCGCGGTTGCGATCGCTGCACGGGTCGTGAGGTCGTGATTGCGGTTCATGGTCTTTGTGTCCTCAAGGGGTCCAAGTCGACGGCGTCGACCCTGGTCGTTGCGAGGCTTCCAAAAGCGAGGGCGTACTGCCGCGTGAACTCCGCGCCCAGGAAGAAGATCTGCGCGGAGTAGAAGACCCATAGCAGTAGCGCGATGAGCGAGCCGGCCGCACCGAAGCTCGAAGCGGCGCTGCTCTTGGCGAGGTAGACGCCGATCCCGTATTTCCCGAGCGTGAACAACGCCGCCGTGAAAACCGCGCCGACCCAGACATCGCGCCACGACAGCGGCGCATCCGGCAGCACCTTGTAGATCACCGCGAACAGGCACGCGATGGCTCCGAAGGCGATCGCCGAGGAGACGATGGCGAGCACCTGGTGGGAGCTGCCCCAGATCCCGTCCACGTAGCTCTCGAGCACGGCCAGCGCCGTGCTGATCACGAGCGACACGAACATCAGGGATGCGAGGACCAGCACCAGGCCGAAGGAGTGAAGCTGCGTGCGCAGGAACACCACGATCGCGAGCCCCTTCGGAGGCTCGATGCCCCAGAGCTCATCGAGGCTGCCCTTCAGTTCGACGAAGACGCTGGCGGCCCCCACCAACAGCACCACGCTTGCGACCAGCGTCGCCGTGAGGCTGGTTGCGGGATCGCGCGCGCCCATGAGCAGCGCCTGGATCGCCTGCGCGCCATTGCGCCCCACCATTCCTTCGAGCTTCGCGACGATCGCACCCTGTGCCGCGTCCGCGCCGAAGAAGTAGCCCGCGGCCGCGATCGCCAGCACGAGAATCGGCGCCATCGAGAACAGCGTGTAGAAGGCCAGCGCCGCGCCCTTGCTTCCGGCGCGGTGGTCGATCCACGACGACAGGGACCGGGTCAGGACCGTGCCCAGGCGGCGTGGCCAGGAGGCTATTGCGTTCATGTCGCAGCGTAGTGCCAGCCTCCGGCGCGGTCTGTTCGCTTGCGCACAGTCGTGCAGTTCGTACGTCGCGTGACTGCGGTTCCGACGCTCTCGGAATGGGCGGTCGTGCTGCTCGGACTGCTCATGCTCGGATTCGCCTGCGTAGGACCACGCCGACAGACCTGACCTTCGCACCGCCGCATGCTTGCCTTGCAGCTCGCGGAGCTCGCTTACCAGGAAAGGTCCACCCCATGCTTTATACGATCGCCGTCATCCTCATCATCCTCTGGCTGCTGGGCCTCGTGAGCTCGTACACGCTGGGGGGCTTCATCCACGTCCTCCTCGTCGTCGCGCTCGTGGTCATACTGGTCAACTTCATCAGCGGGCGCAAAACCCTCTGAGTCGCTAGACCCCGCGCATCAAGCCGCCGTCGACCTTGATGTTCTGGCCGGTGATGTACGCCGCGCCCGTTGAGGCGAGGAACGAGATCGTCGCGGCGATCTCCTCGCTCGTGCCGTAGCGCTTCATCGGCACCGTATCGCGGCGAGCATCCTGCGCGGGCAGGCTGTCGATCCATCCGGGCAGCACGTTGTTCATCCGCACGTTGTCGCCCGCGTACTGATCCGCGAACAGCTTCGTGAACGCGGCAAGCCCCGCGCGAAACACCGCTGACGTCGGAAACATCGCACTCGGCTCGAACGCCCACGCCGTCGAGATGTTGATGATCACGCCACTCTTCTGCTTCACCATCGTCGGCGTCACCAGCCGAGTCGGGCGGATCACGTTCATCAAGTAGACGTCCATGCCCGTGCGCCACTGCTCGTCGGTGAGCTCGAGCACCGGCGCGCGCGGCCCGTGGCCCGCGCTGTTCACCAGCACGTCGATGCGGCCCCATCGTTCGAGCGTCGCATCCACCAGGCGATTGAGGTCCACCGGATTCTGGTTCGATCCCGTTACGCCCAGGCCACCCAGGTCGGCGGCGAGCGCTTCACCCTTTCCCGACGACGAGAGGATGGCGACATGGAAGCCATCGGCCGCGAGCTTGTGCGCCGCCGCCGCGCCCATCCCGCTGCCACCCGCCGTCACGATCGCGACTTTCTCTTGCATGCGTTTCTCCTAGTGCATCCGTCATGTCGATCTGTCGAATTTTCCGCATTCCCTGCCCCAACGCCGCACTGTCGGGCGCCGGACGCCGACATTTAACATCGGTTGCATATCGTATTGCAGCCTATTAACCTTTGTTAGCGACGCGCAACCGGCACCCCAGCGGAGCCGGGACACGAGCGTCGAACAAGAAAAAGTTGGGAGGCGCCACATGCTGAAGCGACTCGCCCTCGTGGCTGGATGCTCTGTCCTCGCAGGCGTGTGCCTGCTTGCGAAAGCTGAGGGCACGGAACCTCGGGTCGCCTTGGTCATCGGCAACTACTCCTACCCGGTTGGCCCCCTCAAGAATCCTGGAAATGATGCCGACGGCGTAGCCGATACGTTGATCGCCATCGGCTTCGACGTTATCAAGAAGAAAAACCTGACTCAGCCGGAGATGGTGAGCGCGGTCAACGAATTCTACGACCGGCTGCGTCCCGGCTCCCTGGCGCTCGTCTACTACTCGGGCCACGGAATGGAGGTTAGAGGTGTCAACTACCTTCTTCCCGTGGATGTTCGCCTGCGCTTCGAGACCGACGTCGATGTCGAGGGGATACGGCTGAACTGGATCCTGCAGAAACTCGCGGACGCCGGCACTGACACGAACATCGTTGTATTGGATGCGTGCCGGAACAACCCCTTCGAAAACCGGCTGAGGAGTGGCGTGTCACGAGGCCTCGCTCAGATCGTGCTTCCAGCTGCAACACGAACCAACGGAACCTTCGTGGCCTATGCGACTGCACCCGGCAGTGTCGCCGATGACGGGAGTGGCGAGTACGGACGGTACACAAGCGAGTTCATCTCGATCGTGCCGAAGACGCCCGAACAGGTCGAGCTCGTCTTTCGGGCGATTCGAAACCGCGTCATCGAGGAGAGCAGGGAGCAGCAACAGCCGTGGGACGCGACGTCGCTGCGCAAGCCCGTGTATCTCGCTCGCCAGATATCGATCAAGGACGCGGAGATGTACGTCAGCAATCCCCTGAATCGGTTCGCGAAGATTGGTCCGATCTTCTCGGCCTCGTTCCTGATGCCGGAGGGTTGGGTGATGCGTGGGCCCGTCGAGTCGGTCGCGAACCTCGACTCAGGGGCGACGCCCGGGAAGCAACAGATTGTGGTGCGTGCGCCCCCAGGGGATACCAAGCTCGAGAACCCGACCATCCTGTGCGATCCCGAGCCTTGCAAGGGAAAGCTCGTTTCCGTCGAGCTGGCGGACGACAAGAAGACTGCAGTCGCGACGTACGAGCCCGCCATCGGCGAAACCGCAAAAGTCCGCCTGAAGGTTGACGCGTACGACTGGCGTCGAGTCGGCGTGTTCAACGCGAAATCCGGCTTCATCGAAAGCACTTCACAGGCGATGTTGACCTCGGAAGAGGCACGCAAGGCCGTTCAGGCTATCCGGTACTGACCCAGCCGCATCTACCAGGAAATCAAGAAAGGAAAACCCATGCGCACGCAGAGATCTCCTATTGTCCTGTTGCTCTTCCTCCTGGCCAGCACGCTGGCGATCGCTGACACCGATCCCAACGCCGAGGAAAAGCTTCGCCTGCAGCAGCAGAAGGAATTGCTCGAAGCGCAGAAGGCGCTGCTCGATGCCCAGAAAGCCCTCTTCGATGCGCAGTTCCCGAAGTTCACCGGAGGCAAGGCCGGCGCGCTCACGTTCGGAACGAGCGTCGATCCATTCCATGCGACGGTGAATGCCCAGCGCGCGCTTCGCCTCCTGGGCGACCGCATCTGCACCGACAAGGCCCTTAAGGCCGCCCCGACCATCGTCATCGTGGCCGACGAGGACCTCAAGGCGGCGACCGCGTATCGATTGGCCCATCGCCAACTCGACGTGCTCGTGAAAGCGTACGAATCACTCGCGGGAGACGACAAGACGCCGAAGACCCGGTCGAGTCCGATTGCCGCGGGCATGGCCGTTCCCGCATTCGCCACGGCGCTCTCGAGCATCGCCGACCTGACCAGGCTCTTTCGCTCCGACCTGAAGGTGTCGCCGGAGGAGGTCGCTGTCTCGGAAAATGACCTGCTGAGCGCGATAGCGGCCTGCGAGGGCTTCGCCGGGAAGGTGAAGACGTCGCAGACCATGACCATGAAGATGCTCGACGAGGGGCAGTCGACTTTCTGGGCTGCCTACAAGAAGGCGCAAACCCTTCGCGCAGAAGCCGAGGCCAGGGGACCCGTGGAGGTCGCCGAGTTGTCGGTCTTCGACAAGGCCAAGATCGGCGCTGCTTCGAAGGAGGACAAGGCCGCGTTCGTGAAGCTCACGGCCGATACCACGCGCCGGGCGGCGTTGATCACGATTCACGACAAGATCGAGACACTCGTGGGCGGTGCCAGTGAGGCGAAATATCCGAACCTCCTGTGGATCCTGCGCGGAGAGGAAGTCGTCAAGCAGTTCGACGTGGCGAAAGCCGCACCGGGCGGGGTCCTGCTCTCGGCCAACATCGTCGCCAAGGGCGGCTTCAGCGTCGTGAGCACGAGCATCTGGCGTTCCGACAGGTTCTACAGTCGCGGCGGCGTCGCCGTTTCCTACCGCGTGGTGGATCCCAAGAACCAGAACACTCTCAGCGCGGGATTCGTGGACCAGGAAAGCGACGTCCAGAGAGTGAAGTTCGACTAGCCATGGGCCGCCCTCTCTTCAGGCTTTCGGTATGGGTCGCGCTCGCGGCGTTGAGTCTCCCCATCGATGACGCTCAGGCGCAGGGACGCCTGAGCCCGAACAAGAAGAAGGAGGGTGAATCGGCCGACTACGCGTTGAGGCGGGCGCAAGCCTTCCACGACTTGTATGCGGGCTCCGAGGAAAAGTCCGAGGTGGCGAACGCGAAGCGAACGTTCTCCGCGCGCACAATTGGCCAACCGGCAGCGATCGGGCGCCCATTGCCGATCTACTACCCTTCCGTCAATCGTGATGCGAAGTTGAATGCGCTCACCGCCGGCGCCCCGGCGGTCCGATTTCCCGGATCGACATTCAGGACGATGACCCCCGGAGCGCCTCCGCAGCCGGGGATCGTGTGGAGGAACCTGGGACCTACCAACACCGCAGGACGCGTGTCCTCGCTTGCGGTCGATCCCCACGATCCGAAGACCATCTATCGAGGCACGGCAGGCGGCGGGCTCTGGCGTTCAAGGGATGGCGGGGTCACGTGGACGCCGCTGACCGACAGCCTGGGAAATCTTTCGATCGGCGCCGTCGCGCTCGCGCCGAAATCGAAGCCGGAAGATCCACAGGTCATCTACATGGGCACCGGTGAAGGGGTCGTCGCGATCGACGGCATCGATGGGATCGGGTTCCTGCGATCACCTGATGGTGGCGAGACGTGGGATCTCCCCGTGTCCGTGAGTGCCACCAAGTTCTTCGCGATCAACGTTCACCCGGCGAAATCAATGGAGGTCCTGGTGGCCACCTCCGGCGGAATCCAGAAATCGACCGACGGTGGCAAGACGTGGGCGACGAAGCTCGCGAATGTGTATGGAACGGATCTCGCGAGGCTTCCCGGTGCGCCGCAGACGGTTCTGGCGACGGTGTGGGATGTCGCGACGGCGAACCAGACCGGCCGCGGTTTCATCTATCGGTCGACCGATGGCGGCGACTCGTGGACAAAGGTGGCCGGCGCGGGCCTTGGAATCTTCGACGCGGAAGCTGGACGAATGGCGCTGGCCGTCTCGATCAGCAAACCGGGAGTGGCGTATGTCCTTGCGGCCTCGGCCCAGGGTGACTCGAAGGACTGTCGGCAGGATCCCGTCGACCAGACGGGCGTCTATCGCTCGGAGGATGGCGGGCAGACATGGTCGTTCAGGTCCAATCCGATCACGGGATCCTGTGATGCCGATGGCCACGATTCAATTCTCGGCGGCCAAGGGTGGTACGCAACGGCCATCACGGTATCGCCCACGGACCCCAACGTGCTTGTCGCCGGCGGCCTGGATGTCTGGAGGTCCGCGGACGGTGGCGGATCCTGGACCAAGCAGTCGCGTTGGCACGAAGAGAAAACGAGTCCCACGTACTCGCACGCCGACATCCATGCATTCGCCTGGGCCGGAAACCGATTGCTCATCGGGGATGATGGGGGCGTCGGTACCAGCTCCGACGTCGCGCGGAGCTTCTCGCGCCTGGACAAGGGAATCACGACGAAGCAGTACTACTCGCTCGGCATCTCTCCCACCGATCGTGACCTGCTGATCGGTGGCGCGCAGGACAATGGGACGGACATCCGCATCGGCGCGAGCGCGGAGTTCCTCGAGGTGATCGGTGGCGATGGCTTCGCGGTGGCGGTCAACGCGAAGGATCCGAAGGTGCTCTATGGGTCGGTCTATAACTCGCGCATCTTTCGCTCCACCGATGGCGGAAAGAAGTTCAGCGAGATCTCGCCGAAATACTCACGCGGCGAACGTCGCCCGTTCATCACGCCCCTCACAATGGATCCCAACAACTCCTCGGTGCTCTACACCGGCTCGCACCTTCTCTGGAAGACGGCCGACGGCGGCACCACCTGGAGCAAGACCTCCGAGACCGATCTCGCGGATGCTTTTGGCGGCAATGGATACCTCACCAAGGTCGCCGTGGCGAGTTTGAACTCGCAGTTCCTGCTCGCCTCCGCGAGCAATGGGACCGTGAAGCTCAGCAAGGACGGAGGCGCGAGCTGGACACTGCAGACCGGCTTGCCTGGGAGCTACACGACGCACGTTGAGTTCGATCCCAAGTCGCTCGACGTCTTCTATGCCACCTACACCGCATCGTCCCCCGGAGGACTCGTCTACAAGACGATCGACGGCGGCAAGTCCTTCACGCGGGTGGATCGCGGCCTGCCCCGGGTTCCGGTCCACGTGCTGCGCGTGGATCCGAAGGATCAACGCATCCTGTATGTCGGGACCGACGTCGGCCTGTATCGATCCACGGACGGCGGCGCTCAATGGGACAGGTACGTGAAGGACCTTCCGGCCGTGAGCATCTGGGACATCGCGATCCTTTCGGATCGATCGGCGATGCGCCTGGCAAGCCACGGCCGCGGGTTCTTTGAAATCAAGCTTCCCTGACTAGCGTGGAAGAGGCCAGCACTCCAGGACGGTCCATGAGTTGACCGCTTCCTCGACCGTGGCGTTGCCTTGGCGCCGGTCAGGACGCGGGCAGGGGGCGCTGCGAATCACGGCAAGTCGCTTCCCTTCGTTGCCCTGCGTGATCGTCAATCGCCAGGGCCGTCCGCGCGCATCCTCGTAGAGGACTGCGTCATCGGACAGGTCGCGAACGCGGGAGACAGGGCCGGTGGGCAGCTGGAGCGGGAGATCGGAGAGTGAGGGATATCCGGCCGCGCTCCACGAGCCGGCATCCGATAGCGCGATGAGTGCTTTCGAGTCGCGCGATGCGAGGGCTCGCTCGAAGTCCCTGAGGAAGAGCTCGCGAGACTCGCTTGGGGAAAGACCCACCGCCTGGCCCATGAGAAAGATCGCCGCAACCACAGCGATGTTCGACGCGATCATGAGGGCCTTGTATGCATCGGATGGAGAACGTCACGCCTCAGAGATACGACTTCACTTCCAGCCGCCAGTTCCGCAATTCCGCCCATCCGCTCCTAGCGCGTTCGCAACGTCCACCACGTCCGCGGCTCAACGCCCGCATCCACGGCAGCATTGTCCCGGGCACCGCGAGCAACCGCGAGCACGAGCCCCAGCGAGTCATCGCCAAAGGATCCCAGGTCGCGATACTTCGAAGCCGCCCGCCGGCGCACCTCGTCCCCCGCGGTGCTCGGCGGCGCTTCGACGATGCGGACCGCATCGCAATAAGCGGCGCCGGATGTGGCGAGGTTTGATTGCAGGATCATCGGAACCTCCGCCGGCAGCGGTGGGCTCCACAACGCATCGACGATGCGCTTCGTGTCTTCGCCGCGCATCGCGAGCGCGCGCAACGCAGCCTCGCCGCCTTCGCGCCCGAAGACCGAGACGAATTGATCGTCCACTTCGTCGAGGGTGGCGATCATCGCGATCACGCGGTCGCGCGTCGACCCCGCGGGCAGCACGACACCTGAAGGCTTGGTCGGCCCATACAACGAGCGCGGCGCCGGCATCGTCCGGTCGGTCGCTTTCTCATCGATGGTCTCGACGGGCGTGCCGCCGAGCGAGGTGTGCACCGCAATCCACGTGAGGAACGGAAACGACACCAGGAAGAGCACGGTGGCCAAGCCCCCGCGCGGAATGCCCATGTGCGTGCCCAGCCACTGCCCCTCGGTGACAATGTCATGCGCGACCACGACCGCGAGGATCGAGACGGCGAGGATCCACGCGGCGCGCGCGGGCTGGATGGTCGGGGGAAACGCACCGGTCTCCGCAAGGGACACGACCTGGCCTCGCAACATGGGCTGAGTGATGGGTAGCCAGATGAGCAGCGCGATCGCGGCCTGGGTCGCGTGGATGATCGGCCGGCGCACGGGCAGCTGGAACCACTCCGGCGCCTCGAGCGTGAGCGAGAACAACGTGGCCAGCACTAACCCGGACACCAACGCGAGGATCGCGAGCTGGATGTATCCGGCTGGTCCCGTCGATGCGGGCTCGGTCATCGCAATGCCTCCCTGAGGTTGCGTGACCTGAATCATACGATGGAGCGCCCGCGCGGTTTTCCGGCTACTCCACCACCGTCGAATCGACGTAGCACCACTTCCAGCTCTCGCCCGGTTCGATCGAGCGGACGATCGGGTGCCCGGTCTCGCGGAAGTGCGCGGTCGCGTGCTTGTTCTTCGAACTGTCGCAGCAGCCGACGTTTCCGCAGGCCATGCACAGCCGCAGGTGGACCCAGCGATCGCCCATCGCTTCGCACTGGGCGCAGGTCCGGGTTGCCGGTTCGGTGATCTTGATGGAATCGCGATGATCGCAATTCGCCATGGCGATGCCTCCAGGGTCGCGAGTTGGGGAGCTTAACGCGAGACCCAGCCGATGGATTACCATTCGGTCCTACAGGGGAGAAACCATGCGCAAACGCAAACTTGCAACCTGCACCGCCCTCTTCGCCATTGCCCTTCCCGTGTTTGCCGCCGATACCAGCGTCGACGTGCGCGCGAACATCAAGGGCATCTGCGTGATCGACTCGATCACGGCGATCGATTTCGGCGACCTCGAGCAGGGCACCACTGCGCCCGATCGCAACGCGCCCGGCAGCGTTCGGTATTGGTGCACCAAGGGCCTCGTGTACTCCGTGACCCTGGGCAACGGGAACAACGCCACGGGTTCGCAGCGCCGGATGAAGGGCGTGGCCGTGACGAACTCAGCCGAGTTCCTGCCGTATGACCTCACGTCCGGGTCGCCCGCCACGGGGACGGGAGCGGGGCCCGGTGCTCCGGTGACGCTCACCCTCACCGGCAGCGTAAGGGGCGCGGACTACAACCTGCTCTCGGTCGGCCAACTCCTCGACACCGTCGTCGTCACCATCGCTCCTTGAGAAGATGAGGGTCCGCGCCGGCATGAGTCTCCTCGCGTTCGCCCTCGCTGCGTCCGCGGACCAGGCGAACATGGACGTGGGCGCGGAAGTCATCGGCACGTGCAAGATCAACCAGGCCACGTCGATCGACTTCGGCGACCTCGAGCAGAGTGCCAATTCGCCGAACCGGATCGCGCACGGGAACGTGCTCTTCTGGTGCAGCAAGGGTCTTCGCTACACGATCAAGGTCGACAACGGACTGCACTCCAATAAGGGGACGCGGCGCATGAAGGGCGAGGCCGCGACCAACACGCTCGAATACCTGAGCTACGAACTGCGGCCGCGCAGCACCGAACACGGCAATGGACTGGGCCCGCAGTACCCCGAAGTCTTCGAAATGGAAGCCGAGGTGAAGGGCGAGAACTACGATCCCCTTTCCGTCGGTCCCTTGCGCGACACCATCGTCGTGACCATCAGCCCATGAGGACAATGACAATGAAGTATCCGGCTGCTCTGCTGTGTTTCGTACTTGGTGCCGCTGCGCCCGCTGCATTCGCCGGCGGCTTCAGCGTCGCGCCGCTGGGCGCCGAGCTGGGCGCGAAGACCAAGGCCGCATCCTTCACGGTGACCAACGGCGGCAAGGAGCCGCTGTCGTTCCAGGTCGCGGTGCGCAAGTGGACGCAGGACGCGCAGGGCAACGATGCCTTCGAGGAGAACACCAAGGATCTCGTCGTCTTTCCGCGGCAGTTCGAAGTGCCCGCCGGCGGCAAGCGCATCGTGCGCGTGGGCATCGAGGGTGCGCCGCCCGCGAACGAAGCGGCGTATCGCGTGTTCATCGAGGAGCTGCCGCCGCCGCTGAGCGCATCGCAAGGGCGCAAGGGAACGGTCGCGGTCGTCGGCCGGTTCGCGTTGCCGGTATTCATCGTGCCCACGGGCGCGAAGAGCAAGCTCGCCATCGACTCGGTCACGGCGAAAGGCGGAACGTATTCGGTGAAGCTCTCGAACGGCGGCGCTTCGCGCGTGCGCATGGCCAGTGTCGCGGCCGGGGCAAAGGACACCGAAGCGCCGCTCACCAATCCCTACCTGCTTGCCGGAACGAGCCGCGAGGTGTCCGGCCCGCTGGGCGCCGCGTGCAAGCCGGGCGCCAAGGTGAAGGTGGTGGCCACCGCGGATGGCGGCCAGAAGGCGGAAAAGGAGCTCGTCCTTCCGCCGGATGCGTGTCGCAATTGATCGCCGCATCGCGGCGCTGCTTCTAGCGGCCGCCGCGTTCGCTGCCAGCCCGGCTCGCGCGGCCCTCGTCGAGACTGCCGCCGCGCTCGAGCGCATTCCCGTCCACGCCACGCTCAACGAAGCGATGAAGGGCGAGCTCTTCGCCTGGCGTGACAGCGATGGGATCTGGATTTCGGCGGAAGACCTCGCGCGCATCGGTGTTCCCACGGAAGGTACGGAGCTGCGCGTCATCAATGGCCGTCCGCACGCGCGTGTCGATCGCCTCGAGGGTGTGGTCGCGGCGCTCGACGAGGCAACGCTCACGCTCGCATTCACGGTCGAACCCGCGCTCATGCAGGCGCAACTCTTCGATCTTTCGCGCGCCGAGAAGCTCGAGATCACGCCTTCGAAGGGCGTGTCCGGATACCTGAACTACGATCTGTCCGCCGAGCGCGCCGACGGCGCATCCGCCTACTCCGGGCGCTTGCTCGCGAACCTGGCGGCGGGCGGCTGGCTCGCGCGGACCGAGCACCAGACCACTCAGGCCGCCGGCGTGACCCAGAACTACCGCATCCAGACATTCGTGCAGCGCGACTGGGCGCCCGAGATGCTGCGCTTCATAGCCGGTGACTTCGACACGCGCTCGGGCTCGCTCTCGCGCGGCTATTCGCTCGGGGGGATTTCGTTCGGCCGCGCCTTCGACCTGCACCCGGGGCTCGTCACTTCTCCGACCGCGCGCCTCACGGGGATTGCCTCGAGCGCATCGACCGCCGAGATTTTCGTCGATGGCGTGCAGATCGCGACCCGGCAACTGCAGCCGGGCCCCTACGACTTCCGCAACCTCCAGGACTTCGCGGGGTTGCGCAACGTCGAAGTCGTGATCCGCGATGCGACGGGCGTGCGCGAGCGGCTGCGCATTCCTTTCTACTTCACGGAGCGGCTGCTCTCGAAGGGGCTCACCGACTTCAACGTGTCCTATGGCGCGGAGCGTTCGGCTTCGCTCGACTCGTATGGCGCCGGCGTCTTTTCCGGCTATGTGTTCCACGGATTCACCGATCGCATCACGCTGGGTGTCGAGGCCCAGCGAAGCCCGGGTTATTCCTTCGGCGCGATCGCCGCGGGCCTGCGCGCCGATCCGATCGGCGTCTTCTCGGCGCAGGTGGGCGCGCAGCGCCTGGGCGATGCGGATGTGGCACTCGCGGGACAGTTCGCCTGGAACTACACGCGTGGCGGAACGACGTTGCGCGCGCTCGCGCGCGGATTCGAAGCCGGATACAACGCCAGGACCGTGGCACCGGGAACCCCGGGGCAACTCGATGTTGCGCCGAGGCTGCGGCGCGAAGCCACCGTCGGCTGGGACCAAGGCCTCGGCTGGACGCTCATGCTTTCGCTCTCGGCGACCGATCGCCGGTACTTCAATGCACTCCCGCAACGGGATTACGGCGTGAGTCTCTCTTCGGGGTTCTTCGGCATCGGAAACCTGGTGGCATCGGTGCTCCGCACCTGCATCACGAACACGTTCTGCACGACCCAGGCCGGTGCCAGCTTTTCGATGACGCTCGGCGAGCCTTACGGCGCCACCGCGGGCTGGCGCCGCGATGCCGACGGCGGCCAGACGTCGTACGTGCAAGCCGATCGCAACGTGCCGCTGGGTGAGGGTTACGGCTGGCGCGCAGGCGCGCAGCAAACCCCGACATCGCGCGAGGCCCAGGCCGACGCGACATTCCGCATGCGCCACGGCGTGATCAACGCTGCAGCACGCGGCGCGAGGCTCGATGACGGCACCCGCAGCGAGGCCTACCGGGCCGGCGTGGAGGGCGCGTTTGCATGCGTCGGCAAGTCGTGCCACCTGACGCAGCCCGTGACGGACTCGTTCGCGGTGGTCGAGTTGAACGGCGTCGAGGGCGTGCGCGTATCGCGCAACAACGAGCTTATCGGCAGCACGGATTCGCAGGGCGAGGTGCTCATCGCCAACGTCCCGGTGCTTACGCGCAACGACATCGCGATCGCCGACGAGGACATCCCCATCTCCATCTCGGTGCCGGCCAATCGGCAGGTGCTCGTGCCCGCGCAGGGGGTGGGCTATCGCGTTCGCTTCGATCTGCATCCCATCCTGTCGGTCGTCGGCAGGCTGGTGCGCGATCACAATGGCGTCAAGGTCGAAGTGGAGAACACGGAGCTGATCGTGCGGAGCGAGCGCGCCGATTCGCTGCGCGCCCGCACCGGCAAGGGTGGCTGGTTCCAGTTCGACCAGGTCGAGCCTGGCCGCTACCACCTGACGGCGGACCTGGAGGAGGGCCCTTGTGGCGTGCATGTCGAGGTACCGGCCGAACGAACGGCGGTGTTCAGGATGGGCGAGGTGAAATGTGAGATCGCGGCGCAGTTCTGAGCGGGGCTGGGTGATTGCCTGCGCAATGGCCCTGGTGCTGGGTCATGCGCTGGACGCCATGGCGCAATTCCGCACGCCGAGGGAAGTCGCCTCGCCTCGCATCGGCACGGGCTGCAACCTCAAGATCCGGGCGTTCGACTTCGGTGGGTACGACGATGCGAGCCCCAACTCGGTGATCACCAGCACGTCATTCGAGCTGAGATGCAGCGGCATCGGCACCGTGCCCCCCATCGTCAGCGCGGGCCCGAGTTCGAACACCGGCGACTACCAGGATCGACGCTTGAACGGACCTGGCAACAGCCAGCTGCGCTACCAGTTGTTCACCAACTCCTCGCGGACGATCGTCTGGGGCGACGGCTCGCGCGACACCCAACCCATTAGCGTGAACCAGCACGGAGACAACAAGACCTTCAACGTCTACGGCGAGCTCTTCGGGAACCAGAGCGGAGAAGTGGGCCGGTACCGCGACGTCATCCAGGTCACCGTCTCTCCGTAGCGCACTTCGGGCGACTGGCGTACCTTCGCAGGCAAAGGGGAGCTCCAATGATGCGGTGGCTGCTGGCAAGCGCAATGCTTGTCGCCTGCGCTCTCGGCGCGCCGGCGAAAGCCCAGGTTTCCGACCAGGCTGGCGGCGACGCCCGGGTGGAGCAGCGCGGCCTGAAGGCCGCCAGCAACGACGCGGTGTACTCCAACCTGGCGACATTCCGGAACCAGTCGTACGCCGCGGGCGGCGCCGCGCAGCAGCTCCTCAACACGATCACGCGCCTGGCCGCCGACGACCTCACCCTGGCCGGCACGCCGCCATACCAGGTCAACGGTTTTCGCTTCACCGTCACGAACCAGAACGCCGTGGACGTCTCGGCGCGCATGCTGGTTCGTTTCTATGCGGCCGATGGCCTGGCCGGCGGGCCGGGCACGCTCATCGCGGCGTTCACGTACAACCCGATCGTGTTCACCGCCGGCCGCGTGGGCACGATCAAGACGAGCACCCGCTTCGTTCTCGATACGTCGCGGCTCTGGGCGGGCATCTCGTTCGACAACGCGAACGGCTCGACCGGCGCGACGGCCGAGCAGCTCAACAACCTTGCGCAGGGGATCTTCTCGCCGCCGGACCTCGGCACCAGCGGCGATCTCTACTTCGTCACCGCGGCGGCGGGCTCGTTCGCCTCGGACAATCCGGTTGGCGCGCTCAGCACTTTCGCCGGTGGACCGCCGGCAGATTTCGGCTGGGAGATCCTGGCTGAGCAGGCCACGGACCTCTCGGTCACCAACACCGACAACGTCACAACCGCGTTCCCGGGCGGCAACGTCACTTACACCATCAATGCGAGGAACGCCGGGCCCTTCCCGGTGTTCGGTGCGCGGCTCGTCGATACCTTCCCGTCGCAGCTCACGTGCAACTGGACCTGCGCGGGAGGCGCGGGAAGCACCTGTGCGGCGAGTGGCGCGGGAAACATCAACGATGCGACGGTGAACCTCGTGCGGGGCGGCAGCGTGACCTATACGGCCACCTGCGCTGTTTCACTCACGGCCACCGGCACGCTCGTCAACACCGCGACCTTCCTCACGCCGGGAACCGCGGTCGATCCCAACTTCGGCGACAACGTCGCGACCGACACCGACACGATCGGCATCTCGGCCGACCTCGCGATCACGAACACCGACGGCGTCACGACGGCGCAGCCAGGCGGCAACGTCACGTACACGATCACGGCGAGCAACGCAGGCCCCGGCGGCGCGAGTGGCGCGACGGTGACCACCACCTTCCCGTCGTCGCTCACCTGCACGTGGATCTGCATCGGCGCGGGCGGCAGCTGCACGCCAGGCGGAAACGGCAGCATCAACGACACGGTGTTCCTGCCGCCGGGCGGACGCGTGATCTACACCGCGGGCTGCACGGTCTCCCCCAGCGCGACGGGAACACTGTCCGTCACCGCAGCCATCGCGGCACCCGCGGGAGTGAACGATCTCGCGCCGGCCAACAACTCGGCGACCGATACCACCGCCCTCGTTGCGGCGCTTCCCGGTGCGCCGACGATCGGCGTGGCCTCCGCAGGCAATGCGCAGGCGGGAGTGACGTTCACGCCGCCGGTGTTGAACGGTGGCGCGACGATCACCTCGTACACCGTCACGTCCTCGCCCGGCGGCATCACCGCGAGTGGTCCGGCGTCGCCGATCGCGGTGACGGGACTCACCAACGGGACCGCGTACACGTTCACCGTGACGGCGACGAACTCGGTGGGCACGGGGCCGCCGTCGGCGCCCTCGAACAGCGTCACGCCGGTCTCGCTTCCCGGTGCGCCGACGATCGGCGTGGCGACGGCGGGCAACACGCAGGCCACCATCGCGTTCACGCCGCCCGCGGCGAACGGTGGCACGGCGATCACTTCGTACACCGTTACATCATCGCCCGGCGGCATCACCGCGAGCGGCGCTGCGTCGCCGATCGTCGTGGGTGGGCTCGCGAATGGCACGGCGTACACCTTTACTGTTCGCGCGACGACCGCGGTGGGTACGGGGCCTGCGTCCTCGCCTTCGAATAGCGTGACGCCTGCGACCATTCCGGGCGCGCCCTTTGCCCTGATTGCAGCGGCAGGCAATGCGCAGGCGCTGGTTGCGTTCACGCAGCCTGCTTCCAACGGCGGTCTGCCGGTGACCTCGTACACCGTCACGTCGTCGCCCGGCGGCATCGTCGTGAGTGGCGCGGCCTCGCCCCTCATCGTGAGCGGCCTCACGAACGGCACGGCCTACACCTTCACGGTGACCGCGACGAATGCGATCGGCACGGGGCCCGCATCGGCGCCCTCCAACAGCGTCACGCCGACGACGGTTCCCGGTGCACCCACGATCGGCGTTGCCACCGCGGGCAATGCGCAAGCGACGGTCACCTTCACGCCACCGTCCTCGACCGGCGGCTCCGCGATCACGTCGTACACCGTCACGTCCTCGATCGGCGGCATCACGGCGAGCGGCGCGGCCTCGCCCATCGTCGTGACGGGCCTCACGAACGGGACCGCGTACACGTTCACCGTGACGGCGACTAACGCGCAGGGCACGGGGCTGCCGTCGGCGGCTTCGAACAGCGTGACTCCTGTGACGCTTCCCGGTGCACCGACAATCGGCGTCGCGACGGCGGGCAATGCGCAGGCGAGCGTTGCGTTCACGCCGCCCGCATCGAACGGCGGCTCGGCGATCACGTCGTACACCGTGACGTCTTCACCCGGCGGCATCGTCGCGAGCGGCGCTGCGTCACCGATCGTCGTGAACGGCCTCGCGAATGGAACGGCCTACACCTTCACGGTGACGGCCACGACCGCGGTGGGCACGGGGCCCGCATCGGCGCCTTCCAACAGCGTCACGCCGGGAACGCTTCCCGGCGCGCCGACGATCGGCACCGCGACTGCGGGCAATTCCCAGGCGACGGTCACGTTCACGCCGCCCACGTCGAACGGTGGATCGCCGATCACGTCGTACACCGCGACATCGTCGCCTGGCGGCATCACGGCAAGCGCGCCGTCGTCACCGATCGTGGTGAGTGGTCTCGCGAACGGAACCGCGTACACGTTCACGGTCACCGCGACCAACGCGGTGGGCACGGGTCCGTCCTCCGCACCTTCCAACAGCGTCACGCCCATTTCGCCGGCAACGGTTCCCGGCGCGCCGAGGATCATCGCCTCCGCGGCGGGCAATGGCCGCGCGACCATCGCATTCCGCGCGACCTCCGATGGCGGCTCGACGATCACGTCGTACACGCTGACCTGCGGCGCGTTCACTGCTTCGGGTCCCACGTCGCCGCTGACGGTGACGGGCCTCACGAACGGGTCGACGTACAACTGCTCGGTCACCGCGACCAATGCGATCGGCATCAGTCCGCCCTCCGACCCGGTGAGCGTCACGCCGCAGCTCATCGTCCGCTCCTACATCGCTCCCTCGGCGACGGGCAGCGGCACGATCATCGCGGTCTTCACGGGCGGCGGCCTCACGTGCACGTTCGCCAACAGCCGCTACATCCCCGTGAGCGGAGATCCGTCGAGCCCGCCGACCGCGCCAAGCGGCGGCATCGTCTTCCCGCACGGCTTGTTCGAGTTCACGTTGAGCGGTTGCACGCCGGGCTCCACTGTCAATTTCACGATCTCGTATCCGGCCGGGCATCCGGTGGGCACGCAGTACTGGAAGTACGGGCCGGAACCCGCCACGCCAGCGCCGCATTGGTATGTGTTGCCCGCGACCATCGCCGGCGACACGGTGCGGTTCTCGATCACCGACGGCGGCCAGGGCGACGACGATCTTCTCGCCAACGGCACGATCGTCGATCAGGGCGGGCCGGGCGCGCCCGCGGGCTCGCCGGCTTCCGTGCCGATTCCGACGCTGTCGGAGTGGGCGATGCTGCTGCTCGCGATGTTGATGCTGGGCTTCGCGTTGCCTGCGGTAAGCTCGAAGCGATGACCCCCGACGCGCAGAAGATGCTTCTCCTGCTGATGGTCGCGCTGGGCGTGGTCGCCGGGATGAACGAAGGCTGGTCGCTGCAGGATTCGATCTACTTCGCTTTCGTCTCCGGCCTCACGATCGGCTACGGCGACCTTGCCCCGAAGACGCTGCTCGGCCGCACGCTCGCGATCATGATCGGCGTCTGCGGCGTGCTGTTCACCGCGCTGCTGGCCGGTGTAGCCGTGAAGGCGATTGGCGCAGCGGCCGATGAAGGTAAAATGCCGCCATGAGAACCGGAAGCTGTCTGTGCGGGAAAGTCCGCTACACCATCAAGGCTGAGCCGGCCGCGGCGCGCCTGTGCTGGTGCCGCGATTGCCAGCGCCTCGCGTCCAACGGAACGGTGAACGCGATCTTTCCGAGCGAGTCCATCGAAGTGCGTGGCGTCGTCGCTGAATACGTGAAGACCGCGGACAGCGGCAACCAGGTCACTCGCCGCTTCTGTCCCGCGTGCGGCTCGCAGCTCTTCGCCGACTCGACGGGCCGCCTGGGCCTGACCGTCGTTCGCGTCGGTACGTTGGACGATCCCTCGTCGATCAAGCCCAGCGCGAACATCTGGAGCGCGAGCGCGCCCCCGTGGGCTTGCATGGACTCGGAGCTCGAGCGCGTCGAACGCGGGCCGGTTCCACCCGCGCCGAAAAAGGCCTAGCTACTTCCGCTGCCAGCGGTCCTTCGGTTCGAGCACGCCGCGCACGCTCGCGCCGTCGAGCCACGCACGCGCCGCGCGATCGCCTAGCAGGTACGCATCCCAGAACGCGGTGGACAGCGCGAGGATCGCGCGGTGGTGATTCGGGTTGCGCGCTTCCTTGTCACCCGGCAGCGCGCGGTCCGTGAACGCCGAGTGCTCCGCGCCATCGAGCACCAGCTCGTACTTGCCGCCCGGCGGCAGCGCGGGATACACCGCGTAGCGCGAAGAGAGCGGAATGTCGCCGATGAGCGCCGTGTCGTGCGTACCCGTCATGAGAAGCCAGGGAATGGCGACGCCGTCGAATGCCTTGGCGGTCTCGCCGCGGCGCGGGGCGCTCGGGCTGCAGACGATCACGGCCCGGATGCGCCCGTCGAGCGCCTTCACGGCCTTGGGCATCGACTGCCCCGCGACCGCCTGCGTCGTCAATGCGCCGAACGAATGCCCCGACATGCCCACCCTCGCGAGCTCGAGCCGGCCCCGCAGCGGCGAGCCGGTCTCGACATTCCATCGCTCGAGCTGGTCCAGCGTCGCGTGAACGTCTTCGATGCGAAGCATGAAGTTGCGTGCATTGCCTGCGCGCTTCATTGCGGCCATGGCCTGCGCGCGCGGCACGTCCTTCCACACCGCGCTGTCGCTGCCCGGATGCTGCAGGAACACCGCGACGTAGCCGCGATGGGCCCAGTGCTCACCCATGAAGGCATTGCCTTCGCGCGAGCCGCCGAGCCCGTGGCTGAAGAGAACGACGGGCGCGGGGCGCGTGTCCGCGGGGACGTAGACGCGCAGCGGAATGGTGCGGTCCGAATAGGTGACGGTGAGCTCGAGGGGCACGGACGCCGAGCCCGCGGCGACGGCGAGCGGGTCGTACTTCGCGAACGCGGTGCTCGCGAACAGCGCGAAGACAAGAGCAAGAAACGGGCGAGCCATGGTTGCAACCTCCGACACAATGCTAGCGTCCCCGTCGCCGGCTTCGCGGGCCGGAAACCAACGCTTACAAAAACCGGGAAGTGATAATGGTCACACGCGCTTTCAGCATTATTGAGCCCAGCGCCTGCCGTTATTCCTACGTCGGCGCCGAGAGCGATCGCGCACACTTCATTCCGTCGAAGCCGTAAACCGCAGGGCATTCCTCAGATACCAGGAAGAGCCCTGGACGCTGACCCAAGAAGCCGCTGTTGTGCGCGCCCCTCAGTCGGGTGTGCCTGATGCGGAAGGAAAGCGACCGATCTTTCACCTCCATCGCGGGGAATCCTGCGGGGGTTTCGACATAAAAAAGCCCCGCCTCGGCGGGGCTTTTCCTATTGGTAGTCGGGCGGCGTGACGCGATCGATGTAGATCACCGCGTCATACGCCTTCGCGGGCACAAGCCGGAGGATCTCCCGACCCCACCCGCGCGCGATCACGGTCGACAACATCCACTCGGAAGGCGATCGCGAAAAATCGACGAAACCCATGCGCCACCCCGCGCTCGCGATGATCGCCTCCAGCGAACCGTGCGGCGGCGGTGCGATGTCGACCACGCTTCGATCGTTCATGGCGCTCATGCCCCGACCCATGTACAAGCCCACGGTGTACGTTTCCTGGCCGCGCCGGCGCGCAACGTGACTACCCATGAAGCCTGGCGCATTCGGATCGTCCTTCGCGATGTGCCCGTTGTGAGCCCACACGATGATCTTGCGGCCCGGGAACATACGATCGGCGATGAAATCAAGGTTGTCGGCCATGCCTTCGTCGCGGATCGGCATGGAACGGACGAGGTCGGGCTCCGCGAGCTGGTCGACCAGCCGCACGCGCGAACGGGCTTCCTGGATGGCGAGGTCGATGTCGATGTGGCGCGTAGCCTTCTGCATAAGCGTCGCGCGGTTCCTGGCGAGCCCCTCCGCCAGATCCGTATAGGCCGCACGCAGCGTACCGGCCTCTTCCTTCGAAAGCTTCGGACGCAGGGTGAAAGGTTCCGCGGCTTCGATGCGATCGCCAAGCTTGGGATCCACGAGTGCCGCGTAGGTGATCAGTCGTGCGTGCACTGCACGACGCGCGTACCCGCTGTTTTGCGTATCGAAGCCCGCGAGCGAGATGCGCTGGCCGACCTTTCGCGTGGCATCCAGGTACTCGAAGACGCCCAGCGTCTCGCTGCTGTGCCACACCGAGAAGATGCAGTCGCGCATGACGTCGCCTGGCGGCTTCGTGCCAATCCCGGCGTCGGCGACATCGCAACCGGACAGCGAGCTCTCGAACGCGACGACGTCGAAGCCCAACTCCCGGTGGAGGAACCGCACGAGCCGCGCCTTCATCCAGTTGAACTCCGCGACACCATGACTGCTCTCGCCCAATTGCACGATGCGCTTGCCTTCGAGCAGGGGCTTCAGAAACTGCAGGTCGGAGAAGTCGTCGCTGAAGAGCGAGCGGATGGGAACAACGCGAGATTGCGCGTCCGCCTTCAATGCATCGCTCACGCGCGGAACGTCCGCAGCCGGGATTGCGAGCTCCGCGTCCGTGGCAAGCGATTGCGAGGGCTTCGGGCGCGGCGGCCTCGGCAGCTCGAGCTTGGGGACATTGACGCTCGTGTCGACCGTGAGCTTGAGATCGTCGAACCAGGTCTCGCCGGAGCCGGACACGATCACGCCGATGAGGATGCTTCCGGCGTTGGGAGGCACTGCGATGGCGATCTCGAATTGTTGCCACTCCGTCGTGCCGCGCGGACCGGTCTTCTCCATCCGCTCGATCGCCATCATGCGACGGTCTGCCGCATCGACACGCAGCCACAGCCCTGCAAACCCACCCTCGAGATTTCGCGTGCGGATCCATCCGGAGAATTTCAGTCGATGGCCCGCTGCGGCTCCGGGCGGTTTGGTCTGGCTTACGGGAAAGTACTGGTTTGCAGCGCCGCCGCTGACCTTGAGCGCGCACTTGCCTTCGCGGGATTCGGTGCAGTCGGGCGAGATCGTGAATGAAGTCGATACGGGGGGGCGGTACCAGCCCGTGGGGCGGCCATCCTCCCACGACTCGAAATCAAGATTGGCTGCGGGGAAATCGGCGGCGGTCGCCGGAGCGGCTGCGGCCATGGCGAAGAGGAGGGCGGCTGTAGAGGCGCGAACCATGACGATGTGTGGCGCATCTTGCCACACGCCGCGCAACCCCTCCCCCTAGTGACGCGTCACGGGCGGTCGCTCGCCACTGCCGCGCGAATCTCCCGCAGCTTCACCTTCACCTTGTCGCGGTTCTCCTTGCCGATGCGAAGCAGGATCTTCTGGCCTGCCGAGCGTTCTTCCAGCGTGGGATCGGCATATTCAAGGAGCACCTTCGGTTGCCGCAGCATGATCGGCCCCGAGGTGTCCGGTGTCGCGAGCAGGTGATCGAGGACCGCGACCAATCGATCATTGAAGTACTTGTTCGGATAACCGAGCTCGACGTATGCCTCCTGGAACAGCGGGTAGTGGCGTCGGTAGAAGGCGACGAGTGCGTTCGTATCGGTGCTTTCCATCACGCGCATGTAGAACGCGTAGCGCGTCGAATTGGAAGGCGCGAGCGTGAGGGTGTCGTCCTTGCCGGACGTCGTGGGTACGCCGGGCACGGGCCGCACCGGGTTGATGCGCCGCGACACCGCCTCGCTCGGCAGGTTGTCGACCGTGGCGACGATGTTGCGCACCAGGTTCTCCGTCAAAAGCGTGCGCGCGAACGCATCGAGACCGATGATCGTCGAGATCGCGGCCGCCACCGGCCCATCGCTCTCCTTTAATGAGGGCAACGGCGGCGCGGAGTCCACGGTCACCGGGTACTTCGGTCCCTCCGCTTCGGCTTTCGGCGGTGCGGCGGGGGTGGCGACCGCAGGCGTGGAAGCGGGCGGTGGCGGCGTCTCGCGCGGCCAGAAGTAGTAGGCAGCGCCGCCGACGATGGCGACGACGAAGACAACGAGGGCGCCGACCGGAATCGGCTTGCGACTCGGCACGCGGGTTGCGTAGTCGCGTCGTGGCGACGCAATGTCGTCGTCGCCGAGCGTGGGTTCAATCCTGTCCATGGCGTTCTCCGTGAGATGCCAATCCGAGTGACAGCCGGAAATGCAGGAGATTCCCGACCGGTCGGTATCATGGCGGCTTACAAGAGGAAAACAATACCAATGAGAATCTCCTTCCCGCGCACCGCCAGCCTGATTTTCCTGATCGCCACCGCTTTCCCCGCTCTCTCGCAGGAATCCCTTTCCGGATCCCAACTCGCTCCCCCCGCACTCCTCAAGGGCCCGCTGCACAAGGTCGCCGAGCCCGTGCGTGTCGAGGGCTATCTCGGCAAGTTCGAGATCGAATCGAGCGTCGGCAAGTTCTCGGTGCGTGGCGTGAACATGCTCGGCGTTCGCGTCCAGGAGCTCGGGGCGATCGCGGAGCTGCAGAAGGTGCAGAAGCAGGACGCTTTCCAGGGCGCGCTCGCGAAATCCGCGGGCGGCATCGCGAAGTTCGCCGGTGACGCGGTGGACGATCCCAACAAAACGGTCGAGAACATCGGTTCGGGCGTGGGCACGGTCTTCGGGCGCGTGGGCTACATGGCGAAGTCGGGGGCCAACTACGTCGGTGACAAGGCCGTGGACAAGGTGACGGGGAATTCGACCGCGGCGAACACGTCGGCCACCGGCGAGCCCGAGCCGCCGTCGTTCACGGGAGACCCGCTGGGCTACAACTCCGCGCGCCGCGAGTGGGCGAAGAAGCTCAACGTCGATCCGTACACCTCGAACCCGGTGCTGCGCCAGTTGCTCGACAAGGCCGCGTCCGCAAGCTTCGCCGGCAACTTCGCCGTGAGCCTCACGCTCGGCGCCGTCGTCGGCCCGCTGCAGTACGCCTACACCTTCGACGAAACCGTGCGCGACTCCGTGTGGAACAAACCCGCGCTCGACCTCGAGAAGGAGAACCAGGCGAAGCTCGTCGCGCTTGGCGTGGCGGACCGCACGGTTCGCGATCTTCTTCGCAATCGCTGGTTCACGCCGTCGCTGCAGACCGCGCTCACCGCGCGCCTTGGTGCGCTGGGAAAGATTCCGGGCGTTGAGTCCGTCGTCGCCACGGCAGCGAAGGTGCAAGGTGAGACGCGCGCGCGCTTCTTGCTCGAATCTCTCGCGATGCTCACCGACCACGCGAAGGGCACGAAGCTCGCGTCGCTTCGCATGAGCAACCTCGTGCCGGTCGGTGTTGCCGCGGACGGCTCAGCCGTCGCGGCGGTCGCCGTCGACTACGTCACCTGGGACACGGACGCGATCGCGTTCGCAAGTCGCAAGGAACTCGGCGCGAAGGGGAAGACGTTGCTCGTCGCGGGGAAGGTGAGCGATGCGGCTGGGAAAGAGCTGAAGAAGGCCGGCTGGACGGTGAAGGCCGGGCTGCGGTCCTGAAGACGGCTCGCTCGCACTGCTCCAAAACCTCGTTTGCATTCGCCTGAGCCAAGGGATCCATTAAATGATCCCGAGGCTCCCTTCACTGATCCCGGGGATCAATTAGGTGGTCCACAGGATCAGGCGAATGCAAAGTGCGTTTTTGTATAGGTCACGTCGTCCTAGGACGCTGCCAGCACCTTGACGTCCGGAAAGCCCATCAGCTTCATCACGTAGTAGTTCACTGCTGCGTCCGCGGGATCATCCGAGAACACCACGACTTCCGCGTACTTCGGCACGCCGGCCTTTGCCAGGATGCTCCAGATATCGCCCGCGGCCTTGGGCGAGCCATCGGCATTCACGAGACTCGCGGCCGGTACGTGCACGGTCTTGCCGTCCGGTGACTTTGCGGGCGCATTCTTCCCGGAAGCGACATACACCTTCGGGTACTCGCCCTTGGCGCGCGTGTCCTTCACCATCACGCCCGAACGCAACGCCACCGGGTACGTCGTGGGCGCCACCGCGAAATCCTGCGGCGACTTCGGCGCGCCGACGATCGTCTCCTGCTTGGTGAGCGTGAAGCCGCGCATGCCCCATTCGTCCACCGAATCCTTGAGCAGCGAGACCTTCGCCTGGCCGAGCTTCTCGAGCATCACGAACGCCAGCGCGGAATCTTCGTTCAAGCCGCCCTTCGAGATGATCACCACCTCGTGCGACGGATTCACGCCGGCCGAGGCGAGCACCTCGGCGAGCTTTGCGGGATCGTTGACGTGCGCGCGAAAGATCTCGGCCGGAACACTCACGGAGAAGGGCACGTGATTCTGCTGGAACGCGGCGGCCGGGCGCACGTCGACCAGGCTCACCTTGTTCATTCCGAGCGCGCGCATGAGCCGCCCCGTGCCCCACGCCGATACCCAGCTGCCATCGCGGCTGAGACCGGGCGCGGCGTACGTCCAGAAGGGCAGGCCGCGCTCGTCCTCGAGCCATTCCTTCTGCGATCCCTTGTAGATCTTCGCCTTCGGGTGGTCCGCGAGGAACTTGAGGGCGAAGAACGGAACCGTTGCGGCACCACCGCCACCGCAATGCGAGAGCACCTGCTTGTCGGCGCCGATGCCCTGGTACGCCGCCATCTTGCGGATCTCGGCCGGGGACTTGAACGTCTTGTCCTCGTTGAAGAAGTCCGACACCGCCATCGACACGGAGCCGGGCACGTGGCCGCCGCGATCGAAGAACTTGGCGCCGCCGTAGTAATAAGGAGTCTCGAGCGCATCGACCAACACGTAGTTCGCGCGATCGCCCGAGGCCACGAGGAACTCCGACAGGTTCGTGCGCTCGTCGTCGCGCGTGGTGGAAATGCGGAACGTGCCGGGCTTGCGCGGCGTGGGCTCCTTGGTCACCGCGCCACCCGAGGCCTCCCACTTTGCGAGGCCGCCGTCGAGCACGGAGATGTCCGCGGCGGGAAAGCCGTAGTAGTGCAGCTCGGAGTAGAGCCACGTCGCCGTCCAGCTGGCACCTTCGTCATAGATCACGACCTTGCGGCCTGGCTCGATGCCCCAGGCCTGGAAGCGCTTCTCCACGTCGGCATTGCTCGCCTTGTGGAAGAGGCCCACGCCCATGATGTCCACGTTTACCGCGCCGGGTACGTGCTTCGCCGCATAGACGCGGCCGGCGGAGGTGTCGATCACGAGGACGTCCTCGCGTCCGAGATTCTTCTGGAGCCACTCGACGCTGGCCAGTGGGCCCGCGGCAGCGTGGAGCGCCGCGCAGCTCGTGAGCAGGAAGCAGAGGAAGCTGTAGAGGGCTTTCGAGGCGATCGCTTTCATCGTGACTCCTTTCATGCGGGCTCGCGGCTGCGCCGGAGCCGCACCACCGCGGCGAAGCAGGCCGCCGCGAAGATGAGCCCGAGCCAGAGGCCGGGAGTACTGAGGAACTTCACCGGATCGATCTGCGAGAACTCCGTGACCTTCTGGCGCCCCGCGTCCACGACCCACGCCTCCTGCATCGCACCGACGAAGCGGTAGCGAATCAGGTTGGCGATGGACGACACGTCGAACGTCACCATCTCCACCAGCACCAGCGCGAAGGGCGGCAGCGTGGCCCACAGGAACACCGCGCGTTTGGCCAACGTGGATACGAGCAGGAAGTAACCGTGGAGCGGCGCGTACCAGAGCACGTGCACCACGACGCCGTAGAACATGAGTGCCGCCATCTTGAAGAGCGGAATCGCTCCCCACAGGATGCCGACGTCGATGCCCTTCGCCGAAAAGGCGACGCTGCTCGCGAGGAGCACGACGATCTGCGTGGTGAGTGCGACCACGAAGCCGATCGCCGGCAGGACGACGAGCGGGATGAGCGCCTTGGCCGTGACCGCCGTGAGATCGGAGACCGGCAGCGATTTCCAGAAGAGGATGCTGCGGTCGCGGCGCTCGGCATTCATCGCGTCCAGGCAGTAGAACGCGCCTACGATGAAACTGATGAGCAGGATGATCGACGCGATGATGCTGAACGGCGTGTAGATGAGTGGTGCGAGCTTGGCGGGATCCAGGTTCGCCATCGCGCGGAACTTGTCCAGGTGGCGAACCATGCTGATGACCACGCCCACCGTCACGAGGACGGCGACGGAGATCGGCGCGACCCACACGCCCTTGTGTTCCCAGATCTCGCGCCGCAGCGACCAGTAGAGAGGTTGCGTCTTCATGCGGCCACCCCCTTCCCGACGACCGCGACGAAGAGGTCGGCGATGCTGGGCACCCGCACGTCACCCAGCTCCGAGAGCCGGTCGCGATCGACACCGTCGAAGAGCAGGATCGTGCGGCCCAGGCCCTGGCGTTCGTTGATCGGGTTCAGTGCACGCGCCGAGGGCAACTGCTCGGGACCCACGGTGAGTTCGGCATAGCGCGACTCGAAAGCTTCCATCGAGCACGACAGCGCGATCCGGCCCTTGTCGATGAAGACGAGGTCCGTGAGGACGTGCTGGATCTCTTCGACCTGGTGCGTGGCCACGAGGATCGTGCGGTTGCCGTCGAAGTAGTCGGTGAGCAGCGTGTCGTAGAACTGCTTGCGGAAGAGGATATCGAGGCCGAGCGTGGGCTCGTCGAGCACCAGCAGCTTCGCGTCGATCGCCATGACGAGCGCGAGATGAAGTTGCGTCACCATGCCCTTGGAAAGCTTGCCCACCTTCTTCTTGAGCGGAATGGCGGTCCTGGCGAGGAAGCCTTCGGCCTTCGCGCGATCGAACTTGGGATGCACGCCCGCCACGAAGTCGAGCGCCTGCGACACGCGCAGCCACCGCGGCAGCACCGCGACGTCCGCGATGAAGCAAGCGTCCTGCATGAGGGCATCGCGCTGGGTCCACGGATTGAGTCCGAGGACCTTCAGGTCACCTTCGCACGACGTGAGCCCGGTGATCGCGTTGATCGCCGTGGTCTTGCCCGCGCCGTTGGGTCCGATGACGCCGAGGATCCGGCCCTGCTCGACCGTGAGGTCGATGCCGGCCAGTGCCACGGTGTCGCCATAAGTCTTGCGCAGGCCGCGCGCTTCGATCGTGCTCATCTCAGCGCTCCTTCGGCACGCGGCGCTTGGCGGCCGGCATGGCGAGCAATTCTTCGGTGGAGAGTCCGAGGCGCTGGATGCGTTCGCGCACCCGCGGCCACTCTTCCTTCAGGAAGCGTTGCCGCTCTCCTTTTAATAGAAGGTCGCGCGCGCCCTCGTTCACGAACATCCCCAGTCCGCGGCGCGACTCCACGAGTCCCTCGTCCACGAGCTGCTGGTATCCCTTCATCACGGTGAGCGGATTCACGCGCGACTCCGCGGAAACCGTTCGCACCGATGGCAGTGGGTCGCCTTCATTGAGTGCCTCGTCCAGGATCATCGCAACGATCCGGTCCCGGAGTTGCCGGTAGATCGGCTGGCTGTCGTTCCATTCGTTATCCATCAATAGGTGGCCGGAGAGAGGGCCGAGGGCCCTGTGAGCTGGTGTTGTAGTTAACTATAACACCGCCCGAGGGCGCCCTGTCAAGGGGGCACCCAACACTGTCATCCTGAGGAGCGAAGCGACGAAGGACCTGCTTTAGGGGGTTAACTGTTTAAGCTCACTGGGGGTCAGGTCCTCCCAGGTGGGGTTGTACATCTCGATCAACGCGACCTTCTTCTCCCGCAACCATCCTTTGATTTGCTTCTCGCGCGCAATTGCTCCCTCGATACCTTCCGTGTGCTCGTAGTGGACGAGCCGGTCGATCCGATACTTCGCGGTGAAACCCTTGATGAGCTTCTGCTTGTGCTCGTAGATGCGGCGCTCGAGATTGTTGGTGACCCCCACATAGAGGGTGCGGGATTTGCTGGCGAGGATGTAGACGAAGTAGTTGTGGTCGCGCATGCGTGATGAATGTGCGGTGGCGGAATGGCGTTGACCACGCCGTTAACCCCCTAAAGCAGGTCCTTCGTCGCTGCGCTCCTCAGGATGACAGTGGGTGGGGTGCTCACCGCAGTGGAGGTGACTACAATCTCCGCATGACCGATACCCTCAGCTTCCGCCACGACCTCGCCCGCAAGCGCTTCATCGGTGAACTCAACGGCACCGAGGTTGCCTACAGTGAAATCGATCCCGTAGGTGCCGATGCGATCCTCATCAAGCACACCGAAGTCCTGCCTGCCCACGAGGGCAAGGGCTACGGCTCTGCGCTGATGCGGGCTTTCTTCGCCATGGCCAAGGAGCAGAGCAAGGTGGTGATCCCGGTGTGTCCGTATGCGGCCGCGTTCATCCGCAAGCATCCCGAATACATCCCGCTCGTGCGGCCGGGGTATCCGCTCTGATGGGGCTCGCGTTTCGCTTCGACGAAGAGCGCATGCGCTTCATCGGCGAGCGCGACGGGACCGAGATTGCGTTCGCCCGCCTGGCCGATACCGGCAACGGCACGCTGCGCATCAATCACGTCGAAGTGCTGCGCTCCGAGGAGAACAAGGGGCACGCGTCGGCGCTGATGAAGGCGTTGCTGGAGGACGCGAGGGCGCGGGGGAAGAAGGTGGTGCCGGTTTGCCCTTTTGCCGGGGCTTACCTGCGGCGGCATCCGGAGTACGAAGATCTGCAGTGACTGTCATCCTGAGGAGCACAGCGACGAAGGACCTGCTTTAGGGTTCTAACTGTTAACCCCCTAAAGCAGGTCCTTCGTCGCTGCGCTCCTCAGGATGACAATCACAGACCCTTGCCGCTGACGGGCCGCTTCGCCGTTCCGGTGGCGATGCCCGCGAGGATCCCGCAGCTCTTCGTCGGTTGCGCCTTGCGGCACTGGCGACGAAGCAGCTTGAGTTCCTTCTCGAGCTCCGTGAGCTGCGCGATGCGATGGGCCACGTGCTGCAGGTGCTCATCGAGCAGCTCGTTCACGCCGCCGCAGTTCGCCTCCGGTTTGTCGCGGAATGAAAGCAGGGCGCGAATCTCCTCGAGCGTCATGTCGAGCGAGCGGCAATGGCGGATGAAGGTGAGGCGCTCGGCGTGGCCCGGGCCGTAGCGCCGGTAGTTGGCATCCGTGCGGCTCGTCGCGGGCAGCAGGCCCTTCTTCTCGTAGTAGCGGATCGTCTGCACATCGCACTGCCCGGCCTTCGCCAGCTCGCCGATCTTCATGGGAACTCCCGGGGGTTGACCCTGTAGCCAGTATAGGGTTTCAAATGAGGGTCATGAGCGAACATCACAACCACGACCACGCCTGCTGCGAAGTCCCCGCCGCCGACAGCCACTATCGCGGCGTGCTCTGGGCGGCGCTCGTCATCAATGCGCTGATGTTCGTCGTCGAGGTGATCGCCGGCGTGCGCGCGGAATCGGTTTCGCTGCTCGCCGACGCGGTCGATTTCCTGGGCGACGCCGCCAACTACGGCGTGAGCCTCTTCGTGCTGCCCCTGGCACTGGTCTGGCGCGCGCGGGCGGCACTCGTGAAGGGCCTCTCGATGGGCACCTACGGCGTGGGGATCCTGGCGCTCACCGCCTGGAACTTCGCGCGCGGCGTCGTTCCCGATCCGGTCTCGATGGGGGTCATCGGCACGCTCGCGTTGATCGCCAACGTGGCGGTCGCGGTGATGCTCTATCGCTACCGCAAGGGCGACGCGAACATGCGCTCAGTGTGGCTGTGCACCCGCAACGACGCGATCGGCAACGTGGCGGTGCTGCTCGCGGCCCTGGGCGTCTTCGGGACGAAGGCCGGTTGGCCGGACCTGTTCGTCGCCACGATCATGGCCATCCTCGCGCTCACGGCGGCGATCTCCGTCGTCCGGCAGGCGCGCCAGGAGCTCCGCGGCGAGCCTGCCGCCGCCGACTGACGGACAGGGACTACGCGCGGCTTCCGAGCGGGTGACAGCCGTTGTCCTACATTCGCATCAGTGCGGGGATGACAGAGCCCACGAGGGTCTTTGCGTACTGTGACGTCGTGGAAAACAACCTCAATCCCACCGCCAACATGAACACGAACGCCAACGCCAAGGACGAAAGCGTCCTCGATCACGTGCAGGTCCACGTGAAGGATCTGCGCCCGAGCCTCACCTTCTATCGCGCCATTCTCGACGCGCTGGAACTCGGCCACACGCTGCGGGTGGACAAAAACTACTTCTCGGCCAACGAGTTCATGGTGGACGCGAATCCGCAGGCCAAGGCCTGTCCGATCCACGTCGCGTTCTCGGCGCCGAGCGAAGAGGCCGTGCGCCGCTTCCATCTCGCCGGCCTCGAGGCGGGCGGCAAGGACAACGGGCCCCCGGGAATCCGACAGCTGCACGACCCGAACTACTACGCGGCCTATCTGCACGACCCGGACGGGAACAACGTCGAGGCCGTGTTCCACCGGCCGCCGCGCAACTCGAACGGGCACCCGCCGCCGAGGGCCGACGACTGACGTTCAGTCCGCCGTGACCTTCGCGTCGCGGATGACCTTGCCCCACTTGTCGATCTCGCTGACGATGAACTGATCGAACTCGGGCGGCGTGCCGCCGACGGGGACGATGCCCATCTCGTCGAACTTCGCACGCACGTCGTCCAGGCGAACGATGGCCGCGATCTCCGTGGACATCCTCTGGACGATCGGCGCGGGCGTTCCTGCCGGCGCAAGCACGCCGGCCCAGGTGCTGCCGATGAATCCCGGATAGCCCTGTTCAGCGAAGGTCGGCACGTCCGGCGCTGCGGCGAGGCGGCGATCGGCTGAAACGCCGATCAATCGAATCTTTCCGGCCTTGCCGTTGGGGATGAGTCCGGTGGCCGCATCGAAGAGCAACTGGATGCGTCCGCCCAGCAAGTCCACCATCGCCGGCGCGGCACCCTTGTACGGGATGTGCACCATGTCGGTCTTCGTCGTGGACTTGAAGAGTTCCGTGGTGAGGTGCGCGGCCGAACCGTTGCCCGACGAACCGAAGCTGATCTTTCCGGGGTTCGCTTTCGCGTAATCGACGAGCTCCTTCGGTGTCTTCACCGGCATCTCGTTGTTCACCGCGGCAATCAGCGGCCCGATACCCACGAGCGACACCGGCACCAGGTCCTTGCGCGTGTCGTACGGAAGCTTCGCGTAGAGCGACGGGTTCGCGGAGAACGCGGCGATCACGAGCACGAAGGTGTAGCCGTCGGGCGGCGACTTCACCGCCGCCTCCACGCCCACGATGCTGTTCGCGCCGGGCTTGTTGTCGATCGTGATAGGCTGCTTGATCCGGTCCTGCAGCTTCTGCGCAACGATGCGCGCAACCTGGTCCGTGAATCCGCCCGGCGTGTACGGCACGATGATGCGCACCGGTTTGGTCGGCCAATCGGTTTGTGCGGATGCGACGGTGGATGCGAGCGCGACGATGCAGGCGATGAGTGTGTTTCGCATGGCGGTCTCCTCGTTAACTGCTTTTTTTCAGCCTACCACCACGATCCGCATCGGCACCTCGCGCACCTCCGCGAACCCCATCTTCCGATAGAGCTCCCGCGCACGCGTATTGGCCGAAGCGACGTGGAGAAACGGCTGGTCGCCGCGTGCGAGCTGTTGCCGAAGCACATGCAGCGTGAGGCGGCGCGCAAGACCGCGCCCCTGGAACTGCGGCAGCGTGCACACGCCGCTGATCTCGTGAAGATTCCCGGCCTTGAGCCGCTCGCCCGCCATCGCGATGAGCTGCGCGCCTTCGAAGACGCCGTACCATTCACCCAGCTCGATCGTGCGCGGACCGAAGGGTCCGGGTCGCGTGAGCTCGGTGAGTGCGAGCATTTGCGGCACGTGTTCGCTGGCGAGGCGGATCGCGCCCAGTGTTTCGTCGGTCGCGGGATCGTTTCCCTGCCAGGCCATCGCGCACATCGTGGTGTCGACGTCGATCTTCCAACCCTTGGGCTCAGGCCCGCGCCACTCCGCGCAGTAGATGCGCTCGCCGGGGCTGCAGTGCGGTGCGAGCTCCGCGAACGGCGGATCGGCGGGATCGGCGAAGCCCATCAGCGGCGAGTAGCCCGGCGCGTAACGACGGATGCGATCAGTCCCGACCGTCAGGTGCGCGTGCGTTCCGGTGAACGCCTTCCAGAGGATGTTCTCGAGCACGGGCTATGCGGCGCGCTTGATCGACGCCATGTAGAGCCATACGAGACCCACGATGGCCGAGATCGCCGATCCGACGAGGATGCCGATCTTCGCCTGCTCGACCATCGCCGCGCTCGTGAATGCGAGCTGCGCGATGAAGAGCGACATCGTGAAGCCGATGCCCGCGAGCCACGCCGCGCCCAGCACGTGCTTCCACTCGACATCGGTGGGCAGGCGTGCGAGGCCCATCTTCACCGCCACCCAGCTGAAGGCGCCGATGCCGATGAACTTGCCGACAACGAGGCCGAGTGCCACGCCGATCGTGAGCGGATTGCCCAGCGCGCTTCCCCACTTCACCGCGGCGAGGTCGATGCCCGCGTTGGCGACCGCGAATAGCGGAATCACCACGAACGTGACCCACGGCGTGAGGCCATGCTCGAGCCGCTGCAGCGGGCTTTGCACCGCGACGGCCGCGCTCTCGATCGCCTCGGCCACCGCCGCCATTTCGCTGTTGTTGAGCGGGTTGTCGCCCGTGGACTGGTCCTCGCGCTGCTGGAGGAACGCTTCGCGAAGTTCCTTGATGCGGTTGAGGAAGTCGATGGCGCCGACCTTCGGAACCGAGGGAATCGAGAACGCGAGGATGATGCCCGCGAGCGTTGCGTGCACGCCCGACGCGTGCACGAAGAACCAGAGCGGAAATCCCAGCAGCGCGTAGGGAAGTGCGCGCCGCACGCCCGCGCGGTTGAGCAGGATGAGCAGCGCCGTGATGGCGCCGGAGGCCCAGAGGTACTCGACGCGCAGATCCGCCGTGTAGAACGCCGCGATCACGATCACCGCGCCCAGGTCGTCGGCGATCGCGAGCGCCATGAGGAACACGATGAGGTTCTTCGGGATGCGCCACGCGAGGAGCACGAGGATGCCGACCGCGAACGCGATGTCGGTGGCCATCGGGATGCCCCAGCCGGCGGCGGCGGGCGTGCCGACGTTGAGCGCGGCGTAGATTCCCGCGGGCACGATCATGCCGCCGGCGGCGGCGAAGACGGGCAGGGCCGCATCGCGCATCGACGAGAGCTCGCCCACGAGGATCTCTCGCTTCAGCTCGAAGCCCACCATCAGGAAGAAAAGCGCCATCAGCCCGTCGTTGATGAGGTGATGCAGCGTGAGCTTGAGCTCGAACCGGCTGCCCACGCCGAGCACGAACGGTTGCTCGAAGAAATGGTGCAGCGCGTCGTCGCCGAAAACGCTCGCCGCGACAAGGGTGAGCGCCGTCGTGACCGACAGGACGATGCCGCCGGCCGTAGTGCGCCTGATGAAACGCTGGAACGGCGAGAGGATCCGGCCGAAGAGCGGTTCGAGGGGATATTCGTTGTTCAGCACAACCTGATTGTAAGCTGCGGTTTACTGGAGGACGGCCATGAAGAATCGCACCCTGGGCTCGAGCGGCATCGAGGTTTCCCCGATCTGCCTCGGCACGATGATGTTCGGCGACCGCACCGACGCCGCGGAATCCGCCCGGATCGTCGCCAACGCGCGTGACGCGGGCGTGAATTTCATCGATACCGCGGACGTCTACGCGAAGGGCGAGTCCGAGCGCATCACCGGCAAGCTCATCTCCCCGGAGCGCGGCCAGTGGATCCTCGCCACCAAGGTCGCCAACGCGATGGGCGAGGGCCCCGAGAACCAGGGCCTGCACCGCGGCCACATGACGCGCGCGATCGATGCGAGCCTCAAGCGCCTCGGCACCGACTACATCGATCTTTATTACCTGCACAAGGACGACACCGCCACGCCGCTCACCGAGACGCTCGAGACCATGGCGGGCTTCATTCGCGCGGGCAAGGTTCGCCACTTTGCCCTGTCCAACTTCCGCGCCTATCGCATCGCCGAGGTGATCCGCCTGTGCGACGCGATCGGCATGCCGCGGCCCGTGTGCCTGCAGCCGTACTACAACGCGATGAATCGCATGCCGGAGGTCGAAGTGCTGCCCGCGTGTGCGTACTACGGCCTGGGTGTGGTCCCCTACAGCCCGCTCGCGCGCGGCGTGCTTACCGGCAAGTACGTTCCCGATGCGGCGCCGCCCGAGGGTTCGCGCGGCGGCCGTTCGGACAAACGCATGATGCAGACCGAATTCCGGCGCGAGTCCATGGAACATGCGCAGGCCATGGCCGCGCACGCGAAGACGCGTGGCATCACACCGGGCGAGTTCGCCACCGCCTGGGTGCTCGCCTGCGAACACGTGAGTTCGGTGCTCGCCGGGCCAAGGACCCTGGAACAGTGGACCGGGTACCTCGGTGCGCTCGACTACAAGTGGACGGCCGAAGATGAGGCCCTCGTCGATTCGTTGGTCCCTCCGGGGCATCCTTCGACGCCGGGTTATTCGGATCCGATGTATCCGTTCCATGGACGGACCCGGGCGGGGAATCCCGTACTGTCATCGTGAGGAGCTTTGCTTACTGTCATCCTGAGGAGCGAAGCGACGAAGGACCTGCTTTAGGGGTTTAACTGTTAAAGCACTCAAGCAGGTCCTTCGTCGCTTCGCTCCTCAGGATGACAAATTGCTACCGCCCTCAGGATGACAATTTCTTGTGATGACAACCTCCACTGACGTCGCCGTCATCGGCGCAGGCGCAGCCGGCATGATGGCCGCCGCCACCGCGGGCCAGCGCGGCCGCCGTGTCGTACTCATCGATCACTACAAGGATCTCGGGGAAAAAATCCGCATCTCCGGCGGCGGGCGCTGCAATTTCACCAACATCCACGCGACGCACAAGGATTTCCTCTCGCGCAACCCGGACTTCTGCCGCTCGGCGCTGGCGCGCTACACGCCGCGCCATTTCGTCGCACTCGTTGACCAGTACCGCATCGCGCATCACGAGAAGACGCTGGGCCAGCTCTTCTGCGACGAGAGCGCGAAGCAGATCATCGCGATGCTCAAGGCCGAGTGCGACGAGGGCCGGGTCACGTGGATGCGCCCGTGTGGCGTGAGCGCGGTCGCGAAGACCGCGAGCGGGTATCGCATCGACACGGAGCAGGGCGCGATCGAGTGTGCATCCGTGATCGTCGCAACCGGCGGGCTCACCGTCCCGAAGATCGGCGCCACGCCCTTCGCGTACAAGCTTGCCGAACAGTTCGGGCTCGCGATCGTGCCGCCCAAGCCCGCGCTGGTGCCGCTCGCGATGGACGACAAATGGCTCGCGCGCTACGGCGAGCTCTCGGGCGCTTCGCTCGAAGTGGAGATCACTTGCGGCGGCGGCAAGTTTCGCGAGGCGATGCTCTTTACCCACCGCGGCCTCTCCGGCCCCGCGGTTCTGCAGGCGTCTTCCTATTGGCAGATGCAGGAAGCGCGCGATCCGTTGCACGTGAACCTCCTGCCGGGCACGGACGCGGCCGCGTTCCTCGCGGAGAACCGTCGTTCGCCGGCAACGCTGGGCGCGCTCATCGCCGAACGCTGGCCCGCGCGCTTCATTCAGGCGTGGTGCGAGGAGCACGAAGCCACGCGCCCGATCGTGCAGCTTGCCGAGCGCAAGGTCGAGGAGCTCGCGCGAGCCCTCAATGACTGGAAGCTGCAGCCCACCGGCACGCTCGGCTACAACAAGGCCGAGGTCACGCTGGGCGGCGTGGACACGCGCGGCCTGTCATCGAAGACGATGGAGGCGCGCGAGGTGCCGGGCCTGTACTTCATCGGCGAGGCGGTCGATGTCACCGGCCACCTGGGCGGCTTCAACTTCCAGTGGGCGTGGGCCTCGGGCCGCGCCGCGGGCGAAGCCGCCTAGCGTTTCTCCGCGAAGCCGCTCGCGACGAGCTGCGCGACTTCCTGCATCGCTTCCACTTCGTCAGGCCCCTGCACCTCGATCAACACGTGCGCGCCCATGCCCGCGGCGAGGATCATGACGGCGATGAGGCTGCGCGCGTTGGCGCGTCGCCCATTGGCGACGAGGATGATGTTGGAGCGGAATTTCGCGGCAGCGAGAGTGAGCCTTGCGGCGGCACGGGCGTGGAGCCCGGAAGGATTGCGTACGACGACGTCTCTTTGCTGCATGTGATGCCTCCTGCGTGTTGCGTGAAGCAGTCTGAACCCCTCGCGCGCCAGTTGGTTCCGCACCAAGATGTTTCGCCTTGTTGTTGCTCGCATTGGCACGAAATCCGCTAGAGTCTTCCGCACAAAACTTCCGGGGAGGGAAGCCATGATTCTGGGAATGTCACCGATGGTTTTCATCCACGTGGTCATCAGCCTCGTGGCGATCGTCGCGGGCGTGGGTGCGGTGGCCGCGATGTTCAAGGCGGATCGCGCACCGAAATGGACGGCCGCGTTCCTCGGCCTCACGATCCTCACCAATTTGAGCGGGTTCATCCTGCCCGCGGACAAGTTCCTGCCCTCGCACGCGACGGGCATCATCTGCATGGCAGCCCTCATGGTCGCGATCTACGCGCTGTACCTGAAGGGGCTCTCGGGCCGGTGGCGCGCGCTCTATGTCGGCACCGCGGTCGCCTCGCTCTACCTCAACGTGTTCGTGCTCGTCGTGCAGGCGTTCCTCAAGGTGCCCTCGCTGAAGGCACTCGCGCCCACGCAGCAGGAGCCGCCGTTCGCGATCGCGCAGGGCATCGTCTTCCTGGCATTCGTCGTGATCGCGGTGTTAGCGGTCAGGCGCTTCCACCCGCGCTAGGGTGAGGGCTTCATCCGTTCGAAGAGGAACTGCCGGAAGCGCGGCAACGAGAGCATGGTGCGGCGCGCCGCGTCGATCGCCGCGTCGATCTGCTCGGGCGGCAACGTGAGGCGAGTGGGAATGACTTCCAGCTTCGCGCGGTCCTCGGGCGAGAGGTTGTCGATCGACAACGACGCGAAGTAGAAGCGCACGTCCGAGCAGTGCCAGTCCTTCACCGGGCCGCCCAGGCGCGCCACCTGCTCGAGCGTGAGCCCGCAGCGGAATTCGATCAACGACGCTTCCCACTCCTTCAACATGCGCCAGAAGCCATCGGCGGCGTAGCGGGCCATGGATTCGGTCGCGACGTCGGTCACGTGCAGTGCCAGCTCCACGCCCGGCGGGCCCGGCTCCTCGAGCGCCCAGGCGCCGTGCGGACCGCGCGCCGCGTCGACCACGAGGAAGAGCATGCGGCGGACCTTCACCGCGTCGCGTTCGGTCATCGGCGCGTAGGCCGTGCCCGAAATCGCCCGGCTGACCGCCAGCGTGGCGAGGCCGAGGTTGTCGGTGACGCCGCCGTCGATCAGCTTCACGTAGCGCACCTTGCTCGGGTCGCGATAGGACGACATCGCCTTTTCGATCGACTTCAGGATGGGCGGCGCATCGGGGTCGTTGCGTGCCTGCGCGATCGCGCGAGGCAGGGGTGCGGTGCAGTGATCGGGGTAGGTGCGCACCACGACCGGTGCGAACACGAGCGGTACGGCCATCGACGCGACGACGGCGTCGGCAATGCTGTAGGGCCGGATGTCGCTGCAGAGCACCGAGAAGATCCGCGGGATGAAGGGGAAAGACAGGCGGTTGTAGACATCGGTCGCGTGGATGCGGATGTCGCTCTTGCGGCGCTTGTAGAGGTCGGCGAAGGTCGCGCCATTGAAGACATGCTTGTCGAGCGACTCACCGAAGTTCTCTCGTGCGTTGAGACCGCCCCCGAAGATGCGCAGAAGGTTGTCGGGATTGGTGATCGACAGGCGCATGTCGGCCTCGAAGTCGCGCAGCAGCACGTTCTCGCGGAACCGGTCCATGCCCTCGACGCCGTAGAGGCCGAAGTGCGCGGCGGCAAGCGAACCACCCGACACGCTCGAGATGAACACGATCTCGTCGGCGAGGCTGCCACCGCCCGCGGTCTTCGTGTCGCGCAGCGCCGTGAGCACGCCGTGGGCGATCGCCGCGGCGCGCAGGCCTCCGCCCGAGAAGGAAAGCGCGACCGCGTTCTCGCCGACGATGTCCTCGGGCGCGTCCATGCCCGGGGGCGTGGCCCTGGTGATCGGCACGTTGGTCGCCGGGTTGAAGACGCTCGTGGCGCAGCCGGCGAGGAGGAGGCAGAGCGAGAGGAAGGCGGCGCGCATGGTTGATGCTAGCTCAGCAACGCGGTCATCCACTATCCTTTCGCCTGTGACCCATACCTTCGAACCCGCCGCCACCGGGCGTTCCAAATGCCGCGGCTGCGGCCAGGCCATCGCCAAGGGCGAGCTGCGCTTCGGCGAGCGCGTGGCCAACCCGTTCGCGGACGGCGACCAGACGCTCTGGTTCCATCCGTTGTGCGCGGCGTTCAAGCGGCCCGAGTCGCTGCTCGAAACACTGCCCGCCGCGCCGCCCGACCTGATCGACCGCGAGAAGCTCGAGCTCGAGGCGCACCGGGGCCTCGTGCACAAGCGCCTGCCGCGCATCGATGGCGCCGAGCGCGCGAAGGGCCAGGCCGCCTGCCGCCATTGCAAGGAGCCGATCCCGAAGGGCCAATGGCGCATCAAGCTCGTGTTCTTCGAGGAAGGGCGCTTCAATCCCTCGGGGTTCATCCACGTTCGCTGTGGCGAGGCGTACTTCGAGACGCCCGACATTCGCGAACGCGTGATGCATTTCAGTCCCGGGCTCGAAGGCGATCCTTTCGCCCCGGATTAGCAGCGCCATGCGCACGCGCTAGGTACACTGGGTCATGCGGCGAAATTGCGCACGGTGCCTGGTGATTTTCTGGATGTGCACGGCAACCCTGGGGATTGCCGACGTGGCCGCGCAGGCAACCCCGCCCGCCGAGACCGCCTCTCGTCCCCGGCCGAAGATTGCCCTCGTCCTTTCCGGCGGAGGCGCGCGAGGTCTCGCGCACATCGGCGTGCTGAAGGTGCTGCGCGACCAGCGCGTGCCCGTCGACATGATCGTCGCGACCAGCATGGGCACGATCGTCGGTGGCGCGTACGCCGCGGGCAACACGCCCGAGCAGATGGAAGTGCTGGTCGGGCAGGCGGACTGGACGGCGATGTTCTCCGACCGGCCACCGCGCGAGGACCTCTCGTTCCGCCGCAAGGAGGACGACCTGCGCTTCATCGGCAAGAGCGAGCTCGGGGTCACCAAGGAGGGCATCGTGCTGCCGCGCGGGGCCTTCGGATCCCAGAACCTCGAGGAATTCCTGCGCAGCGTCGCCCGCCCGGCGAGCGATGCGCGCCACCTCGACGAGCTGCCCGTCGTGCTGCGTGCGGTGGCGACCGATCTCGAAACCGGAGAGCTCGTCGTCCTTCGCGACACGTCGCTTTCCGTGGCGATGCGCGCGTCGATGTCGATCCCCGGCGCATTCGCGCCGACGCAAGTCGACGGCCGCCTGCTGGGCGACGGCGGGCTCGTGAGAAACCTGCCGGTCGAAGTCGCCCTCGAGCTCGGGGCCGACATCATCATCGCGGTCAACGTGGGCACGCCGCTCATGCCGCGCGACTCGCTGTCCTCGGCGCCGGGCGTGGCGCTGCAGATGATCAACATCCTCACGGAGCAGAACGTCGGGATCTCGCTGCGCGCGCTGCGCCCGAAGGACATCCTCATCTCGCCCGACCTGAAGGGCGTGAGCTTCGTCGATTTCGAACGCGGCACGGAGCTCATCGCGATCGGCGAGGCCGCGGCCAAGCGGGTCGTCGAACGCCTCGCGCCGCTCGCCCTCGACGCTCGCGAGTACGCGCGTTGGGAAGCGGGCCGCGTGCGTCGTCCCGTGATTCCGGATCTCGCCATCAAGGAAGTGCGCGTGGAAGGCGCGGTGCGCACCAACCCCGAGGCGCTCAAGCGCGAGGTGCAGAGCATCGCCGGCGTGGAGCCGGGCAAGGCGGTCAGCGACGCCGATCTTTCGAGGGCGAGCAGCGTTCTCTACGGCATGGGCGATTTCGAACGCGTGCACGTGCGCTCGGAGCTCGAGCAGGGACGCCGCTCGGTGGTGATCGATGTCGACGAGAAGCCCTGGGGCCCGAACTACCTGCGCATCGGCGGCCGCGCGGTCGCGGATCTGGACACCGACGCGCGCTTCTCGATCACGGTGCAGCACACCATGACGTGGGTGAACAGTTGGGGCGCGGAGTGGCGAAATGAAGTGCAGTTCGGCGACGTGCAGCGGTTCACCACGGCCTTCTACCAGCCGCTGGGCCCCGGCAGCCCATGGTTCGTCGAGCCGCTGCTCGAAGCGGTGCAATCCGACTACGACATCTTCACGCAGGGAAACCGCCGCACCGATCGCGTCACCACCGCGACGTCGGTGGCCTCCGCGGTGATCGGTCGCCGGCTCGGCACCATCGCGGTGGCGCGAGTGGGCGGCGGCTACGAGCGATACCGTGCCACGCCTTCGATCGGCCGTTCGCTCGATGGCCCGGTCGAAGGCAACGCGAGATTCGTCCGCGCTTCGGTGATCGCCGATACCCTCGATGACGCGAACTTTCCGCGCCACGGAGCCTTCGTGGCCGCCGAGGTCGTGCGCTTCGACGACTACCAGACGTCGCGTTCGCCGTTCCGGACCTCCAACGTGAGCGTGCTGCTGCCCCTGACCTTCGACCGGTTGACGCTGCTGGGCATCGCCGGCGCGCAGACCTCGCAGGACAATCGCGGCGGCTTCAGCATGGGCGGATTCTTCAACCTGAGCGGCACCCCTTACGGCGCGATCACGGGTTCGCAGGCCGCACTCGTGGGCGCGCTCGCGTACTACCGCATGGGCGAGTTGCCGCGCGTGCTCGGTCGCAGCTGGTACCTGGGCACGTCGCTCGAGGCCGGCAACGCATGGGCACGCAGCTCCGACATCTCCTTCAAGGACACGAAGAAAGCCGCCTCCGTGTTCGTCGGGCTCGACTCCGTCATCGGTCCGCTCTACCTCGGCTATGGCCACACGTTCGGTGGCGACTCCTCGCTCTATCTTTTCCTCGGACGGCCCACCGAGCGCAACTAGCGCCTACGTGGAAAGCGGCGATGTCCGACAGCGCGTGGCGCATTTCGGCCGGACACTGACGATTCGAACGCCAACGAACGGTGGAAGGAATTGCCATGAACAAAGTCAGCGAAATGATGACGCGCGAAGTCGCGCTCATCGACCCCGACAAGTCGATCTGCGACGCCGCGAAACTGATGGCCGAATGCGGCGCGGGCGTGATCCCCGTCGGCGAGAACGACCGCCTCATCGGCGTGATTACGGACCGCGACATCGCGATCCGCGCCGTTGCGAACGGGCTGTCGCCGGAGACGACGGTGCGCCAGGTGATGAGCAATGAAGTGCTGTACTGCTACGAAGACCAGACGGTCGACGAGGTCGCGACCAACATGGGCGACCAGCAGGTGCGCCGCCTGCCGGTGCTCAACCGCGCGAAGCGGCTCGTGGGCATCGTGTCGCTCGGCGATCTGGCGGTGAAGGTGGCGCCGAAGACGACGGGCGAGGCGCTCGCCGACATTTCGCGGCCGGGTGGCGCGCGCGACCAGACGATGCACTGACGCAAAGAATGGGGACAGTCCCCTTTTCGGAAATGGGGACTGTCCCCTTTTTCTGAGAGGGTGGGCATGGGAGAATTCTTCCCATGTCCATCATCTCGATCCAGGGCCTCAGCAAGACCTACGCCTCCGGCCTGCAGGCACTGAAGGCGGTCGACCTCGAGATCCGCCGCGGGGAAATTTTCGCGCTGCTCGGGCCCAATGGCGCGGGCAAGACCACGCTCATCAATATTGTTTGCGGCATCGTGACGCCGAGCACGGGCCGCGCGGTCGTCGATGGCCACGACATCGTCCGCGATTACCGCGCCTCCCGCGCGAAGATCGGGCTCGTGCCGCAGGAGCTGCACACGGACATGTTCGAGACCGTGTGGGCGACGGTCAGCTTCAGCCGCGGCCTGTTCGGCAAACGGCCTGATGCCGCGCACCTCGAGAAGGTGCTGCGCGAGCTTTCACTCTGGGAGAAGCGCCACGACAAGATCATGACGCTCTCGGGCGGCATGAAGCGCCGCGTGCTGATCGCCAAGGCGCTCGCCCACGAACCCCAGGTCCTGTTCCTCGACGAACCCACCGCCGGCGTGGATGTGGAACTGCGCCGCGAGATGTGGGCGCTGGTGCGGCGCCTGCGCGAAGGCGGCGTGACCGTGATCCTCACCACGCACTACATCGACGAGGCCGAGGAGATGGCCGACCGCATCGGCGTCATCGACAAGGGCGCGCTCGTGGTCGTGGACGAGAAGACCGCGCTCATGCGCAAGCTCGGCACCAAGCAGCTCACGGTGCACCTTGCGCGGCCTCTGACTGAAATTCCGCCGGGACTCGACGGCTGGCGCCTCGCGCTCAACGGCGGCGGCAACGAGCTCGAGCTCACGTACGACGCGCACCAGGATGCGACCGGCGTGCCGACGCTGCTCGCGCGCCTGGGCGAGCTCGGCATCGAGTACCGCGACCTGCATACGCGGCAGACCTCGCTCGAGGAGATCTTCGTGGGACTGGTGGCCAAATGAGCTTCAACTCCCATGGCGTGAAGGCGATCTACGGCTTCGAGATGGCGCGCTTCGGGCGCACGTTCTTCCAGAGCCTGGTCACACCCGTCATCACGACCTCGCTCTACTTCGTGGTCTTCGGCGCGGCGATCGGCTCGCGCATGGGCGGCGGCATGGACGGCGTGCCGTACGGATCCTTCATCGTCCCGGGGCTCGTGATGCTCGCGATCTTCACCGAGAGCCTGAACAACGCGTCGTTCGGGATCTACCTGCCGAAGTTCACCGGCACGATCTACGAGTTGCTCTCCGCTCCCGTGTCGCCCTTCGAGATCGTGCTCGCCTACGTGGGCGCGGCCTCCACGAAGTCGCTGATCCTGGGTCTCGTGATCCTCGCCACGGCGAACATCTTCGTCCCCGTGAGCGTCGCGCATCCCGTCTGGATGGTCGCCTTCCTCGTGCTCACGGTCGTGACGTTCTGCCTCTTCGGATTCATCCTCGGGGTCTGGGCGAACGGCTTCGAGCAGCTCTCGTTCATCCCGATGCTCGTGATCACGCCGCTCACGTTCCTCGGCGGCGCGTTCTACTCGATCGACATGCTCCCGGGCGTGTGGCGGACGCTGAGCCTCTTCAACCCGATCGTGTATCTCATCAACGGGTTCCGCTGGAGCTTCTACGGCGTGTCGGACGTGAACGTGGCGCTGAGCTTCGGAATGACGCTCGCGTTCTTCCTGATTTGCCTCGGGGTGGTCGCGTGGATCTTCAGGACCGGGTACCGGCTGAAGAGCTAGGACGCTTTAGCTAGATCACTGTCATCCTGAGGGCCGAAGGCGTCAGAAGGACCTCCTGAGCGTACGAAGGATCTGCTGTTAAAACCCTCAAGCAGGTCCTTCGTCGCTTCGCTCCTCAGGATGACAAGTAGTGCTCCTCAGGATGACAACTATCGTTGTCTACTCGAACTTCTCCCCCGACTCCTTCACCACCTTCGCCCAACGGTCGCGCTCGCTCACGATGAACTGACCGAACTGCGCGGGCGTCTGCGGGCGTACTTCCGCGCCGGCCTTGTCGAGGCGTTCCTTCATCTCGGGCGTGGCGAGGATCTTCGTGATCGTGTCGTGCAGCTTCGCGACGACGTCCGGGGGCGTGCCCGCGGGAGCGACGATGCCCTGGAACGATCCGGTCTCGAAGCCGGCGAGGTTCGCGGACTCGGCCACCGTCGGAATGTCCGGCGCCGCGGGGAAACGCTTGGCGCTGGAGATCGCAAGGGCCTTCAACTTGCCGTCCTTCACGAACGGAAAGGTCGCGAGCATGCCGTTGAACATCACCTGGGCCTGGCCGCCGACCATGTCGGTGAGCGCCTGCGAGCCGCCCTTGTACGGAACATACGTCCACTTGATGCCCAGGCGCTGCGCGAAGTCGATGCCGGCAAGGTGGTTGGCGCCGCCGATGCCCGAGACCGCGAAGTTGAGCGAATCGGGCTTCGCTTTCGCGAGCGCGATGAACTCCTTCGTGTCCTTGGCCGCGACCGACGGATGCACCACGAGCAGGTGGGGCGAGTACGCGACCATGATCACCGGCGCGAAGTCCTTCACCGGATCGAAGGGCAGCGACTTCATCACGCTCGGCGCGATGGCGAGCGAGCCGATGTCGGCGAGCAGCAGCGTGTAGCCATCCGGCGGCGACTTCGCCACGAGATCCGCGCCGATGTTGCCCGTCGCACCCGGCTTGTTCTCGACGATGATCGTCTGGCCGAGCGTCGCCTGCAGGCCTACGCTCAGCGCGCGCGCGAGGATGTCGGACGTTCCGCCCGGCGGATACGGCACGACGATCTTGATGGTCTTGTTCGGGTACTGCGCGAACGCCGCGCCGGCGAAGGCGAAGGCGGCGATGGCAAGCAGGAAGCGTTTCATGGTTTCTCCTCTTTGTAGCAGCAGGTCCTTCGGTCGCTGGCGCTCCCTCAGGATGACAGTGTGCAGACGACGGTGGCTATTTGAATTTCTCGCGGACGGCTTTGACGGAGTCGCGGAAGATGCCCTGGTCGCTGCCGACGGCGACGAACGAGGCGCCCCATTCCATGTAGCGGCGTGCGTCGGCCTCGTTGAGTGCCAGCGTGCCGGCGGGCTTGCCGGCGGCCTTGATGCGCGTGAAGAGATCCTTGATCACGGCTTGCACTTCGGGGTGCGACGGATTGCCCAGATGTCCCATCGACGCCGCGAGGTCCGCGGGACCGACGAACACGCCGTCCACGCCATCGACCGCGGCGATCTTCTCGAGGTTCGCAACACCTCCCTGGCTCTCGATCTGCACGAGCAGCGTGATGCAGTCGTTGATCTGCTTGAGGAAGTCGGGAATCGTGCCGTACTTGTTCTGGCGCGTGGCGAGCGCCACACCGCGAATGCCCGCGGTGGGGTAACGCGTCGAGGCGACCGCTTGCTTCGCCTGCTCCGCGGATTCCACGTACGGGATGAGGAAGTTGTAGAAGCCCGCGTCGAGCAGCCGCTTCATCCAGATGACGTCGTTCCACGGCGGGCGGACGATCGGCGCGCTGGACGAATCCTTCAGCGCCATGAGCTGCGGCACGAAGGTCGTGATGTCGTTGGGCGAGTGCTCGCCGTCGAGCAGGATCCAGTCGTAGCCGGCGAGGCCCAGGATCTCCGCGGTGATGGGGTTCGCGAGGTGCGACCAGCAGCCGATCAACTGCTTGCCGGCGATGAGGTCCTTGCGAAATTGATTGGGAACGCCTTGGTATGCCGCCATCTATCCTCCGATTGCACCTTGTGTGTTGACGTAGAGCGAGTACAGCGATTGCGAGCCCGCCATGAAGAGGCGGTTGCGCTGGACGCCGCCGAAGCAGAGGTTCGCGCAGCGCTCCGGCAGGCGGATGCGCCCGATCGGCTTCGCTTCCGGATTGAAGATCATCACGCCGTCGAGCTCGTCGCTGCCCATGCCCCAGCCGCACCAGAGGTTGCCGTCGACGTCGACGCGGAATCCATCGGGGCTGCCGGCGCCGGCGTTGATGAACGTGCGTCCGTTCGAGAGCTTCGTGCCGTTGTCGACCACGTCATAGACCTTGATCACGCGCGGATTCACGCCGGCCTCGACGATGTAGAGCTTCGATTCGTCGGGCGAGAACGCGAGCCCGTTGGGGCGATTCACGTCGCCCGCGACGACCGTCGCCTTGCCGGTCTTGCCGTCGACGCGATAGACGTTCGTCGGCAGTTGCGGCTCGGCCTTGTAGCCTTCGTAGAAGCCGAGGATGCCGAAGGGTGGATCCGTGAACCAGATCGAGCCGTCGCTCTTGCAGACGATGTCGTTGGGGGAGTTGAGCGGCTTGCCTTCGAACTTGTCGATCACGGTGCTGATCGTGCCGTCGTACTCGGTGCGCGTGACGCTCCTCGTGCCGTGCTGGCAGGTGAGCAGGCGTCCCTGGCGATCGCGCGTGTTGCCGTTGGCGAAGTTCGAGGGCTTGCGGAAGACGCTCGCCTGCCCGGTCTCCTCGTCCCACTTCATCATGCGGTTGTTGGGGATGTCGCTCCACACGACCATGCGTGAGTCACCCATCCACACCGGCCCTTCGCTCCAGCGAAAGCCCGTGGCGAGCCGCTCGACCGCGGCGAGGCCGAGGCGATATTTCCCGAACGAAGGATCGATCTGGATGACGGCCGGATCGGGATAGCGCGTCGCGGGCGCCCACTGCCCGAAGGCCGCGCTCGACATGCTGGAAGCGGCCATGGCCGCACCGGCGGCGATCCAGCGGCGCCGTTCGGAATCGGCGAGTTCGTCGGTCATGTTGTCCTCTCTCAGTGAATCTCGGGGTCGGGCGTCGGTGCGCCAGCCTCGAGGAAGTCGAAATCGCAGCCTTCGTTGGCCTGCGTGACGTGTTTGAGATAGAGAGTACCGAATCCGCGCGTATAGCGTGGCGCGGGTTCCTTCCAGTCCTTGCGGCGGCGCTCGAGCTCGTTGGCATCGACGAGAAGATCGACGCGCCGGCCGGGAACGTCGAGCGAGATGCGATCGCCCGTCTTCACGAGACCCAGCGGGCCGCCGACGTGGGATTCGGGTGTGACGTGCAGCACGCACGCGCCGTAGCTCGTGCCGCTCATGCGCGCATCCGAGATGCGCACCATGTCGCGGACCCCTTCCTTCAGCAGCTTCTTCGGAATCGGAAGCTGTCCCCACTCGGGCATGCCGGGCGCGCCCAGGGGACCGGCGCTCTGCAGCACGATCACGCAGTCGGCATCGATGTCGAGGTTCGGATCGTCGATGCGCGCGTTCATGTCGTCGTAGTTGGCGAAGACCACCGCGCGGCCCGTGTGCTTTTGCAGGCGCGGCTCCATCGCCGCGGGCTTGATCACCGCGCCGTCGGGAGCGAGCGAACCGAAGAGCACCGCGAGCCCGTCCTTCTCGACGAGCGGGTTGGTGCGCGGGCGAATGACATCCTCGTTCCAGGTCTTCGCGGTCGCGAGGTTTTCGGCGAGCGTCTTTCCGTTCACGGTGACGAGCGAGGTGTCGAGCAGGTCGCCCAGCTCCCGGAGGAGGGCGCGCAGGCCGCCGGCGTAGAAGAAATCCTCCATCAGGTACTGGCCCGACGGACGGATGTTGGCGAGCACCGGCACCTTGTGCGCGAGCTCGTCGAAGCGTTCGATCGTGAGATCCACGCCCGCACGGCGCGCGATCGCGACCATGTGCACGACGGAGTTGGTGGAGCCACCGAGAGCGAGCGCGGTGATGACCGCGTTGTCCACGGACTTCGCATTCACGATGTCCGAGGGCTTCAGGTCTTCCCACACCATGTCGACGATGCGCCGGCCCGAGTTCTCGGCCATCTGCGCGTGGCGCGAATCGGCCGCGGGAATCGAAGCGGCGCCGGGCAGCGTGAGGCCGATCGCTTCCATGGCGCTCGTCATCGTGGAGGCGGTGCCCATCGTCATGCAGTGGCCGGGCGAGCGGGCGATGCCCGCTTCGATGCCTTCCCATTCTTCTTCCGTGATGTTGCCGGCGCGAAGCTCGGCCCAGTACTTCCAGACGTCGCTGCCGCTGCCCAAGGGCTTGCCGCGGAAATCGCCGCGCAGCATCGGTCCGGCGGGCACGAAGATCGCGGGAAGGTTCGCGGAGATCGCACCCATGACGAGCGCGGGCGTGGTCTTGTCGCAGCCGCCCATGAGCACCGCACCGTCGGCGGGATACGCGCGGAGGATTTCCTCCGTTTCCATCGCAAGGAAATTGCGATAGAGCATCGTGGTGGGCTTCTGGAAGGTTTCCGCGAGGGTCATCGCGGGCATCTCCACCGGGAAGCCGCCGGCCTGCCAGATCCCGCGCTTCACTTCCTCCGCGCGCGCACGGAAGTGCGTGTGGCACGGATTCATGTCGCTCCAGGTGTTGATGATCGCGATGACGGGCTTGCCCGCATAGTCGGCGCGGGTGTAGCCCATCTGCGCGGTCCGGGAGCGATGGCCGAAGGAGCGCAGGTCCTTCACCCCGTACCACTTGTGGCTGCGGAGCTCCTCCGGCGTCTTGCGCTTGCGATCAGTCACTTTGCTTGATGCCCGCTCCGTCCACGACGGCCTTCCAGCGCGCGAGCTCGGCGTCCAGGAACTTCGCGAACTCGGCCGGGCTGTTGGCGACGACGTCGAAGCCCATCTCCGTGAACTTCTTCACGACGTCCGGGTGCTTCATCGCGGCGATGAGCGCGGGCTGCAGCTTGTCGGTGACTTCCTTCGGCAATCCCTTGGGAGCGACGAAGGCCTGCCACGAGAACACCTCGAGGCCCTGCACGCCCGATTCGGCGAGTGTGGGCGTGTTGGGGAACGTGGGATCGCGCTTGTCGGAGGTGACGGCGAGGATCTTCATCTTGCCGCCCTTCACGTGCTGCGTGATCGAGCCCAGGTTCTGGAATGAGACGTTCGCGTTGCCCGCGATGATGTCGAGGTGCGCGGCGCTGCCACCCTTGTACGGAACGTGGATGCCCGTCGTGCCCGTCTTCTGCCAGAAGAGCACGGCCGTGAGGTGATCGGACGAGCCGGTGCCCGAGGAGGCGAACGAGACCTTGCCCGGGTTCTTCTTCAGGTAGTCGATGAACTCCGCGACCGTGTTGGCCGGGAAGTTGGCCGTGGCGACCAGCGCGTTGGGCGTGCGCACCGCGACCGACAGCAGGTCGTAGTCCTTCTTCGGGTCATAGCCGAGGTCCTTGTAGAGCACGGGATTGATCGCGAATACGCCGATCGAACCCACGAAGAGCGTGTAGCCGTCGGGCTTCGAATTCGCGACGAACTTGCCGCCGATGCCGCCGTTGGCGCCGGGCTTGTTGTCGATGATGAACGCCTGCCCGAGCGACTTCGAGAGCTCGTTGGAAATGGTGCGCGCGGTGATGTCCGAAGACCCGCCGGGCGTGAAGGGCACGACGACGGTGATCGGGCGCTCGGGGTAGGCCGCCTGGGCCGTGACGGCAGCGAATGCGAGGCACGACAAAAGCCGGTTGAATTTCATGGTTTCTCCTCCTGGGTCAGAAAAAGGGGACAGTCCCCATTTCGGAAAAGGGGACTGTCCCCTTTATTTTGCGTGTCGATGTTAGCGCTGTCATCAAAAGGCTGTCAACGCGGTTTTCACGTGCTGGCACGCTCCACGACCGTGAAGCCAAGGTCCACGATCCGGTGCTCGATCGGTTCGCCCCGCGCCCGCTGGACGATGAAGGCCGCGGCCTGGCGCCCGATGGCCGTTCCGTCCACGCGGACGGTGGTGAGGGCGGGGTGGGTGTGGGCGGCGAAATCGAGGTCGCCGAACCCCATGATCTTGAGCTGCGAAGGCACCGCGACCCCACGGGCTTGGGCCTCGGTGAGCGCGCCCTGGGCGATCACGTCGGAGCTGCAGAAAACCGCATCGATATCCGGGTGCCGGTCCAGCAGCGGGGCGAGGCCGGTGCGGCCGCTGGCGAGCGACGTGGGGGCGGTGACGAGCCGGCAAGGCATCGGTGCGCCCTTGCCCAGCAAGCGGGCCATCGCCTCGGTGAATCCCTGGCGCCGCAGGCCCGCGCGATAGTCGTCGGCGGAGATGATCGCCGGGCGGCGCGCGCCGCGGCTGTAGAGGAATTCCGCGACCGCCGCGCCGGCTTTCTCATGGGAGAAACCGACCAGCATGTCGATGGGCGTGGGCGTGAGGTCCCAGGTCTCGACCACCGGGATTCCCGCCGCCGTGAGCCGCCGCCGGCCTTCCTTCGAATGGATGATGCCCACGTGGATCACGCCGTCCGGGCGCCGCCCGATGATCGCGTCGAGGAGCTCGTTCTCGCGCCGTCCGTCGTATCCCGACTGGCCCAGCACGACCTCGTAGCCGGCCTCCTCGAGCGTGCTGGTGAGTGCCTGCACCGTTTCCAGGAAAACCGGGCTCGCGACGGTCGGGACGATCGCGAAAACGAGGCGGCTGCGGTTGGAGGCGAGGCCGCCGGCGAGGCGGTTGGGCACGTAGCCCGTGCGAGCCACCGCCGCCTGCACTTTCTGGAGCGTATCGGCGGTCAATTGCTGGGGCGTGTTGATCGCCCGGGAGACCGTGATCGGGGAAACGCCGGCCAGGCGCGCCACGTCGGCGAGCGTCATGCCGCCGCCTCCGCGGCGGCCCTTCCGGACCGGTTTCTTCTCCACTTTCATGCGCCAATGATAGCGCTGACAGAAAAAGGGGACAGTCCCCTTTTTGGAAATGGATCCGCAGATGAACGCCGATACACGCAGATGGACCTGACCCCCTATCTGCGTTTATCCGCGTTTATCTGCGGACGATCGCCTTTCCGTCACCCACCGGTAGATCGGATCGCACAGGCTCACCACGATGACGTAGCGGCACACGTGCGCGGCGGTGACGAAGGGCACGCCGATCTTCAGGACCTTCGCCGTGATGGCCATCTCGACGATGCCTCCGGGGGCGGCCGCGAGGAGCGAGGAGCCCAGGTACGCGCCCGACGTCCACGCGATCAGCGCGCCCACGCCGGCCGAAAGCGCGATGAGCACCGCGATCGATACGAGCACTGCCCCCATGAAGCGCGGCGCCTCGCGCAGGAAGCGCTGCTGGAATTGCGTGCCCATCACGCCGGCGAGGACGAGTTGCGCCGCGTTCGAAGCCAGCGGCGGCACGGAGGAGAGAGTGACGCCGGCGATGGTGAGTGCGATCGCGGCGAAGAGCGGCCCGATCATGAAGGCATTGCGGATCTTCAGGCGCTGCGCGAGGAGGGCCACAGCGAGTGCCACCGCGATGAGCACCGCGAAGCCGCCGGGCTCGAACGTGCGCGCGATCGGCTGGTAGTCGTCCACGCCGGAGAAACCCGCGAGCGTCATGGCCACAGGGATCGCGAGGACGACGATCAGCATGCGCAGCGAATGCGCGAGCGCGATGCGATCGACCTTGGCGCCGCGCATCTCGCCCATCACCGCCATCTCGCCGGCACCTCCGGGCATGCAGGAGAAGTACGCGGTGGTGCCATCCACGCCGGAGAGTCGCGCGAGCACGCGGCCGCTCACCGCACCCGCGCCGATCGCGGCGAATCCCAGCGCGATGAAATAGAGGCCATAGGTAGAGATCTCGCGCACGACCGGCGGCGTGAAATAAAGGCCGAGGGCCACGCCGATCACGAGCTGGCCGCCCTCGCGCGCGAAGGGCAGCGACTCGAGGCGCGCGCCGCTGAACTGGCAGATCGCCATCGCGACCAGCGGACCGATCATCCACGGCAGCGGCGTGCCCAGCCAGGCGCACAGCGATCCGCCGGCCAGGCAAACGGCCAGCCCGGCCGCGATCGCGAGGCCCCTCCTGTCCTTCGTCATGCGGGGGTGTGGCTCTGAAAGGTCGAAAACGCTATAATTTCGGGCTCCCGGCCTGGTAGCTCAGTTGGTAGAGCAGCGGATTGAAAATCCGTGTGTCGGTGGTTCAATTCCGCCCCAGGCCACCAAATTCTCTGAGCGAAACCCGCCTTTATGGCGGGTTTTTCTTTTCAAGCGTGTGGCGCGCGCGCAACGCCGTGGAAAATTTCACGCACCCGCAATCGTAATAGTAGGTCACGCACGTTACCGAATGCTGCATCGCGCGGGTGCGCTGCCGGGCTCGCTCGCACGGGGCGTCGTGCCACGGAAATCCTTGGGCTTTTTTCGTCGCGGCGCGTAACGCGGCGTCGCAATCTGCTTCGCACGCGCATCTCGCTTCCATAGATGCTGGCGTCCTCTGCCCGGCTGTCGCCGGACATAAAACTGGGGAGCCCCATCGTGACGCACACGCACAAGAAGCTCGTCCGCTGCCTGATGGCCGCGGGCATCGTCGGCGCTGCATCGACCGTCCATGCGCAGCAACCATCGCAGGCCGCTGCGAAAGTCGAGAAGGTTGAAGTGACGGGCACGCGCATCCAGGCGCCCGAGCTCGAGGGCGCAAGCCCGGTCGCGGTGATCCGCGCCGAAGACATCAAGCTCGAGGGCGTGCGCAACGTCGAGAGCCTGCTCAACAACCTGCCGCAGGTGCTTGCCGAATACGGCAGCAACGATTCGAACGGCGCGACCGGTATCGCCACCGCGAACCTGCGCAACCTGGGCTCCGTGCGCACCCTCGTGCTCGTGAACGGCCGCCGCCTGCCGCCGGGCAGCCCGATCGGCAGCACGCTCGCACCCACGTGGTCCGCCGACTTGAACACGATTCCCGCCGCGCTCATCCGCCGCGTGGACGTGCTGACGGGCGGCGCTTCCGCGGTCTACGGCTCGGACGCGATCGCGGGCGTCATCAACTTCATCATGAACGACAACTTCGAGGGCGTTCAGGGCGAAGTGAACTATTCGTTCTACAACCACCAGCAGAACAACCCCAAGGGCATTTCCGACATCGTCGCGGGCCGCGCCGTCACGAACCCGCAGCAGTTCCGCGTTCCGGGCGATATCAAGAGCGACGGCGAGACCACCGACGTGAGCCTGATGCTCGGCGGCAACTTCGCCGACAACAAGGGCAACGCGACGGTCTTCTTCGGCTACACGAAGGTCGAGGCGCTGCTCCAGTCGGAGCGCGACTTCAGCGCGTGCGCCCTGAACCTCAACACGGCGGGAGATGGCTACGTCTGCGGCGGCTCGGGCACGAGTTACCCCGGCCAGTTCGTGCTCAACGGCGGAACGGGAGCGGCCCGCACGGTCGCCAACGCCGCGGGCAACACGCGTCCGTATATCGGCGCGACCGACCAGTACAACTTCGGCCCGCTCAACTTCTTCCAGCGTCCTACCGAGCGCTACTCGTTCGATGCGTTCGCGCACTACGACGTGACGCCGCATGCACGCGTCTACAGCGAGTTCGGCTTCCACGATAACCACACCAACTCGCAGATCGCGCCCAGCGGCCTGTTCGGCGTGGCGGTCAACGTGACGGGCGCCAACCCGCTGCTGTCGGCCGATTGGCGTCGCGACCTCGGGCTCACGACCGACGCTTCGACGCATAACGTCGTGATCCTGCGCCGCAACGTCGAAGGCGGCGGCCGCCAGGCGGACCTGCGCAACACGTCTTATCGCGGCGTGCTCGGCGTGAAAGGCGATGTCTTCAACAACTGGCAGTACGACGTCTACGGGCAGATGGCGCAGGTCGTCTACCAGCAGGTCTTCCGCAACGAGCTCTCGATCGCACGCTCCCAGCGCGCGCTCGATGTGGTCACCAATCCGGCGACGGGCCAGGCCGCTTGCCGCTCGTTCCTGGACGGAACGGACCTCGCGTGCGTGCCCTACAACATCTGGTCGCTCGACCAGGTCACGCAGGGCGCGCTCAACTACGTGCAGATCCCGGGTTTCCAGACCGGCCACACGAAGCAAAGCGTCGTGGGTGCCACGATGTCCGCGGACCTTGCCGACTACGGCATCAAGCTCCCGGGTGCGCGCAGCGGTATCGGTGTCGCGTTCGGATTCGAGCGGCGCGTGGACGAGCTGCTGCGCGAAGTGGACGTCGCGTTCTCCTCGGGCGACCTCGCGGGCCAGGGCGGCTCGACGCAGGGCGTGGGCGGGCAGATCGCGGTGAAGGACATCTTCATGGAAGCGCGCCTGCCGATCCTCGAGCGCCAGGACTGGGCGCACCTGCTGAGCGTCAACGGCAGCTGGCGGCGTTCCGACTACAGCACCGGCGAGAAGACCGATTCCTACGGGATGGGCATCGAGTGGGCGCCGGTGAAGGCCGTGCGCTTCCGCGGCAGCTACCAGCAGGCGGTGCGCGCGCCCAACGTGTTCGACCTCTACACGCCGCTCACCCCGGGCCTCTACAACAACACGTCTGATCCGTGCGCCACCGCCACTCCGACGGCGACCGCAGCGCAGTGCGCGTTCACCGGCGTCACCGCGGCCCAGTACGGCCACATCCTCGACAGCCCCGCGGGCCAGTACGGCGGCGCCTTCGGCGGCAACGTGAACCTGAAGGCGGAAACGGCGAAGACGCAGACGCTGGGCATCGTGTTCGAGCCGCTGCCGAACCTGAGCGCCTCGATCGACTACTACAACATCAAGGTCGAGGACGTGATCACGGCGCTGCCGCCGCCCACCATCCTCAACCAGTGCCTCGCGACCGGCAATCCGCAGTTCTGCAGCCTGATCACCCGCGACTCGGCGGGCACGCTCTGGCTGCTGCCGCAGGCGGTCATCGTGGCGTCGAACCTGAACGTCGCCGAGTGGACGACGTCGGGCTTCGATTTCATGGCGACCTACACGCACAAGTTCGGCGGCGAGTGGGGTGCGCTCAACGTCAACTTCAACGGCACATACCTGAAGGAGTTCAAGCAGCAGCAGTTCCCGGGCAGCCCCGAGTACGACTGCGCGGGCCTCTTCGGGACGGTGTGCGGCGTGACGCTGACGGTGCTGCCCGAGTGGCGCCACAAGATGCGCGCGACGTGGGCGACGCCGTGGAACACGGACGTCGCGCTCACCTGGCGCTACATCTCCGAGGTGGACTACGAGGGCACGAGCAGCAGTCCGATCCTCGCCGCCACGGTTCCGTCGATCGACTCGAAGTTGAAGGCGATGAACTACATCGACCTCGCGGCCAACTGGCGCATCAACAAGAACTACCAGCTCACGGCCGGCATCAACAACCTCTTCGACGAGGATCCGCCGATCGTGAACCAGACCTTCGCGGGCGCGCCGTTCGGCAACGGCAACACGTATCCGAACCTGTATGACGCGATCGGCCGGAAGATCTTCGTGACCTTCACGGCGAAGTTCTGACGAAAGGCTTGGAAGGGTACGGTCACAAACCGTAGCGTGACCGTCGCATCAGCACTATGTAGCGCATACGCCACCCTGAATATCATCGAACAATCTGTACCAAAGGGGTACTCAGGGTGGCGTGGCGATGCAGTTTCTCTCAAGTACCATCGGTCGCCTCGCGGCCGCGATCCTCCGCCGCGATCTGTTGCGCGTGCGTGACGCTGGTTGCGCATTGTCAGATGGCAAGCTGGATACCCGCGTGTACCTGAGCGCCAACTCTCCCCTCCATTCGTTCGGCGACGCCTTCAACTCCATGGCCGGGCGCCTTGCCGTGCTCATGGCTTCGCACAAGGAACTCACCAGCGCGGTGTCGCACGAGCTTCGCCACCCGCTCATGCGCCTGCGCTTCCGCCACTCGCTCGTCATGGAGGCGGTCACGCCCGACGAGCGTGAGCACAACCTCGAGCGCATGTCGGAGGACCTGGACCTCCTCGATCGCCTCGCCGACGAACTCCTCACCTACGCCCAGCTCGAGCGGGCCGAGCCCGAGGTTCGCCTGGAGAAGCTGCAGGTGGCACCCTGGCTCGCGGCGATCGAACGCCAGGGCCGCGAGATGGTGGGCGCGCGCGGCGACGACCTTGCGCTGGAGTTCCGCGTCTGCGCGATCGAGCTGCGCGCCGAGCCTCGCTACCTTGCGCGCGCGGTTGGCAACCTGCTTTCGAACGCCATCCGCTTCGCGTCCCACAAGATTCGCGTGACGGTTGAATCCGATCCCTCGGGCAGCCGCATCCATGTGGATGACGACGGACCCGGCGTGCCCACCGGGGCCCGCGAGCAGGTCTTCGAGCCCTTCTGGCGCGGAGACGCGAGCCGTGACCGCAAGGCCGCGGGGTTCGGGATCGGTCTCGCGCTCGTGCGCCGCATCGCGCGCTGGCATGGCGGCGATGCGACGGTTGGCGAAAGCGCCCTGGGCGGCGCGAGGTTCACGATCTCATGGTGACGGGAGCGCTGGCGATGGCGAGGGATCCGGCAAGGGTGCTGCCTCGCGTCCTGATGGTGGACGACGACGACCGGCTGGTCGCCGCCGTCTCCGAATACCTGGGAAACAACGGGCTCGAGATGCGCTCGGTCTCTCGCGGCGACGAAGTGCTGGGCGAAGTGCGCCGCGCCGATCCCGACCTCATCATCCTCGACCTCATGCTGCCCGGCCTCGACGGCTTCGAGGTCTGCCGGCAGCTTCGCGACGCCGCGGCGCACATGCCGGTGCTGATCCTCACGGCGCGCGACGAGGACTTCGATCACGTCCTGGGCATGGAAATTGGCGCCGATGATTACCTCATCAAGCCGGTCGCACCCCGGGTGCTGCTCGCCCACGTGAAGGCGATGCTCCGGCGCCAGGCCACGCGCAAGGATGAAGGGCAGACGCAAACACTCACCTTCGGCGCGCTCACGATCAACCGGCTCACGCGCGAGGTCTCGTTGCTCGGCGAGCGCATCACGATGACCTCGGCGGAGTTCGATCTCCTGTGGCTGCTCGCTTCCCATGCCGGGGAGCTCATGCATCGCGATGACATCCTCAAGCGCCTGCGCGGTCTGGACCACGCGCACGAGGACCGGTCGGTCGATGCGCGCCTCTATCGGCTGCGCAAGCGCTTCGGGGATTCCGACGGCGTGCTGCGCCGCATCAAGACGGTCCGGCCCCACCGGTACCTGTTCAGCGTGGAGCCCTGGTAACGCCCGGTTGCCCGCTGTCGCGGCCTCACTCACAATAGGCCGCAGATTTCCCCAAAACGAGAAAATGCTGACCCATCGGCGCAGCGCCAACGCGGTCGTCCTGTCCGTGTCCGGTCGGCTCGACCAGGACACGTGCGAGGCGTTTCGTGCCGAGCTGATGACCCACCTGGATGCGACTTCGAGGGATGGCCGGGGTATCGTCCTCGACCTCTCGGGGCTGGAATACGTCTCCTCGGCGGGTTTGCGCTGCTTCATGCTCGCTTCGCGCCAGGCCAAGGCGCAGCATTCCCGGATTGCCGTCGCCGCGCTCCAGCCGATGGTCGCGGAGATCTTCGAGATCAGCCATTTCAACCTGGTATTCCAGGTGTACGGGACGGTCGATGAGGCCGTGAACGCCGTTTCCGCCGACAAGAGTCCGACGTATAAAGGCCGGGAGAATTCTTGAAGATCCGCTTCTGGGGTACCCGCGGTTCCATTCCGGTGGCCCTGACGGCCGTCGATATCCGCGACAAGCTCGCCCAGGCGCTGGTCCAGGCTTCGGGAAGGACGTTCGACACCTACGAGCAGGCCCACGCCTACGCGAGCTCCGAGCTCGACTTCTCGCTCACCCATACCTTCGGGGGGCACACGCCGTGCGTCGAGCTCGAGGCGGGTGACGACGAGTACTACGTCTGCGACATGGGCAGCGGGGCGCGGCCCTTCGGCGTGCACGTGCTCGCCAAGCAGGCGCGCAAGCCCGCGACGGTGAATGTCTTCATGTCCCACGTGCACTGGGACCACATCATGGGCTTTCCCTTCTTCGGGCCGGCGTACGTGCCGGGCACGAAGATCCGCATCCATGGCTGCCACGACGTGGTCGAGCAGGCGTTCCGCCTGCAGCAGGCCGCGCCGTTCTTCCCGGTCGATTTCTCGCAGCTCGCGGCGAACATCGAGTTCGTGAAGCTCGTGCCCGACCAGCCCAACAAGGTCGGCAGCTTCACCGTGATCCCGCACCTGCAGCTGCACTCGGGCGACTCCTACGGCTTTCGCTTCGAGAAGGACGGCAAGAGCGTCATCTACTCGACCGACTCGGAGCACAAGCTCGAGAACCGCGCCGAGGCCGAGGGCTTCGCGAACTTCTTCCGCAACGCCGACATCGTGATCTTCGATGCGATGTACGCGCTCGCCGAGGCGATCAGCGTGAAGGCCGACTGGGGCCACTCGAGCAACATCGTCGGCGTGGAGCTGTGCCAGATGGCGCGCGCGAAGCACCTCGTGCTCTTCCACCACGAGCCCGCCAACGACGACGCGACGCTCGAGTCCCTGCTCAAGGAAGCGCGCCGCTTCGAGGAGCTCACGCGCAGCGATCACGTGCTCAAGGTCTCCGCTTCGTACGACGGATTGGAGATCCAGCTCTGAACCCCCTCGGCGGCTTCCGGGCAGCCGCCCTGGTGTTGCTCGCCGCGCTCTCGTTCCTCCTGGTCAGTTCCCCCGAACCCATCGAGCGTTTTCACGCCGGCGTGTTCGACGCGTACCAAAGACTCTTCCCGCTCGAGCGCACGGCCGAGCCCGTCGTCATCGTCGCGATCGACGAACATTCGCTGCGCGAGTTCGGCCAGTGGCCGTGGCCGCGCACGCGCGTGGCTGAACTGATCCGCCGCATCGGCGAGGGCAAGCCCGGCGCGATCGGCTTCGACCTTTTCTTTCCCGAGCCCGATCGCTTCTCGCCGGGCAACATCGCATCCACTCCGGGAATGCCGGGCGACGCGGCGAAGGTGCTGATGTCGCTGCCGACCAACGATTCGGTCCTCTCGGAAGCGATCGCGTCGCAGCCCGTCCTCCTGGGCATCTCGGCCGAGCGCGAGCTCGATCCGCGCTTTCCCGCGCCGCCGCCTTCGCAGCCGCTGCGCACGTTCGCGCAGCGCGAGCTTCCCATCGATCGCTACGCGGGCCATATCGGCAACCTTCCGGTGCTGGGCTCGGCGGCGAAGGGCTATGGGTTGATCAACTCCGGCTCGGCCTCGGCGATCGTGCGCCGCGCTCCGCTCATCGCGCGCGTCGGCGAGGGCACGTTCGGCTCGCTCGGTCTCGAGACGCTGCGCCAGGCGCTCGGCGAGAAGCTCACCGTGCGCGAAGCGCCGCACGGGATGATCTCGATCGAGTTCGGCGAGGTGAAGACGTTGGCGCAGGACGACGGCACCGCGTGGATCCGATTCGGCCCGCACGACGGCACGCGCTTCGTCACGGCGTACGACGTGATGCTCAATCGCCTCAAGCCGGGGACGTTCGAGGGCAAGGCCGTGCTCGTCGGGGTCACGGGGCTGGGCCTGCTCGATTTCAAGACGACCCCGCTCGGCGAGCTCGTGCCCGGTGTCGAAGTGCACGCGCAAGTCGCGGAGAATCTCGCCGCGGGCGTGTACCTCCAGCGATGGGAGCGTGCGGCGCGCATCGAAGGGGCGTTCCTGCTCGCACTCGGATTGCTTTTCATCGTCGTCGTGCCGCGGCTGCGCGCGCAGCGCGGCCTCGCCCTCGTCGTGGGGTCGGTGGGCGGCACGCTGGTCGCGGGGCTCGTCGCCTTCGCGTGGGGCGGATTGCTGTTCGATCCCGTGCTGCCCGCGTTCGGCGCGGTCGCGGTGTTCGGCATGGTGCTGGTGGGCACGCTCGCGCAATCGGAGCGGCAACGGCGGGTGCTGCGCGAACAAGCCGCACGCCTCGCGGGCGAGCTCGATGCCGCGCGGCGCATCCAGATGGGATTGCTGCCGGATCCCGCGGAGATCTTCGCGGACGAGCGGCGCATCGAGATGGCGGCTCTCCTCGAACCCGCGCGCACGGTCGGCGGCGATTTCTACGACTGCTTCATGGTGGGCGCCGATCGCGTCGTGTTCGTGGTCGCCGATGTCTCGGGCAAGGGACTGCCGGCCGCACTCTTCATGGCGAGCGTGAAGTCGCATCTGAAAAGCGCGGCGCTGCGCGGCGGCGAGGCGGGTGTGATGCTCACGCGCGCGCAGGAGGAGATCTCGCGCGAGAACCCGGAGCAGCTCTTCGTCACGGCGTTCCTCGGTTCGCTCGATCTCGAGACCGGCATGCTCGAGTGCGCGAACGCCGGCCACGAACCGCCCTATGCGCGCACGCCCAACGGCACGCCCGAGCGGCTCGTTCCCGATGGCGGCCCGCCGCTGTGCGTGATCGAGGGCTACGTATTCCCGACGTGGAAGCGCCGGCTCATGCCTGGCGAGTGGATGTGCGTGGTGACCGACGGCGCGACCGAGTCGCAGAATCCGCGCGGCGAGTTCTTCGGCACCGAGCGTCTCAAGGTTTCACTGGGATGGATGCCCGAGGACGTGACGCCCGATTTCCTCGTGAGGAAAGTGCGCGACGACGTGCATCGCTTCGCCGAGGACGCGGAGCAGGCTGACGATCTGACGCTGCTTGCATTGAAATGGAACGGCGGAACTGTCTAGAAAAGCAGATCCCTCGGGCTGCCTCGGGATAAACGCGCTGAAAACAACCTAACGCACGTTTATCTCTACGCGCCTGTTCCTGGGCTCGGAGACGTTGTCTTCGGTGGGCACGAGCAACTCGCGCTCGCCACGGCCCGCGGCCTGAACGCGCTCGGCGGCCAGGCCCATGAAGACCATCATCTCGCGCAGGCGCTCGGCGCGCTGCAGCGACAGCTTGTCGTTGAAGGGACCGCTGCCCACCGTGTCGGTGTGGCCGATCACGACGATGTCGGGCAAGGGGCGGCGGGCGAGCTCGATGAACACGCGCTCGAGCTCCTTCTTCGATTCGACCGTGAGCTCATCCTTGCCTTCGAGGAAGTAGAGGATGAACGACGCGGGCCGGCCGGGCAGCGCCTGGAGCGTGGACCCGAACGACGCGCGGACGTCGGCTTCGGTGAGTTTCCCGCCGACCATCTCGCCGCTGGGCTGGATGAGCTGCGCGCCGTAGGCCGTGTCGATCACGCGCGAGCTGCCCGCGCTGTTGACGACGATGGAGCCGACCTTGCCTTCCTTGCTGGGGAGGACGGCGAAGAGCTCGGGAGCGACCGGACCGGTCTTCGGTGCGGCGCAAGCGGCCGCGAGGATCAGGAGGACCCCGGCAGCGCCGAGGCCCGTGAAGCGCTTCAAGGCTTGCCTAGTTGGATTTCGGCTCGTCGACCTGCACGACGAACTCGGTGCCGCGCACGCCCATCACGGCCGAGGGGGTGCGGATCTTCATCGACTCGGGCGCCTGCTTGACCATCTTGCCCGAGACCGCGGCGAGCTTGCCCTTCTTGAGCGAGCCTTCGAATTCACCGGCGTGCGTCGTGGAATCGAAGCTGTACTTCTCGATCGAGAAGACGCTGTTCGGGCCCACGGAGACGAGGCTGTTGTCCGTGAAGGTGATCCCCGCGGAGCCGTCGGCGCCCGTCGTGATCTTGTCGGAAGTCTTGATCGCCATGCCGACCTTCACCGGCTGCGAGGTGCCTGCGCGCTCGACCATCACCGTACCCTTGGCGACCTTCACCTGGCCGATGTCCTGGGCCGCGACAGCGCCTGATGCGAGCGCGAAAACGCCCGCCACGAAAACCTTGATCACCGTCGAACGCGCGCTCATGACCTCTCCCGGTTTGCTCTTATGTAATTGCTACATCCTATAATGCCTCAAAGGACAAAACTGTGAACACGATCACAACCCGCATGGGGATGTTCCCGTCCCGTCTGGAGGCCTGGAAGCAGGCGCGGGCGTTCATCGAGGGCTTTTGCGAGGGCGCGGGCACCAAGCGGCCTTCCTGCCTGAAGCTGTGCCTCGTCATCGAGGAGCTCTTCCTCAACACCGTGAAGCATGGCCACCGCGGCGGCAGCGATGCACCGGTCTGGGTCTCGCTCGCGGCCGACGGCGACGAAGTCGCGCTCACCTACGAGGATCGCGCCCCACCCTTCAATCCGTTCGCTCGCGCCACGCGCGAGCTGCTCGAAGCGCTGGTCGATACGCGGCGTGAAGGCGGTCTGGGCGTGCTTCTCGCGCATGGGCTCACCGAGAGCGCGGAGTACTCGTACATCTTCGGTCGCAACCGCATCAGCCTTAAGCTCGCGAACTGAAATAAGCGTACTTATTTCATCCCGAGGTTCAGGACACGAGGGATCCGCTTTTCACGACAGCGCCTTCGTCAGCTTCTCCAGCACCTCGATGCGCGCGTGCAGCTTGTCGGTTGCGGCGATGAGGTGCCAGGGCGCGGGATCGGTCGAGGTGCGCTCGATCATGTCGCACACCGCGCGCTCGTAGGCGGGCCACTTCTTGCGGTTGCGCCAATCCTCGGCGGTGATCTTGAACTGCTTGTGCGGCGTATCCGCGCGCGCCTTGAAGCGCTTGAGCTGCTCTTCAGGCGTGATCGCCATCCAGAACTTCACCACGACCGCGCCCGATTCCACGAGCTGCGACTCGAATTCGTTGATCTCCTGGTAGGCACGCATCCAGTCGATCTCGGAGGCGAACTTCTCGACGCGCTCGACCAGCACGCGTCCGTACCAGGAGCGATCGAAGATGGCGACCTGGCCGTGGCCGGGCATGTGGCGCCAGAAACGCCACAGGTACGGTTGGGCGCGCTCTTCCTCGGTAGGCGCGGCGACCGGAATCACGCGGTAGTGGCGGGAATCGAGCGCCTGCGTGATGCGCCGGATCGTGCTGCCCTTGCCCGCGGCATCCATGCCTTCGAAGCACAGCACGAGCGAACGATTGCGCATCGCCTTGCCGCGGCTGAGGTAGGCGAGCTTCGCCTGCAGCTCGTCGAGCCGCTCGTCGTACTTCGCGCGCGTGAGCGTGCGCTTGTAGTCGAGCGCGCGCAGGATGTTGCGGCCGTCGAGCGGGGCGGCGGCCACCGGGGCCACCGCGGGAATCACCGTCTTTTCGCCGTCGAGGCGGTGGCGCAGCGCATCGAGCAGGATGCGCCCGGCGGTGAGCGACCGGTATTCGTTGTCGGATCCGTCGATCACGTGCCATGGCGCCGCACCGGTCGACGTTTCGCGCAGCGCGTCTTCGCTCACGTCGCGGAACTTGTCGTAGCTCTTGTGGTTCTTCCACTCCTGCCTCGTCACGCGCCACGCGGTGCGCTTGTTGGCCGAGAGCTTGCGGAAGCGATCGCGCTGGGCCTTCTTCGACAGGTGGAACCACAGCTTCACCAGCACGATGCCTTCGGCGGCGAGCATGAATTCCAGCCGGCGGATGCGCTCGAGCGAGCGGGCGAACGCGGCGCGGCCCATGCGACCGGTGACGCGGGAGACGACGGGGTCGGTGTACCACGACGCGAAGAAGATCCCGATGCGGCCCTTGCCGGGCAGCGATTGCCAGTAGCGCCACATCTCGCCGCGCTCGCGCTCGTAGTTCGTCGGCGGACCGAAGGCCACGGACCGGATGTGGCGCGGGTCCATCCACTCGTTGAAGAGGTTCACCGTCTCGCCCTTGCCCGAGCCGTCGACGCCGCCGACGATCACGAGCACGGAGGACTCGGGTTTCTTGAGGAGCTCGTACTGCGCCTCGAGCAGCGCGCGGCGCAGCTTCGGTTCTTCGCGCTTGTAGCGCGCCTTGTCGAGCTTGTGGCCGATCTCGGCGGATTCGAACATCGTCAACCCTCCAGGGATGGTGCTGCGGGCTTCCTTGCCCAGAAGCGCTTGGTGCCATCGAGCGCGGCGACATGATCGGCGAGGCTCGCGACATCGTCCTCGGCGCGGGCAGCAAGATAGCCCCGGGCGAAACTCGCGAAGGCTGCCGGGGCCTCGAGCTCGGAGACCAGCTGCATCGCCGTCGTGGCGTCGTTCGCACGGCCCAGCACGTCCTGCAGGCGGCCGAGCGCGCGCGAGTACTTCTCGACCCGCGAATCCTTGAACAGCGAAGCGAAGCCATCGACGCAATAGCGCAGGCGCTTCGCGTCGATGCGAATCTGGTGGCGCTCCTCGGGCGAGCGCTTCGCGAGCTGCTTCGCGTCGGCGAGGAGGCGCTTGTGGCGCTTGCGAATCAGGGCCGAGGCGAAGTCCGTGAGCGATTCGCCGGCGATTCGTGGGGGCGGTTCATCGGAGAGCCAGCGCGCGAGGTCGAGCACGAGTGTTGCGTACGCGGCCGAGCGCAGGGCTTCGCGCGCGGTGTCGCGCTCCCTCATGCGGCGAGCCGTGGCGCGTGAGGCGAGGCTGCGCGAGAGCTTCGCGTCGCCGAACGATTTGCGCAGACTCGGAAGCACTTCCGTCGCGAACACATCCCAATCGCGCGCACCGCCAAAGGCCCGGGCGATGTCACCCAGGGCTTCGCGCCACTGCTCCGTGCGCGGATCGCCGAGCTCGTCGCGGAAGAGGCGAAGCGCGGAGCGCATGCGGCGAAGCGCCACGCGCGCCTGGTGCACGAACTCCGGATCGTTCGAAACGAGCAGGTCTTCCTCGTTCGCCTGCAGTTGATCGAGGGCCGTGCCCACGATCGCGCGCGCAGCCCGCGCGATGCTCATCGACGCCTCGAGCTCGACGGCACTCGCCTTGCGGGGCGCGAGTTCCGCATTGCGCACCAGGCGATTCCCGCGTTGCGCCTTCGTGACCGCGCTCGGACGCAGCCGCACCACTTTCATCAACGAGTGCGCGAGGTCGAAGGCGGCGTCCCGCGGGCCCTCGAGCACCTCGATCTCGACTTCACAGACGGCTTCCGTGCGATCGCCGCTGCGCACCTCGCCGCGATCGAGCGCCACCTCGAGGCGCTCACCCGGCTGGGGTTCGACGATCCAGGTCTCGCGCTGGAAATCGACGGTGAATGCGTTGGCGAGCTGGTCCTGGAGACGCTCGGGCTGCTTCATCGCGAAGAGCGGTGTCGCGACGAAGAGTGTCAGATCGAGCGTCGGCTCCTTGCGCGGGAACTCCCATTCGCCGCGCGAATGCAGCCCGCCGGTGCCGCTCGTGCCGCCCTTAAGGGCTTGCGTCCAGCGGCCACCCGCCTTGCGCAGCCGCAGCGCCATTCCGGCATCGGCCAGCGCGTGGTCCGGCGTATCGAAGTAGAGGTTGAGCAGGCGCTGGCGCCGCGGCTTCGACTTCTTCAGCGCGGGCGCACGCTCGAACGCCTTCGCATCCTCGGGCGCGATGGCGAACTTGAGTTCCGTTTCCGTCGGATCCGCGCTCACAGCGATGTCCTCGCGCGCCACAGCTCGGGGAACAGCACGACCTCGACCATGCGTCGCAGGTAACCCACGCCCGAGGTTCCGCCCGTGCCGCGCTTGAAGCCGATCACGCGTTCGACGGTCGTCGCATGGCGGAAGCGCCACTGGCGGAACGCGTCTTCGAGGTCCACGAGCTTCTCGGCGAGCTCGTAAAGGTCCCAGTGCTCGTGGGTCGTCTTGTAGACCTTCACCCACGCGGCGAGGACGGATTCGTTGAACTCGTGGGACTTCGTCCAATCCCGCTCCGCGACCTCGCGATCGATCGCGAATCCACGGGCGGCGAGCGTGCGTATCGCTTCATCATAGAGCGAGGGTTCGCGATGCAACTGCTCGAGGGGGGCCAGGAGGTCGGCACGGTGGCGATGCGGCTCGAGCATCACCGCACTCTTGTTGCCGAGCAGGAATTCCACCATCCGGTATTGGTAGGACTGGAATCCCGACGAGCTTCCGAGGTCGCCACGGAACGCGGAGTACTCCGCCGGGGTCAACGTAGCAAGCACGTCCCACGATTGGTTGAGCTGCGCCATGATCCGGGCGACGCGAGCGAGCATCTTGAAGGCGGGCTGCAGGTTTCCGGTGCGGATCGCGTCACGCGCGCCCTTCAGCTCGTGGATCATGAGCTTCATCCACAGCTCGGTGGCCTGGTGCTGGACGATGAACAGCAGCTCGTTGTGGTTACCCGAGCGCGGGCTTTGCGCGTCGAGGATCCTATCGAGCCGCAAGTAATCGCCATAGCTCATCTCGCCGGCGAAATCGAGCCGGGCGCCGTCGGCGGGAGGGTCGTTTTGCTGTGTCATCGCTGCGTTATGATGCCTTAATCCATGCACGCCACTCTTCCGCTCCTCGTCCGCTCCGATTTCCCTGCGATCCAACGCAAGGGCACTGAAATCGTGCAGGTCAACGTGGGATACGTCTGCAACCAGTCGTGCCTGCACTGCCACGTGAATGCCGGCCCGACGCGCACCGAAGCGATGTCGCGCGAGACCGCCGACCAGGTGCTCGCCTACCTCGCCGCCAGCGGCGCGACCACGCTCGACATCACCGGCGGGGCTCCCGAGATCAATCCGCATTTCCGCCACCTCGTGAAGGGTGCCCGCAAGCTCGGCTGCGAGGTGATCGACCGGTGCAACCTCACGATCCTCTTCGAGCCCGGCCACGAAGACCTCGCCGCGTTCCTCGCGGAGCATCGCGTGCAGGTCATCGCGTCGCTGCCGTGCTACACCGAGGAGCTCGTCGATCGCCAGCGCGGCAAGGGCGTGTACGAGAAAAGCGTGCGGGCGATCCAGTTGCTCAATGAACTCGGTTACGGCAAGGACAATTCCGGCCTGGAACTCCACCTTGTCTACAACCCGCAGGGGCCGAGCCTGCCGCCGGCGCAGGAAACGCTCGAGGCCGACTACAAGCGCATCCTCGGCGAGACCTTCGGCATCGCCTTCAACAGCCTGTTCACGCTCGCGAACATGCCGATCCAGCGTTTTGGTTCGACGCTCGTCACCAAGGGTCAGTTCAACGGCTACATGGATCTCCTGCGCGGCGCGCATCGCGACGAGAACCTCGAGGGCGTGATGTGCCGCTCGCTGGTGTCGATCGACTACCTGGGCTTCCTCTACGACTGCGACTTCAACCAGATGCTCGGCCTGCCGCTTGCGATCGCCGGCCGCCCGAAGACGCACATCACCGACGCGATGCGCGAAGACCTCGCCGGCAATCCGATCGTCGTGCGCGACCACTGCTACGGCTGCACCGCGGGCCAGGGCTCGAGCTGCGGCGGGGCGCTCGCCGCATGACGCCGGGACGCGACTGCCCGCTTTCCTATCGCTACTCGCCGCGGTCGTTCGCGCGCGACCCCGATATCGTCGCGGGCACGATCCTCGTGGTCGGCGGCCTCTACGGCAACGTCGAGGCGCTTGAAGCGGTGCTGGCGCTGGCGGCGAAGGACGATGCCGCGATCGTTTTCAACGGCGACTTCCACTGGTTCGACACCGACCCGGCGGACTACGACCGTATCGGGCGCAGCGTGCTCGGGCACTTCGCGATCCGCGGCAACGTGGAGACCGAACTCGCCGACGACGATTCGGGCGCGGGCTGCGGCTGCGGCTACCCCGAGGAAGTCGACGACGGCGATGTCGATCGCTCCAACGTGATCCACGCGAAGCTTCTCGAGACCGCACGGCGCTTTCCGGAGTTGCGCGCCTCGCAACGCGCGCTGCCCATGAACCTCACGGCCCGCGTGGGCCGCGCGAGTGTCGGCATCGTGCATGGCGATGCGTCGAGCCTCGCCGGCTGGAACTTCGCGCACGACCGGCTCGATGATCCGAAGCAGCGCCGGTGGCTCGAGGGCGCGTTCGCCGAGTCGGGGATGGACGTGTTCGCAAGCTCCCACACCTGTCTGCCCGCGTGCCGCGAATTCGCCTTCGGCGCCACGCGCGGCATCGTCATCAACAACGGAGCCGCGGGCATGCCCAATTTCGCGGGTACGCGCCACGGCATCGTGACGCGCATCTCCACGCGGCCTTCGCCCGTCCCGTCGCTCTATGGCACCGAGTGCCATGGCACGTTCGTCGATGCGCTCGCACTCGACTTCGATGCGCAGGCATTCGAGCGCCGTTTCCTCGCGTCGTGGCCCGAAGGCTCGCCCGCGCACGTTTCCTACTACCGCCGCATCACGCGGGGCCCGCGCTTCTCGCTCGCGCAGGCCGCGCCGCTCCGCACAGAAATAAGTGGGGTCAGACTCGACTTAAATAAATTCTGGGGATAAGTCGTGCATTCGCAGGTGCACGACTTATCCCCAGAATTTATTTAAGTCGAGTCTGACCCCACTTATTTCCGTGCAGGGGCAGCAGGTAGAATGGCGCCACCATGGCCACGCTCAAGCACCTCTTCGACAGCAACCGCGCCTGGTCCGAGCGCATCCGCAAGAGCGATCCGGAGTTCTTCCCGAAGCTCTCGCGCCAGCAGCGGCCGCGGTACCTCTGGATCGGCTGCTCCGACAGCCGCGTTCCGGCCAACGAGATCGTCGACCTCGCCCCGGGCGAGCTCTTCGTCCATCGCAACATCGCTAACGTCGTCGTCCACACCGACCTCAACTGCCTGTCGGTGATGCAGTTCGCCGTCGATGTCCTCAAGATCGAGCACATCATCGTCTGCGGCCACTACGGGTGCAGCGGCGTGCAGGCGGCATTGAGGAACGAGCGCGTGGGCCTCGCCGACAATTGGCTGCGCCACATCGCGGATGTCCACGCGAAGCATGCCCAGCGGCTCGCCGCGCTCGATGACGCGCACCGCGTCGATCACCTGTGCGAGTTGAACGTGGTCGAGCAGGTCGCCAACGTCTGCCAGACGACGATCGTGCGCGACGCGTGGGATCGCGGGCAGGAGCTGACGGTCCACGGCTGGGTGTATGGGCTGAAGGATGGCCTCGTGCGCGACCTGGGCAGCAGCGTGTCCTCGGCAGCCGAGGCGACCCTGGCGTACGAAGGGGCCCTGGACGCACTCTGAGCCGGGGTCGTCCCGAGCATCCGAGGGACCTGCTGTTGCGTACCCTGCACGAGGAGACGTCATGAACAAGGGCAAGCTCGCCGTACTCGTGCTGATCGCCGCAGCGATCGCGGCATTCTTCATCTTCGATCTCAGGCAGTACTTCTCGATCGAATACTTCCAGTCGCAGCGCGCGTCGCTCGAGGCGCAGCTTGCCGCGCATCCGGTCCAGACCGCCGCGATCTTCTTCGCGATCTACGTCGCCGTCACGGGACTGTCGCTTCCGGGCGCGTCGCTGATGACGCTGGTGGCCGGCGCCCTCTTCGGGTTGCTCTGGGGCGTGGTCATCGTCTCGTTCGCATCCACGATCGGTGCGACCATCGCGTTCCTCGCGTCGCGCTTCCTGCTGCGCGACTGGGTGCAGTCGAAGTTCGGCGACAAGCTCAAGCCCATCAACGACGGCATCGAGAAGGAGGGCGCGTTCTACCTCTTCGCGCTGCGCCTCGTCCCGGCGTTCCCGTTCTTCGCGATCAACCTGCTGATGGGCCTCACGAGCATCCGCGCGTGGACGTATTTTTGGGTGAGCCAGCTCGGAATGCTCGCGGGCACCATCGCCTACGTGTATGCGGGCACGCAGCTCGGCCAGTTCAAGATCTCCGTGGGCCTGGTCGCGGCATTCGTGGTGCTCGGTCTTTTCCCCCTCGTCGCGAAGAAGGTCCTCGACGCGATCAAGGCGCGCAAGGTCTACAGGAACTGGAAGCGCCCGGCCACGTACGACCGCAACCTGATCGCGATCGGCGCGGGTTCCGCGGGGCTCGTGACGACGTACATCGGCGCGGCGGTGAAGGCGAAGGTGACGCTCGTCGAGAAGCACAAGATGGGCGGCGACTGCCTCAACACCGGCTGCATTCCCTCGAAGGCGCTCATCAAGACCGCGAAGCTCGTCGCGCAGATCGGCCGCGCGAAGGACTATGGATTGAAGAGCGCCACGGCGCAGTTCGATTTCGCCGAGGTCATGGAGCGCGTGAAGCGCGTCGTGGCGGAGGTCGAGCCGCACGATTCGGTGGAGCGCTACACGGGGCTGGGCGTCGAATGCCTTTCGGGCACCGCCACGATCACCTCGCCCTGGAGCGTGGACATCGCGCTCGCCTCGGGCGAGAAGAAGACCCTCACGACGAAGAACATCGTCATCGCCACAGGCGGCCGGCCCTTCATCCCGCCGATCCCGGGGCTGCGCGAATCGAATCCGCTCACCTCCGACACGCTCTGGGATCTGCGCGAACTTCCGAAGCGTCTCGTCGTGCTCGGCGGCGGACCCATCGGCTGCGAGCTTGCGCAGGCGTTCGCGCGACTGGGATCGAAGGTGACGCAGGTCGAGATGCTGCCGCGCATCCTCGCCAAGGAGGATCCCGAGTTCGCGGAGATCGTCACGAAGCGCTTCAGGAGCGAAGGCATCGACGTGCTGACGGGCCACAAGGCGACCTCGGTTCGCAGCGAAGGCGGACAGAAGACGCTGACGGTCGAGCATGAGGGTGTGGAGAAGACGATCGCGTACGACCAGCTCCTCTGCGCGGTGGGACGGGTGGCGAACACCGAGGGCTTCGGCCTCGAGGCGCTGGGCATTCCGCTCACCAAGCAGAAGACCGTCGAGGTCGACGAGTTCCTGCGCACCAATTATCCGAACATCTTCGCGGTGGGCGACGCGATCGGGCCCTACCAGTTCACGCACACCGCCTCGCACACGGCCTGGTATGCGTCGGTGAATGCACTCTTCGGCCGCTTCAAGAAATTCCGCGTGGACTACTCGGTCGTGCCTTGGGTCACGTTCACCGAGCCCGAGGTCGCGCGCGTGGGACTCAGTGAAACGGAGGCGAAGGAAAAGAACATCGCCGTCGACATCTATACGTACGGCGTGGACGATCTCGACCGCGCGATCGCCGAGAGCGAAGCCCACGGGCTCGTCAAGGTGCTCACCAAGCGCGGCACCGACGAGATCCTCGGTGTCACGATCGCGGCGGAACATGCGGGCGAGACCATCGCCGAGTTCGTGGCCGCCATGCGCCACAAGTTCGGGCTGAACAAGATCATGGGCACGATCCACGCGTATCCCACGTGGGTCGAGGCGAACAAGTACGCGGCGGGGCAGTGGAAACGCTCGACCGTGACGCACGGTCAAATGGACTTCCTCACGGCCTTCCACGAGTGGACGCGCGGTGCCGGGGGCTTCGGGGCGGTCGTGGGCAAGCTCGGCGCGCTGCTGGGCGACAAGCGCAAGTACTACTAGGAGGCGCGGCGATGAGTGCAATGCGTTGGCTGGTGGCGGTGCTGGCACTCGCGGCGACCGGCGCGTGGGCCGAGGTCGATCACTCGCACAAGGCCTGGGACGATCTCCTCAAGAAGCACGTGAAATATGTGCAGAACGGCAATGCCTCGCGCGTGGACTACGCCGGATTCGCGAAGGACCGCGCGGCGTTCAAGGCCGTGACGGACAGCTACTCGAAGGTCACGCGCGCCGAGTTCGACGCGTGGACGAAACCGCAGCAGCAGGCGTTCCTCATCAATGCGTACAACGCGTTCACGATCGAGAAGATCCTCACGCGCTACCCGAACATCAAATCCATCCGCGATTTCGGTACCGTCTTCGGGAATCCCTGGAAGGACAAGTTCTTCACGCTCTTCGGCCAGCCCGCATATCTCGACCAGGTCGAGCACGAGATCCTGCGGAAGGAGGGCGTGTACGACGAGCCGCGCGTCCATGTCGCGGTCGTGTGCGCCTCGATCGGCTGCCCGATGCTTGCGAACGATGCGTTCACGGCCGAGAAGCTCGATGCGCAGCTCGAAGCGGGCATGCGCCGCTTCCTGTCGGACCGCACGCGCAACCGCTACAGCGCGGCCACCGGCAAGCTCGAGCTCTCGAAGATCTTCGACTGGTACGGCAAGGATTTCGAGAAGGGTCATCGCGGCTACACGTCGGTGAAGGCCACCGCCGCGAAGTACGCGGACCTCCTCGCCGACAAGCCCGAGGAGCGCGCGATCGTCCGCGAGCAGAAAGCGGACGTCGCGTTCCTCGAGTACGACTGGTCGCTCAACGACGTGAAGTAGAGATGGAGGCGCCGGGTCACTCCGTTTCCATCGTGATACCGGCGCTCGACGAGGCGGCGGGGATCGAGGCCTTCCTCGCGCCGCTGCAGGCGCTCGATGCCGAGGTGATCGTCGTCGATGGGGGAAGCCGCGATGCCACGCGCTCTCTCGCAGCACCGCTGGCCGACCAGGTGCTCGAGGCGCCCCGCGGACGTGCCGCGCAGATGAATGCCGGTGCGCGCGCGAGCAGCGGCGATGTCCTCCTCTTCCTCCACGCCGATACCGCGCTGCCGGCCAACGCGCTCGCCGCGATTCGCGAGGGCCTGGCGCAGGGCCGGGCCTGGGGCCGGTTCGATGTGACGATCGCGGGGGCGAGCGCGCTTCTTCCGATCGTCGCCTTCTTCATGAACGCGCGTTCGCGGCTCACGGGCATCGCCACCGGCGACCAGGCGATGTTCGTGCGGCGCACGGCTTTCGAACAAGTGGGCGGCTTTCCGGCGATCGCGTTGATGGAAGACATCGCGTTGTCGCGCGCCCTGAAGCGCATCTCGCGCCCCGCGTGCCTCGCCTCCCGCGTGACGACATCCGGCCGACGCTGGGAAAAGCGCGGAACGGTGCGTACGATCCTCCTCATGTGGCACCTGCGTCTCGCCTACTTCCTCGGCGCCAACCCGAACGACCTCGCGCAACGCTATGACGCCCGCGGCCCGCGCGCCTGACGCGCCGCGCGTGACGGTCTTCGCGAAGGCGCCGGTCGCGGGCGAGGTGAAGACGCGCCTGGTGCCGCTGCTCGGCGCGGAAGGAGCGGCCGCGTTGCATGCCGGGCTCGTGCGCCAGGCGCTCTCGATCGCCTCGCAGGCGCGGCTCGGGCCCGTGGAGCTCTGGTGCGCGCCCGACGAGACGCATCCGTTCTTCGAACGCTGCGCCGCACAGTTCGGCGCCACGCTCCATCGCCAGCGGGGCGCGGATCTCGGCGCGCGCATGCACGCGGCCTTCGCAGCGGGCACGCCGCGCCTGCTCATCGGCAGCGACTGCCCGGCACTCTCCGCAGCCGACCTGCACGCCGCTTGGGGCGCGCTCACGAAGTGCGAGGCCGTGTTCGCGCCCGCGGAGGACGGCGGCTACGTGCTCGTGGGACTTGCACGGCCACAACCCTCGCTTTTCGAGGGCGTGAACTGGGGAACCGCCGCGGTGATGACCCAGACGCGCGCGCGCCTCGAGGCGGGCCGCATCAAGTGGCACGAACTCGCGACGCTTTGGGATGTCGATCGTCCTGAAGATTACGCACGGCTGCAGCGCGAGGGCCGTCTCCAGGAGGTTCTCTCGTGATTCGCGGGCTGTGGCTGCTCGTCGTTGTATTTGTTGCCGTCGCTGCCGAGCCGACGTCGATCACGCCTTTCTCCTCCTCACCGCCCGGCACCGTCTTTCCCACCGCATGGCAGCCCTTGCTGATCCCGAACCTCAAGCCGCCGGAGTTCACCCTCGTCGCCGACGAAGGCCGCACCGTGATGCGCGTTCGCTCGGTTGCGGCCGCCGGTTCCTTCGGCCATCGCCTCGCGGTGGAGCCCACGGAACGTCCCATCCTCGCCTGGCGCTGGAAAGTTGATCGCGTGCTCGAGAAAGCGGATCTCCTCAGCAAGGAAGGCGATGACTACGCGGCGCGCGTCTACGTGACTTTCGATGTGCCCGAGTCGGATCTCACGATCACTCAACGCGCGCGGATGGCGATCGCGAAGCTCGTCTATGGCGCGGAGCTGCCGACCGCGGCGATCTGCTACGTCTGGGACAACCGCAATCCGGTCGGCACGAGCGTGTGGAATCCCTACACGGACCGCGTACGCCTCATCGTGTTGAAGTCCGGGCCGGCGCAGGCCGGGCAGTGGGCCGCCGAATCTCGCGACGTGGAAGCCGATTTCCGTGCGGCCTTCGGCGATTCATGGAAGAAGCCCACACCGCGCATCTCGGGCGTGGCGGTTTCGGCCGATACCGACCAGACCGGTGAGAGCGTCACGGCCTGGTTCGGCGACCTGCGCTTGGAGGCCCGGCGTTGAAGCGGCTCGTCCTGCTGGGCGGGGGCCACGCGCACCTGCATGTTTTGAAAGACCTGGGCGAACGCGCCGACCAGTCCTTGAGCGTCACGCTGGTCACGCCGCGCCCGCAGCTTCCCTACACGGGCATGCTCCCCGGCTGCATCGCGGGCCACTACCGCTTCGACGAGATCGCCATCGATCTCGTGAAGCTCGCCGCGCGCGCCCACGCTTCCTTCGTGCAGAGCAACGCGGTGCTCGTGAATCCGTCGATGCGCGAAGTGATCTGCGCCGACGGCAGTGTCCTTGCCTACGACGTCCTGTCGGTGAACATCGGTTCAGTACCGCGCATCGGCAGCGCGCACGGCGTGGAGCAATTCGCGATTGCCGTGCGTCCGCTCGAACAGGCCGTCGAGGGATGGCAGCGTGTGCTCGAAGCGGCGCACGCGGGCACCGTGACCTCGATCTCGATCGTCGGCGGCGGTGCCGGTGGCGTGGAGCTCGCGCTTGCGATGGACTGGCGACTGAAGTGCGAG